>NZ_CP097322.1:6292500-6628827 GCF_023515955.1 Streptomyces sp. RerS4
AGCCGGTAGCCGTCCGGCAGGTCGGGGTGCAGCCGCTCCAGCGGGTCGGTGGCGCTCTCCTCGACGCGTTCCTCGGCGATCAGCTCGGCGCGGACGGCGAGGTGGCGCAGCGGGAAGACGGCGCCCGCCTCGGGCGCGTACGACAGCCAGGACGCGGCGTCGCCGCTGCGCGCCTTGGGGGTCGGGTGGAAGCGGTGGCCGAAGAGGAGCGACTGCTCGGAGGCGAGGTAGGTCGCGAGCTCGTCCTCGCCCGTGAAGGGGCGGGGGGCGTCCGCCGTACGGGCGGTCAGCGCGGCGGTGACGGCCTCGTGGCCGGAGGCGACCTGGTCCAGGAACTCGTCGTTCCGCACACCCGTACGCAGCGACAGCTCGTCCTGGGTGTACTCGGCGAGGCGGCGCCAGTCGATCCGCGCCCAGACCTCGCCGCGCTGCTCCCGTACGGGTCCGGTGAACCGGTGGGCGCCCAGGAGGGAGGTGCGGCGCAGTTCGACCCGCAGCAGCACGCCACGGCGGGGCAGGCGCAGCAGCAGGTGGCCGTCCGCGACGGCGCTCTGGTGCTCGGGGCCGGACACCTCACGCAGCAGGCAGTTGAGGAGGGTGTGCGCGACGACGTCGTCGGCGCTCGGCAGGGCGGTGGGGCCGACACGGCCCGCGGCACCGACTTCGCCGGTACGGCCGGCGGGCACGGGAGCGGTGGCGAGCGACTTGTTCAGCGGGGGCATCAACGGCTCCAGCGGGTACGGATCGAACGGAGAGTGCGGGGCGAGGCGAGTGCGCACGCCGCGGCCAGGGCGACAGCGCCGCCGGTCAGGACGGGCGCGGCCGGGCCGTAGTGACTGGTGCCCACGGCGGCGGCGACACCGGCGACGACGGCGCCCGCCTTGGAGAAGAACTCCAGCGAGCCGAACAGCCCGCCGGGGGCGCGTCCCTTGGCGCACTCGGCGGCGAGCACGGACAGGCACACGAGCCCGAGGGTCAGGCCCGCGCCGAGCAGCAGTCGTACGGCGGTCAGGGTGACCAGGCTGTCGGCCACGCCGTGCCCGGCCAGGCCGAGCGCGATGCAGGTGAAGCCCAGCGCGATGCCCAGCCGGGGGCGGTGGTGGAAGGCGGAGTGCACCGCCATCGCCGTGAGCAGGTAACACAGGTGGGGAAGGGCGAAGAAGATGCCCGAGACGGCCGGGGAGGTGCCCGGCAGGTGGTCCTCGATGAGCTGGATCAGGTACGGGAAGGAGATGACGGTGGAGAAGACGAAGGCGAACTCCAGGGCGTACAGGGCCCGGAGTCGGGAGACCGGTGACGGCGCCTCGGCCACGTCGAGCGCCTTCGCGGCTTCGCCGGCGGTGTCGGCCGCCCCGTTGGTCTCGCCCGCGCTCTCCGGCTCGCCCGCCCCGCTCGTCTCGGCGGTCTTGCCCGCGCCCGGTTTCGCCTGGCGCGACTCCGGCAGCGCCGCGATCAGCACGGCCGCCGTGAGCGGCAGGACGGCGAGCAGCGCGTACTGGCGGTGCGGCGACATCCAGGGCGACAGCGAGCCGACCACCACCGGGGCGAAGACCAGGGCCGCCCGCGCCGCGCCCTGCATCAGGGTGAGCGCCTTGGACAGCTCCGGCCCCTCCAGGGCGGCGCCCAGGTAGCCGTTGGACGCGGCGAACGTGCCGCCGAGGATGCCCTGGAGGATCAGGGCCACGGTGAAGGTGGTGAGGGAGTCGGCCCAGCCGGCGAGCAGGAACGACAGGGCGAGTCCGAGCTGGGCGCGCAGCAGCAGCCGCTTGCGCCCGAACCGGTCGGCGAGCCGCCCCCACAGGGGCGCGCCGACCGCGGCGAAGATCGTGGGGACGACGTACAGCACGCCCGCCCAACGGGCGGTGGGATCACCGAGCCCGGGAAGGATCTCCGTGAGGAACGGGGGCAGGCCGAGCGCGGCGAAGGACGCCACGAAGTACGTTCCGGCGACGGCGTGGACCTGCCGGCGCCCCAGGGTGGGGCGCGACGGTGAGGCGGTGGAAGCGGGGTTCGCCGACGGGTCGGACGGGTCCGTCCCCTCCGACGGACCCGGCGACGCCGGGGTCGCCGGTCCGCCCGCCGCCGCGGCGGCTGGAGCGCTCATCGGGCGTCCCTCTTGCGAGGGCGCAGGTAGTTGGGGCCGGTCGTGTAGTGCGTGTTGATGTCCGAGGCGCCGGAACGTTCCTTCGTGAGCAGGGTGCCCGCGGTGACCATGGCCTTGACGGGCAGCTCGGCGGCATCGAGGACCCGTTCCCGCAAGGCCGCACCGGGCTCCCCGGGGCCGGTCCCGAGGCGCTCGGCCGCCTCGGCCAGCCGCTCGCGTACGAGCTCCAACAGGGCCTCGCGCGGGGCGCGGCCGTGCCCGGCCAGGCCGAAGGCGTAGGCGCTCACGCACAGGTGGAGGGTGATGGTGGTGAACATGTCGGCGACGGCCCGGTAGTCCTCGCCGAACATCCGCCGGTCCTGGAAGGCGGCGGTGAGTTCGTCGGCCTCGGCGACGCCCAGGGTCTGCCGCATGCGCGGCAGGTTGAAGCGGGGGCCGTCGTCGTCCTTGAACAGCAGGCGCAGCCGGGTAACGCCGTCCTCCGGCGTGCGGTCGAGTACCAGCGAGACGTTCTGCTGGTGGGACTCGATGGCGATGCCGTAGTCGAAGAGGGTGGTCTGCCAGTCGAGGAGCAGGGTGGTGAAGGCGTCGAACAGGGCCACCGGGTCGCCGTCGTAGAAGCGGTCGGCGAGGTGGTCGATGAGCAGCCGGCCGCCCGGCGCCGTGCTGAGGAGCGCGGCCATCGGCAGGACGACGGCCTCGTCGAGGCCGGCCGGGTAGCGGCGGCACAGGACGGCGAGCAGTTCGTGGCCGGCGTGCGCGTACACGGTCTCGTCCGCGTGCAGGATCGTGTCCTTGAACCGGGGCTCGCGGCCGATCACGGCCTCCAGCAGCCGCTGGCCGGCGGCGCCGTGGTCGAGCGTGACCGGCTTGATGGTCCGGCGGTTGCGCATGCCCAGCGTGGCGGTGACCAGCGGGAGCTTGAGGTGCAGGGCCGGCTCGTCGGCCATGGCGACCGTACGCATCGACAGCGTCGGTACGGCTTCCCGGTACGGCCGGTCGGCCAGGACCGCCGAGTCCTCCAGCCCGGCTTCGCGCAGGGCCTCGCGCAGCGGGGCGCCGAGGCTGAGCGGGTGGACCGGGAGGGCGAGGTGGCTGTCGGCGAGCTCGGGCAGGCCGAGGTCGGCCGGCGAGGGCCAGCTCGCGGGCAGCAGCTCGGCGCCGCCCGGCACGGTGACCGCCCCGCGCGGCACGGCGAGCCAGCGCAGCGCGAGGTGCGGGTGGAACTCCGGGGCGTACGCGCGCAGTTGGGCGTCGTCCAGGCCGGAGCGGCCGCGTGCGGTCGGGTAGACCGGGTGGTCGAGGCGGGCCGCGAGCGTGTCGTGGGCCACGGCGGACGCGAGGCCCGTCCAGTCGGCGGGGTCGGCGCCGAAGCGGGCGGTCAGCGCGTCGCCGACCTCGTCGGCGGTGCGGTCGTGCAGCCGCATGGTCGCCAGGGTCTGGCGGCACTCCTCGGCGAACGAGACGAAGCCGGGCAGGTCGACGGGGTCGGCCAGCGCGGTCAGCGCGCCGAGGACCGCGTCGCAGCCGGTGAGCTCACTGCCGTCGGACTCGCGGACCAGCAGCGGCCGGCGGGCGGCGAACTCGCTCTGGAAGCCGTCCTCGCCGATCGGCAGCAGGAGCGCCGAGCCCTGCTCCGTGCCGGTGGGCAGCCGCAGCCAGCGGCCGTCCTCGCGCTCGACGGTGGTGGAGCGGGTGCGCAGGCCGACGACGTCCTCGCGGAGGAAGGCGCTCAGGACCCGCAGCAGCAGGGCCCCTTCGGCGGAGTCGACCGCCTCCGCGGTGGTGGCGTGGTCCGGGCTCACGGGGTGATCTCCCAGGTCTGTGCGGCGAGGAAGTCGGCGACGACACGGTCGACGGTCGCCAGGTCGGTGCCGATGGCGCGGACGACGCCGAGGAAGTCGCGGTTGGTGTGGTACAGCTCGTGGCGCTCGCCGACGGCGCGCGTCGGCCGGTACGACAGGCGCACGTCGTCCACCTCCAGATCGATGGCGCCGGGAGCGGCCGTCAGGGTGCCGGCGCGGTCGGCGCACGGGGTGTGGATGCGGGCGGCGCCGTCGCGGCGGGCGGCCGGCTCGGAGGGGAGGGCCTCGCCGAGGTGGGTGCGCAGGATCAGCTCGAAGAGCGGGATGCCCAGCAGCTGTTCCAGCAGCTGGTCGCTCTGGTCGCCGATGGCGCGGTAGTTGACCTCGATGATGCGGGCGCGGCCCTCGTGCACCACGAACTCGGTGTGGCAGATGCCGAAGCCGATGCCGAGGGCGTCGAGCTGGGCGAGGATCTGGGCGGCGACCGGCTCGGGGTGGGCCGGGACGAAGGCCGACCGCTCCTCGATGAAGTACGGCGGGGCGGAGAGCTGGGTGTGGAAGCCGCCCAGGACGTGGCGGACGGTGCCGTCCCCGAGCGTCTCCATCGTGTACAGCTCGCCGGCGAGGTACTCCTCGACGACCAGGGCCGCGCCGGGGCGCCGGGCCTGGATCTCCTTGCAGCGCAGCACCAGCTCCTCGGGTCCCTCGACGAGGATGACGTCCTCGCTGGCGACGCCCTCGCGCGGCTTGACCACGCACGGGTAGGGCGCGTCGGCGGCGATGGAGGTCAGGGCGTCCGGGTCGGTGCCTGCGGCGAGTTCGGTGGACCACACGGCGTCGAGGCCGGCCGCGGCGAGGTGGCGGCGCATCTGGGCCTTGTCCTTGACGCGCAGCGTGGCCTGCCAGCTCTTGCCCGGCAGGCCGAAGTACTCGGCGGCCAGGGCGGCCTGCATCTGCACGTGGTCGCTGTTGGTGAACACGGCATCAGGTGCGTGGTGGGTCGATATCAGGCTGATGACCGCGCGGAAGTCGCGTACATCGCATTCCAGGATCTCGACGTCGGCGGCGTAGCGGCCGCGGTGGGCGTCGGGCTGGTCGGTGAGCACCGTGACGTCGAGGCCGAGTCGGGACGCCGCGGGCAGGAAGCCGTCGGTGACCGAGTCGGTGGGGTTGAGGGCGAGCAGGTACAACCGCATGGGCGGGTGACGCCTTCCGATTCGTGGAGGTCGCGAGCGGCCGTGGTCACGGAGTGGGCGGCTCGTCCCGGATGCTGGGCGCAATCGGGCTTGCGTAGCTTAGGTTAGGCAATCCTTAGCTTCAAGCCGGTGTTCAAGCGTTCGAGTTGACGGATTGATCAAGGGCGCCCCAGGAAGATAAGGTAAGGCTTACCTGTATTTCAAGTCCGGTGTCTCGACGCCCTGCCCGCCCGTGAAGGATCACCGATGACGACCCCCCTGGACACCCCGGTGGCTCCCACGGCCGTACCCGGCGGCGGCGAACTCGCCGACGGCTACCGGCGTCTGGTCGCGGTCTGCGAGGCGTTGGACGCACGGGTCGCGGGCTCCGGGGAACCGGCGCCGGGGGAGTGGGTGACGGGCGCGGAACTGGCGGAAAGCCCGGAGGCCCTGGCGGCCTTCGTCGCCGCCGAGTCCGCGCGCATCCGGGAACGGCACGGACTCACTCCCCGACCGGACGTGGCCGTCTCCCGCGCCCTGCACGACTACCTCTGGTCCGTCAGCCTGCTGATGAGCGGCACCTGGTACCTGGACCGGCGCGTCCCCCGCATCCGCCCGGCGGAGATCCGGCTGAACCTGACGACCGGCACGTACGAGGTGACCCCGGGTTCCGGATTCGCCTGCCTGCCGAACGATCCGGCGGCGGACGGGACGGTGCCGGGCGTACGGGCGTCCGGTGTGCGGGCCTCCGGTGTGCGGGCGTCCGCAGTGCGGACGGTCGGCCATGAGGAAGCGCTGCGCGCGGAGTTGCGGGCCGCCGTCGCGGACCACGTACGTCCGCTGTTGGCCGCGATCGGCCCGCACGCCCGGCGCGGCCCCCGCGCCCTGTGGGGCATGGTGGGCGACGACCTCGTCTCCGGCATCTGGTACCTCGGACGGGTGCTCGACCAGGAGGAGCGGGCCGTGAGCGCCGCGACGGAACTGCTCCCGACGGCCATAGCGCCGTTCCCCGCGGGCGCCGACTTCCGCCGCCTGGCGGGCCGTGAGGGGCGGCGGTACCCGACCCGCACCCGGACCGGCTGCTGCCTGTACTACGCGCTCGACGCCGCCCGGCCGTGCGGTACGTGCCCGCGCACGAGCGACGCGGAGCGGGTCCGGCGCCTGGAGGACGAGGCCTGATCGCGCACCGTACGGCGCAACGGCCGCGGGCCGGTACCGGGACATCCCGGCACCGGCCCGCGGCCGTCAGAGGGTGTGCGTGACGACTACTTGGCGGCGTCGACCTTGAAGATCTTCGCCATGTCGTCCAGGACCAGGTCGGCGCCCTGGAGCGAGACCGAGGTCATCCAGGCGGCGTCGTCGACCTCGTGGACGTTGCCCTTCTGGACGGCGTTCAGACGCTGCCAGAGCGGGTTCTCCATGAACTTCTTCTTGCGCTCGGCGCCACCGGAGAAGGCGGTCACGAAGATGTGGTCCGCGTCGGCCTGCTGGATCTGCTCTTCGCTGATCTCGATGTTGAACTTCTCGGTGTCCCGCTGGTTCTCCGGGCGGGTCAGACCCATGTCGTTCAGGATGATGCCGCTGAAGGTCTTGGGCAGGTAGATGCGGGTCGGGCCGTCGACGAAGCGGGTGATGGAGATGGTCGGCTTGCCGCCGTCCTTGCCGCCGCCCTGGGCGTTGATGGCGTCACCGATCTTCTTGGCGCGGGTCTCGTACGCGGTGAGCTTGGCCTTGGCCTTCTCCTCCTGGCCGAGCGCCGTACCGAGGAAGGTGACGTTCTCCTTCCAGATCGGACCCGTCGTCTTGACGAAGACGGTCGGGGCGATCTGGCTCAGCCGGTCGTACAGGTCCGCGTGGCGGACGGTCGCCGAGACGATGAGGTCGGGCTTGAGGGCCGCGATCGCCTCCAGGTTGGGGCTGTCGAGCGGACCGACGTCCTTGGTGTCCTTCACCGCGTCGCCGAGGTACGCGGGGAAGCCCTTCTGGTCGCGGTACGCGCCGACGCCGCCGACCAGCGGGGCTTCCAGCGCGACGACGGCCTCGACCAGGCTGTTGTCCAGCGCCACCACGCGCTTGGGCTTGGTCTTGACCTCGGTGGTGCCCTTGTCGTGCGTGATGGTGCGCGGGAAGCCCGCGTCGGCCGCGGCGGGCTTGGCCGAGGCCTCGGAAGCCTTGCCTTCTTCACTGCCGCCGCCGCAGGCGGCCAGCGAGAAGGCCAAGGCCGCCGTGAGGGCGGCAGCGGCGATCCGGCCCGGCCGGCGACGCTGAGTGAAGGTGTTCATCGGGTCTCTCCCATGAGCTGACGGTGCGAACGAACTACTGGCGAAAGGCTGTCAAAACCGTTGGCCAGCCACTTAGGCAAGGCTTACCTGTGTGGAGCGCTGTGAGAATAGCCGCTGTTCAGGCCTTTATCCACCCCGGGTCCACATCCAGCGAGCGGACACCTCAATTCGTTAAGGTGTGCCTTACCTTGTGAGGCGTGACCTTGAAGCCCGACGTCCGAGGGGCGGCCGACACAGCCCGCCCCGCGCCGCCACCCCGCCCCGCCCCTCGCCGAACCGGCACGCGTGCCGTACTGACGGCAGCGCTCCTCGCCGCCGTCTTCGCGGCCGTATGCGCCTCGCTCGCCATCGGCACCAAGGCCGTCCCGCTCTCCGACGTGCTCACCGCGATAGCCGGCGGCACCGACGGCGACGCCGTGGTCATCCGGGAACTGCGCATGCCGCGCACCCTCCTCGGGCTGATCGTCGGCATCTCGCTGGGCGCGGCCGGGGCAGTGGCCCAGGACATCACGCGCAACCCGCTCGGCGACCCCGGCCTCATCGGCATCAGCGCCGGCGGCGCCTTCGCCGTCGCGCTGAGCATCGGAGCACTGGGCCTGACGAGCCCTTACCACTACATCTGGTTCGCCTTCCTCGGCGCCGCGCTCGCCGGCCTGCTCGCGTACGCCGTCGGCGGGACCGGATACGGCGGCGCCACCCCCGCCAAACTGGCGCTCGCCGGGGCCGCTGTCACCGTCCTGCTCGACGCGGGCACCAACACCCTGATCCTGCTCGACGTCCGCACCCTGGACCAGTACCGCTTCTGGGCGGTCGGCTCCCTCGCCGGCCGGGACTCCGAACTCGCCCTGAACCTCCTGCCGTTCGCCGCCGTCGGGCTCCTGCTGGCGATCGGGCTCAGCGGCCGGCTCAACGCCCTCGCCCTCGGCGACGACCTCGCCAGCAGCCTGGGCACGAAGGTCCGCTCGACGCGCGCGCTGGGCGCCGTGGCCGTCATCCTGCTCGCGGGTACGGCCGTCGCCGCCGCCGGCCCGGTCACCTTCATCGGCCTGGTCGTCCCGCACATCGTGCGGTCCTTCACCGGGCCCGATGCCCGCTGGCTCGTGCCCTGTTCGGCGCTGGGCGGCGCGGTCCTCATGCTGACCGCCGACGTCGTCGGCCGGATGGTCGCCCGACCGGGCGAACTGGAGGCCGGAGTCGTCACCGCCCTGCTCGGCGCCCCCTTCCTCGCCCTCCTCGTCAAGCGGGGCAAGCTGAAGGAGCACACCCGATGAGCACGACGACGCGGCCCACCCGGCAGCGGACGCCGAGCCCGACGCCCCGTCCGCGCCTGCTGCGCCTGGAGGTCGGCCCGGTCGGCGTCGCCGTACGCCCCCGTGTCGCCCTCACCGTCCTCGGCCTCGTCCTCACCGGGTTCGCGGGGCTGATCGCCTCCGTCTCCCTCGGTACGTACGCCATCCCGGTCGGCGACGTGGTCGGCGCGGTCCTCGGCTTCGGCGACGGCGCCGCCGACCTGATCGTCCATCAACTGCGACTGCCGCGCGCCCTGACCGCGCTCCTGGTCGGCGCCGCGTTCGGCCTGGCCGGCGCGGTCTACCAGGCCGTCACCCGCAACTCCCTGGCCAGCCCCGACCTCATCGGCATCGCGGCCGGCTCCGGGGCGGGCGCCGTCACCGCGATCCTGATCGGCGGGGCCACCTCGGCAGCGGCGGGCACGTTCGGCGCCGTGCCGTTCGGGGCGCTCGCCGGCGCGCTGCTCACGTCCGCCGCGATCTACCTGCTCGCCTACCGCGACGGCACCATCACCGGCTACCGCTTCGTCCTCGTCGGCCTCGCCGCGAACGGCGCCCTGCTCGCCCTGACCCGCTGGGCGCTGGCCCGCGCCGACATCGACCAGGCCTCCCGCGCCATGGTCTGGCTCACCGGCAGCCTCAACGGCCGCGGTTACGAACACGTCCAGTGGTCCGGGATCGCCCTCGTGGTCCTCCTGCCGCTGACGCTGGCGCTGGCCCGTCCGTACCAGTTGCTCCAGTACGACGACGACACCGCCCGCAGCCTCGGCATCCCGCTGCGGCACTCGCGGATCGCCCTGCTGGTGCTCGCCACCTGCCTCACCGCCCTGGCCACCTCGGCCGCCGGACCGATCGCCTTCATCGCGCTCGGCGCCCCGCAGATCGCCCGCAGGCTCACCGGCACCGCCGGGATCCCGCTGATGACCAGCGCCCTCACCGGCGCGGTGCTCCTGGTCCTCTCCGACCTCGCCGCCCGCCTCGTGCTGGCCCCCATCGAACTGCCCGTCGGCGTGCTCACCGGCGCCGTGGGCGCCCCGTACCTGCTGCTGCTCCTCGCCCGGACCAACCGGGCCGGAAAGGGAGGCTGATGATGACCGCCCCGCTGACCGCCCCACCGACCGGCACCACCCGGCCCACCGCACTGCACGGCGAGGGCCTGCGCCTGGGCTACGGCGACCGGATCGTCGCCGAGGACCTCGACCTGCGGATCCCGGCGGGCCAGGTCACCGCCCTGGTCGGTCCGAACGCCTGCGGCAAGTCCACCGCCCTGCGCGCCCTGGCACGGCTGCTCAAGCCGGCCGACGGCACCGTACTGATGGACGGCGAGGACATCGCCGCCCTCTCCGCACGGGACTTCGCCCTGCGCCTGGCCCTGCTGCCGCAGACGCCCAGCGCGCCGGACGGCATCACCGTGCGGGACCTGGTCGCCCGCGGCCGCACGCCCCACCAGCGGTGGTGGCGCCAGTGGTCCTCGACGGACGAGGCCGCCGTCGACGCCGCCCTCACCGCCACCGGCGCCGCGGAGCTGGCGGACCGCTCCATCGACGAACTCTCCGGCGGCCAGCGGCAGCGCGTGTGGATCGCGATGGCCCTGGCCCAGGACACCTCGGTCCTCCTCCTGGACGAGCCGACCACCTACCTGGACCTGGCCCACCAGGTCGACGTCCTGGAACTGGTGGCGGAGCTGAACCGCTCCGAGGGCCGCACCGTCGTCATGGTGCTGCACGAGCTGAACCTCGCCTGCCGGTACGCCGACCACCTGATCGCGATGCGCGACGGCCGGGTCATGGCCGCCGGGACGCCCTCCGAGATCGTCACGCCGGAGCTGGTGCACGAGGTGTTCGGCCTGCGCGCGGCCGTCATCGAATGCCCGGTCGCCGGCACCCCCCTGGTCATCCCCCAGGGCGGACGCCGGACCTGACGGGGGCCACGACGGGGTGGCCCAGTGGCGGTCCCGGCCCGTGTGGACGAGCACGGCCCGAAAGCGAGCCGATCACACTCGAATCCCTGGACTGCGCGCGAGCCATCGCCGCTCGGGTGGGGTGTCGCGGGGGGCGTTGGCTCCCCTACAGTGCGTGATGTTCCGTCTCCTTCCGTCGCGTCGAACAGGAGTGGGCGTCCGTGGTCACGCAGGCCCTTCCGTCCCCGGCCGGTCGCCGGGTTCCCGAGTTGGATCAGGCCCTCGTCGGGCAGTGGCGCGACGGGGGAGGTGAGCTCGTCGACCTCTTCGCGCAGGCGCGGGAGCGGCTCGGCGGGGTCGCCGCGGTGCGGCTCGGGCCGCGGCCGACCGTCCTCGTCACCGACCCGGCGGCCGTGCGACACGTGCTCGCGCTCCATCCCGACCGGTACGTGAAGCGCTCGCACCGGGCGCGACTGCTCATCGGCGACGGGGTGTTGGCCGCCACGGGTGAGGCGTGGCAGCGTCAACGCAAGCTGCTCCAGGGGCAGTTCACCGGGCCGGGCATGCGCCGCTACGAGCGGCGGATCACCGCGGCGGCCCGGACCGCCGCCGATCGCTGGGACGCGTACGCCCGCACCGGTGAGGTCTTCGACGTCGGAGAGGAGATGCGCCGCTTCGCCCTGGACACCATCTGGCGCTCCCTCACCGGGCACCCCCTCGACGCCGTGACCGAGCGCGAACTGGCCGCCGTGGCCGCCGTGGTGGCCGCGCTGCCCAGCCTGCCCGCCGACGGGGCCGCGGCCCGGGGAGCCGTCGCCGCCGAGCTGGCCAGGATCGACGCCGTCGTGGCGCTCGCCGTCGCCGCCGCCCGCGACGGCGCGGCCGGACCCGACGGTCCGGGCCTGTTGCACGTCCTGCTGGAGGCCGCGGGCACGCGCCCCGAGTACACCGATCGGCTGATCCGCGACGAACTGGTCACCCTGCTCGTCGCCGGCCACGAGACCACCGCCACCACCCTCACCTGGCTGTACCTCCTCCTGGACCGCAACCCGAAGGCGCGCGAGGAAGCCCTCGCCGCCGGTGCCGAGGGCTCACCCGAACGACGCGACGCCGTCCAGGCACTCGTCCACGAGACGCTGCGCCTCTACCCGTCCGCCTGGATACTGCCGCGCAGCGCGGCGTGCGACGACGTTCTCGCGGGCTACGAGGTCGAAGCCGGCACGGACGTCATCGTCTGCCCCTACCTCACTCACCGGGACCCCGCCCTCTGGGAGGATCCGGCGCGTTTCGACCCGGGACGCTTCACCATGCCCGGCCGCCGCCCCGCCCACCCGGGCGGCTACCTCCCGTTCGGCATCGGCCCCCGGGCCTGCCTGGGCCTGCGGTTCGCCCTGCGTGAGTCGACCGCCCTGCTCGAACACCTGCTGCCCGCCCAGACCCCGACGTTCCGCTCCCTCCCCGACCGGGCCGCCTACGGCATCACCGTCCGCCCCGACGGCCCCGCTCCGGCCACGTTGGGAGGCCCGCCCGGCTAGCCCGTGTTGAAAATGAGTACCATCTTCATATAGAAGTACGGGGTGCTCATCTCTCGACAGCCGCGGGAGCCCCGGATGGCCGCAGTCCGGCCCTTCGCGCTCACCGCACTCCGGCATCCCACGGTTTCCACGCTCCTGGCGGATCACCGCGTCCTGCTGGCCGATCTCCTGGACGGCCTGGGATCACCGCTGCACGTCGTGCTGCCCGAGATCTTCGAGGAGAACGTCGCCGGACTCCGGCAGGCGTTCGCCGAGGCCGGTGTCACCGCCGGCATCCTGTTCGCCAAGAAGGCGAACAAGGCCGACTGTTACGTCACTTCGGCCGCCGCCCTCGGTGTCGGGGTCGACGTCGCCGGCGCCCCCGAACTGGTCAAGGCCCTGGCCGGGGGAGTGCCCGGACACCGGATCGGCGTATCCGGCCCGGAGAAGGACGACGCGCTGCACGCCCTCGCCGTTCAGCACGGCTGCCTGGTCGCCGTCGACTCCCTCAGTGAACTCCGTCGCCTGGCGGCAACCGCGCGGCTCGCGGGGCGAGAGGGCCGGGTACTGCTGCGGTCGCGGACGGCGGGTCAAGCGGGAAGCCGCTTCGGACTGTCCGCCGCCGAGCGAGAGGCCGCCGTCGGGCTGTGCGTGGAACTCGCCGACCACATCAGCCTGCGCGGATTCTCGTTCCACCTGAACGGCTACTCCACCGCCGAACGCGCGACGGCGGCGAACGAGATGATCGAGCACTGCCTCGACGCCAGGCGGCGCGGCGCGACCTCGGCCGAAGTGGTCGACATCGGCGGCGGCCTGCCCGTCCGCTACGTCGATCCGCGCCTCTGGGACGCGTTCCTTGAGCAGAACGAGCCCTCCCACTACCACGGGGGCAAGAGCTTCAAGGACTTCTATCCGTACGGCGGACAGTCCGCGCCCCAGGCGGTGCGGGCGATCATGGCGCACCCCGTAGACGGTGCCCAGAGCCTGGCGGCGAAGGCGGGACGCCACGGCGTCCGGTTCGTCGTCGAGCCCGGCCGGGCCCTGCTGGACCAGGCCGGATTCACCCTGTACCGCGTACAGCAGGTCGATGACCGCCGGGACACCGACGGGTACGCGATCGTCACCGTCGCGGGGAGCAGTTTCAGTCTCTCCGAACAGTGGTTCAACAGCGACTACCTCCCCGACCCGCTGCTGCTGTCCGCCGGGCCCGTCGCCGACGAGGTGTTCCCGGCCTGCGTCGCGGGCTCGACCTGCCTGGAGAGCGACCTGGTGACCTGGCGGAAGATCGGCTTCCCCCGGCCGGTGCGGCGCGGTGACCACCTGGTCTACCTCAACACCGCCGGCTACCAGATGGACTCCAACGAATCACCGTTCCATGACGCCGCACTGCCGTTGAAAGCCGTCCTCCGGCTCGGCGACGGCGCGGGCCCGCCGAGCTGGCGACTGGACGGCATCTGATGCGAACCCGAATGAAGGAGAACCCCCGCATGTCACAGACCTACGCACCCCCCGGCCAGTTGTGGATCCTGCCGCAATCGGAGCAGGAAGGGCTGGACGTCGACCACCGGCAGGTGATCGAGGTCGTCGAGCAGGCGTACCGCGCGCTGCGTGAAGGTGGCTCGAACAACCCGGTCAAGACGATCATCGACGACCCCGAACACCGCTCACTGAGCTACTCGATGGTGGCCAGGGACGGCGGCAGCGGCACCGTCTGCTTCAAGGCCGTCTACGAGTTCGATCCGCGCCGCACCCGGGACGCCTACCGGTTCCACTCGTTCGTCTTCCTCGTCGACGACACCACCGGAGCCCCCATCGCGTTGATGGACGTGGTGAAGCTCGGTCCCCTGCGGTCCTCGGCGACCACCGCGCTGTTCGCCCGCGCGGCCTGCCCCGACGCACGCACCGCCCTGGTCGTCGGTACGGGCGTCCAGGGGCAGATGGCGCTGCCGATGCTGGTCGCGGCCATGCCGAAGCTGGAGCGTTTGCAGGTGTTCGGCACCTACCCCGAGGGTCTGCGCGCCGTCCAGGACAGCGTCGAAGGCCGCGAGGTCGAGATCGTGAAGGATCTCCGGGAAGCCGCCGGCGAGGCCGACATCGTGATCGGCGCCGCCGGCCTGTCCGTCACGGAGGAGGTCCGGCGCGAGTGGATGAAGCCCGGGTCTGTCGCCGTGCTGCTCGGGTACGGCGTGCACGCCGACGTGTGCCACGGCGCGGACTACCGGATCGCCACCGACACCGCCCAGATGCACGCCACCTGCGAAGACCTGCGGGGCGAGGACGGCAGCCTGCCGTCCGTGGACGCCCAGCTGCCGGACGTCCTGCTCGGCCGGGTACCCGCCCGACGCCATCCGGACGACGTGGTTTTCGCCTACAACAGCGGTATGGCGGTCACCGACGCCGCGCTGGGCCGGTACATAGCCGACCTGGCGCTGGCGAGCGGGCGCGGGGACAAGGTCAACTTCTGGTGAGTACAGACACGACCGACACGACCGACAGCGCCGGCGCGACCGACAGGGCCGGCACGACCGGAACCGGCGCCGCCTGGTGGGTCACGAACTCGCGGGCGCTGCTCAAGCTCGCGTTCCCGTTGATCCTGACCAACTTCGCCTACGTCGCGCTGACCACCGTGGACATCGTGATGCTCGGCAGGCTCGGCGCGGTCGAGATCGCCGCCGCCGGTCTGGCCATCGCACTGTTCAACCAACTCCGCACCACCGGCACGGGCCTGGTCACCGGCGTCAGCAACCTGGTGGCCGAGGCCCGGGTACGGGAGGACCGGGAACGGATCGGCGCGGTGCTGTTCGCCGGGCTCTTCTGGGCGACCGTGTGCGGCGTGCTGTTCTGCGCGGCGCTGCTGCTGGTCGGCCCGCTGCTCGTCCTGCTGGGTCAGGACCCGACGGTGGTCGACAAGGCGGGCGAGTTCCTGATGGTCATGGCGCCGGGCATGCTGCCCTGCCTGTGGTTCCAGGCCCTGCGGCACTTCACCACCGGCCTCAAGCGGCCCGGCCCGCTGCTCGCCATCACCCTGGCCTCGGTCGGTGTGACCATCGCCCTGAACTACGTGTTGATCTACGGCGCGTTCGGCCTGCCGGCCTTCGGATTCGTCGGCGTCGCGATCGCCACCGTCACGGTGTTCCTGCTGTCCTTCCTGGCGTTCATCGCGGTGATCCTGCGTGACGACGTCCTGCGCCCGTACCTCACCTCGCCCGACGCGCGGCGCTGGAACGGGGACGCGGTCCGGTCCGTCTGGCGTCTCGGCCTGCCGATCTCGGGCACCTACGCCTCGGAGGCCGGGTTCTTCAGCGTGCTCACCCTGATCATCGGCTCCTTGGGCGCACACGCGCTGGCCGCGCAGACGGTGCTGAACCAGATCGTCTACATCGTCTTCATGATCTCCGCCGGCCTGTCGCACGCGGCGTCGATCCACATCAGCGAGGCCGACGGCCGCGACGACTACGTGACGGCACGCAGGATGGGGCTCCTCGGCACGGCCTGGGGCGTGATCGCGACACTCGTGGTCGCCGTCGTGTACCTCGTGATCCCGAACCCGATCGTGTCTCTGTTCATCTCGGCCGAGCACGCCGGGAACGCGGACATCATCGCGCTGACCGTCACCGGTCTGCTGATCGCCGCCCTCATGCAGGTCTTCGACGCCACGCAGAACATCGGCAACGGCATCCTGCGCGGCATCGGCGACACGGCCGGGCCGTTCCGGATTTCCCTCGTCGGCTACTGGCTGATCGGGCTGCCCGCGGGCTACCTGCTCGGAGTGACCGCCGACCAGGGCGTCGAGGGCGTCTGGATCGGCCAGACCATCGGCCTCGCCGCCACCGCCGCCATCCTCCTGGTCGCCTTCCTGCGCCGCGTCGGCCGGCTGCACCGAGCGTCGGCCGGCGCACCCGTCCCGGAATCGGAGCCGTCATGAACCCCGTCCTCACACCGGCCACTTCGGCCTCCTTGATACGCGGGGAAGTGGCGGGCCTGCCCAGCTACGATCCCGGCGCCGACCCGGACCGGGTGGCCGCCCTCAGCGGCGCCCGTCGCGTGATCAAACTCTCCAACAGCGAGAGCCCGTACGGCATCTCCCCGGCGGTGACCGAAGCCGTACGCCGGTATCTGGCCGGCGGGGTCTCCCGCTACCCCGATCCCACGGGCAGGCGCCTGACCGAGGCCATCGGGAGGAGCCTGGACGTGCCCGCCGAGCGCGTCGTGCTCGGAAACGGCTCGGAGAACATCCTGGAGCTGCTGTGCCAGGCCGTGCTCGATCCCGGTGACCTGGTGGTCACCCAGGCGCCCGGGTTCAGCCTGCACGAGATCTTCCCCCGGGTCATGGGTGCCCGGGTCGAAAAGGTTCCGGTCACCGACGGGTTCGGATTCGACGCGACCGCCTGGCGTGACGCGCTGGCCGCGGGCCCGAAGCTCGTCTTCCTCGCCAACCCGTGCAACCCCACCGGTGCGATGCTCAGCGCGGGGCAGCTGGAGCAAGTCCTGGCCGGCACCCCGGAGTCGGCGCTGCTGGTGCTCGACGAGGCGTACGGCGAGTTCGCCCGGCCCAACCCGGAGTACCCCGACGGGCTGGAGGCCCTGCGCGCGCTGGACCGGCCGTGGATCGTGCTGCGCACCTTCTCCAAGGCCTACGGCCTGGCGGGTCTGCGGGTCGGCTACGGCATCGCCTCCGACACGGCGCTGATCCAGGCACTGGACCGGGTCCGTACCCCGTACAACGTCAACCAGCCGGCCCAGGTCGCCGCCGTCGCCGCGCTGGGTGACCAGGCGCACCTGGCCGACACGGTCCGCCGGACCGGCCGGGAGATCGCCAGGATCGCCGACCGGTTGCGCGGCGCCGGACTGCGTGTCGTCCCGTCGTCGACCAACTTCCTCTTCATCGACACCGGTCGCCGCTCCGACCGGGTCGCCCAGGAGCTGCACCGCGCCGGAATCATCGTCAAGGCGTGGCGCGAGCCGGGATACGAGAACCACATCCGAGCCTCCCTGTCGACCCCCGAGGAGAACGACCTCTTCGTGACGTGTCTGACGGAGATCTGCGCGAAGGGCAAGTCATGATCAAGAGCAAAGTGTCCGAGCTCATCGGACGAACGCCGCTGCTCGAACTGAAGGTTCCGGACGGTTCGGCGACCGTCCTGCTGAAGATGGAGCAGTACAACCCCACCGGAACCGCCAAGATCCGGATGGCCAGGAACATGGTGGACGAGGCGGAGGCGGCGGGGCGGCTCACCCCCGGCGGGTGGCTGGTCGAGTCCACCTCCGGGAACACCGGGCTCGGCCTGGCGCTCATCGCCGCCGAGCGCGGCTACAAGTTCACCGCCGTCGTGGACAACCACTCCAGCACGGACAAGCTGCGCGGCATGCTGGCCTACGGGGCCGACATCCTCAACGTGGCCGGGGACGAGGAGGGCCTCGCCACCGCCGAACGCGACACCGTGGCCGAGCGCCTCGCGGCCGAGCACGGCGCGTACTGGACCGCGCAACACCGCAACGAGGGGAACCCCAACGGCTACCGGCCCCTCGCCCGCGAACTGCACGACGACCTGGGCGACGGCATCCACTACCTGTACGGGGCCGTCGGCACCGGCGGTTCGCTCTGCGGCACCGGCCGCGTCCTGCGGGAACGCATCCCGGACCTGAAGATCATCGGTGTCGAGCCGGTGGGGTCCGTCGTCTTCGGCGGGAAGGGCGCGCCGTACCACCAGTCCGGCACCGGTACGCCCGAGGGCTCGGAGATCGGCGGCGTCGTCGACTACGACCTGTTCGACGAGGGCGTGAAGGTCAGCGACTCGGAGGCTTTCGAGACCTGCCGCTACCTGGCCCGGAACTTCGGCGTCCTGATCGGCGGTTCGGCGGGCGGCGTGGTCTACAAGGCGTTGGAGCGGGCCCAGAGCGCGGGGCCGGACGCCACCATCGTCGTGCTGGTCTGCGACGGCGGCGACAAGTACCTGGACACCGTGTTCAACGACGACTGGATGGCGGAGCACGGCCTGCACGACGAACAGGTCGTCCACCGGCTGGCCGCGATGTTGCGGTGACTCCCGCCCGTCCTGCTGTCCTCTCATCCGAAAGTGGTACCTTCCAGCTAATGAAAACGAAAATGATTACCACCGTCTTTACGGCTCTGGCGCTGTTCGCGGCCACGGGGTGCGCCGGCGACGGGTCTTCCGATGCCGACGGGAAGACGAAGGCGAAGGCGACGGCGACGAGCGCGACGACGTACCCGTTCACCCTCAAGAACTGCGGCACCGACGTGACCTACAAGGCCGCGCCGAAGAAGGCCGTCACCCTGAACCAGACGGCCGCCGAGATCCTCATCCACCTGGGGGTGGGTGACCGGATCGCCGGAACGGGCTACGAGATCGAGAAGACGCCGGACGCGATCGGCGCGCAGTACAAGAAGATCCCGCTCCTGTCCCCGCGCGGGCAGGAGATCAAGCACGAGAAGCTGCTGGAAGCGCAGCCGGACTTCGTCTACGGCTCCTTCGCGAGCATGTTCACCGCGGAGCAGTCCGGCGACCGCAAGCAGCTGCACGACCTGGGCGTGCCGACCTACCTCACCGAGTTCGACTGCTCGTTCCACGAAAGCGTGGCCAACGCGAACTTCGACATGCTGTTCGAGGAGTACCGCCGGCTGGGCAGGATCATGGGCGTGCCGGCCGCCGGAGAGAAGCTGGCGACCGAACAGCGGGCCGTGGTGGACAAGGCGCTGAGCACCGTCAAGAAGCGGGACACACCGCTGAAGGTGATGTGGTTCTACTCCACCTACGAGGGCACTCCCTGGGCCGCGGGCCCCGGTGGTCTGCCGCAGCACATCTCGGAACTCGCCGGAGTCCAGAACATCTTCGCCGACGCGAAGACCAAGTGGGCGGAGGTGAGCTGGGACGCGGTCGCCGCCCGCAATCCCGACGTCATCATCCTGGCCGACCTGACCCGGGGCGAACCCAACGACACCGCCAAGGAGAAGATCGACCTGCTCAAGAAGGACCCCCTCACCAGCAAGCTCGCCGCGGTGCAGGGCGATCGGTTCATATCCCTCCCCGGCTCGCACATGGATCCCGGCTACGGCAGCGCGTCCGTGGTTCCCGCGCTGGTCGACGGCCTGAACAAGCTCGGCTGACCCCGAACCACCATGATGAACAGTTCACACAGCACTGCCGCGCGCACCGGGAATCCGATCACCACCCGTGAGAAGGTCCCGGTGCGCCGGCGGCGCGCCCCCACAGCGGCGCTCTACTTCCTGGCCGCAGCCGGACTGTTGGTGTCGGTCGTCGCCGCGTCGCTCTTCGGCAGTGCGGACATCCGGCCCCTCGACGTCGTCTCCACGATCCTGAGGCACGTCGGTCTGGGCGGCGTGGCCCCCACCGCGCCACTTCCCGGGCTGCTGGACGCCCTGATCTGGGAGTCGCGCTTCCCACGGGTGTTGCTGGCCGCCGCCGTCGGCATGGCCTTGGCGGTCTCGGGCGCGGTCCTGCAGGCGGTCACCAGGAATCCCCTGGCCGACCCCTACCTCCTGGGAGTCTCCTCCGGCGCCTCCACCGGCGCGGTCGCCGTGCTCCTGCTGGGCATCGGCGGCAGCGTCTCCCTCTCGACCGGAGCGTTCGTCGGCGGCCTGGTCTCCTTCGGCCTGCTGCTGGTCCTCCTCGGTGGGGGGCGCGTGGCCAGTCCTTCCCGCGTCGTGCTGACCGGCGTACTCGTCTCGCAGTTCTTCGCCGCGGTCACCTCGGTCATCCTCATGGTCAGCGGGGACGCGAACTCCACCCGGGGCTTCACCTACTGGCTGCTCGGCACCCTCGGGGGCGCCCGGTGGGAGGGGGTGACCGGCACCGTCCTGATCATCCTGATCGGCGTGGTCGCCGTGCAGTTCTTCGCGCCCGCCCTCGACGCCTTCACGTTCGGGTGGGACTCCGCGGCCGCGCTGGGAATCAACGTCACCGCGGCCCGCGTCTGGCTGATGGTGCTGACCTCGGTCATCACGGCGGCCGCCGTGGCGGCCTCCGGCGCGATCGGCTTCATCGGGCTGCTCGTCCCGCATGCCGTCCGCATCCTGGCAGGCCCGGCGCACCGCTCCCTGCTTCCTCTGTCCGCGATCGTCGGCGCCGTCTTCCTCATCTGGGTGGACGTGTTCGCCCGGACGGCGTTCTCGCCCCACGAGCTGCCCGCCGGCGTCATCACCGCGCTGCTCGGCGCGCCCGCCTTCGCGCTGGTCCTGAAGCGTCTGGAGTCCTGATGGGCCGCATCACCACCACCCGGCTCTCCTGGTCGGTCAAAGGCCACCGACTTCTCGACACCATCGACATGGCGGCCCCGGACGGGAAGATCGTCGGTCTCCTCGGGCCCAACGGCTCGGGCAAGTCGACACTGCTGCGCCTGCTCGCCGGACTGCGCCGCCCCGACACCGGAACCATCCACTACGACGACACCCGCCTGGACGACCTCAGCCGCCGGGTGGTGGCCCGCCGGCTCGCCGTCGTCGAACAGGACGTGTCCGCCCACCACCACGTCAGCGTCCGCCAGGTCGTGGAACTCGGCCGCACCCCGTTCCGCGGCCGTTTCGACGCGATGACCGAGCACGACCGGCGGGTCGTCGACGCCGCGTTGGAGCGGACCGACATCACCGACAGACAGCACCGGAGCTGGCACTCCCTGTCCGGAGGCGAGAAACAGCGCGCCCAGCTCGCCCGCGCCCTCGCCCAGGAGCCGCGGGAGATCCTGCTCGACGAACCCACCAACCATCTCGACATCCGCCACCAGCTCGAACTCCTCGACCTGTTGACGTCCCTGGACGTCACCTGCGTCGTCGCCCTGCACGACCTCAACCTCGCCGCCCGATACTGCGACCACATCGTCGTCCTCGACCACGGACAGGTGGCCGCGGCGGGCGCCCCGGAGGCCGTGCTGACACCGGACCTGATCAAGGCGGTCTACGGTGTCAACGTGCTCATCGACCGCGAACACACCACCGACACCCTCCGCATCACCTACCTGGCCGCCACCGCCACGCGAACGACTGCCGGGCAGGCGATGCGACTCGATCCTCAGTAGGGCTCAGCCGACGCCGCCGCTCACCACCGCGGCGGCGTCGGCCGGTCCCGTGCGGCTGCCGACGTACTCCGCCAGGTGCTCGCCCGTCAGCGTGGAACGGGCGGCGACCAGCTCGGCGGGCGTGCCCTCGAAGACGATCTGCCCGCCGTCGTGGCCGGCGCCGGGCCCCAGATCGATGATCCAGTCGGCGTGCGCCATGACCGCCTGGTGGTGCTCGACCACGATGACCGACTTGCCGGAGTCAACGAGCCGGTCCAGCAGCGCGAGCAGGTGCTCGACATCGGCCAGGTGCAGCCCGGTCGTCGGCTCGTCCAGGACGTACACGCCGCCCTTCTCACCCATGTGGGTGGCCAGCTTCAGCCGCTGCCGCTCGCCGCCGGACAGCGTCGTGAGCGGTTGCCCGAGGCTCAGGTAGCCGAGGCCGACGTCGGCCAGCCGTACGAGGATCCGGTGCGCGGCCGGGGTGTGCGCCTCGCCCCCGCCGAAGAACTCCTCGGCCTGCGACACCGACATCGCCAGCACCTCGCTGATGTCACGCCCGCCGAGGCGGTACTCCAGCACCGAGGCCTGGAACCGCCTCCCCTCGCACTCCTCGCAGGGGCTCGCCACACCGGCCATCATCGCCAGGTCCGTGTAGACGACCCCGGCGCCGTTGCACGTCGGGCAGGCGCCCTCGGAGTTGGCGCTGAACAGCGCCGGCTTCACCCCGTTGGCCTTGGCGAACGCCTTGCGGATCGGATCGAGCAAGCCCGTGTACGTGGCCGGATTGCTGCGCCGCGAGCCGCGGATCGGCGTCTGGTCGACCGACACGACCCCCGCGTCGGCCGGGATCGAACCGTGCACGAGCGAACTCTTGCCGGAGCCGGCGACCCCGGTGACGACCGTCAGCACGCCGAGCGGGATGTCCACGTCGACGTCCCGCAGGTTGTTCGCCGTCGCACCCCGGATCTCCAGCGTGCCCGTGGCCTCGCGCACCGTGTCCTTGACGCGCGCCCGGTCGTCCAGATGGCGGCCGGTCAGGGTGCCGCCGGTCCGCAGCCCCTCGACGGTGCCCTCGAAACAGACCGTGCCGCCCGCCTGACCCGCGCCGGGGCCCAGGTCCACGACGTGGTCGGCGATCGCGATCATCTCCGGCTTGTGCTCCACCACGAGCACCGTGTTGCCCTTGTCGCGCAGCCGCAGCAGCAGGTCGTTCATCCGCCGGACGTCGTGCGGGTGCAGCCCCGACGTGGGCTCGTCGAAGACGTACGTGACGTCGGTCAGCGAGGAGCCGAGGTGGCGGATCATCTTGACGCGCTGCGCCTCACCGCCCGACAGCGTGCCCGCCGGCCGGTTCAGCGCGAGGTAGCCGAGACCGATCTCCACGAACGAGTCCAGGGTCCGGCCCAGCGCGGTCAGCAGCGGGGCCACCGACGGCTCCTTCAGGCCGCGCACCCACTCGGCCAGGTCGCTGATCTGCATCGCGCAGGCGTCGGCGATGCTGATCCGCTTGATCTTCGAGGACCGGGCTCCCTCGCTCAGCCGCGTGCCGTCGCACTCGGGGCAGGTGGTGAAGGTGACCGCCCGCTCCACGAACGCCCGGATGTGCGGCTGCATCGCCTCCTTGTCCTTGGACAGGAACGACTTCTGGATCTTGGGGATCAGCCCCTCGTAGGTCAGGTTGACCCCGTTGACCTTGACCTTCGTGGGCTCGCGGTAGAGGAAGTCCTGCATCTCCCGCTTGGTGTACTTCGCGATCGGCTTGTGCGGGTCCAGGAACCCGGACTCGGCGTAGATCCCCACGGTCCAGACGTTGTCCGACTTCCAGCCGGGGATGGTGAACGCGCCCTCGGCGATCGACTTCGAGTCGTCGTAGAGCTGGGTGAGGTCGATGTCGGAGACCGAGCCGCGGCCCTCGCAGCGCGGACACATGCCGCCCGTGCGGTTGAACGTCGCCTTCACCGTCTTCTTCGCGCCGCGCTCGACGGTGATCGCACCCGCCGCCCGCACCGACGGGACGTTGAAGGCGTACGCGCTCGGCGGGCCGATGTGCGGCTTGCCGAGCCGGCTGAAGAGGATGCGCAGCATCGCGTCGGCGTCGGTGGCGGTACCGACCGTGGAGCGCGGGTCGGCGCCCATCCGCTGCTGGTCGACGATGATCGCGGTGGTCAGCCCGTCGAGGACGTCGACCTCGGGCCGGGCCAGGGTGGGCATGAAGCCCTGCACGAAGGCGCTGTAGGTCTCGTTGATCAGCCGCTGCGACTCGGCCGCGATCGTGTCGAACACCAGCGAGCTCTTGCCCGAGCCGGAAACGCCGGTGAACACCGTCAGCCGGCGCTTGGGGATCTCGATGCTGATGTCCTTGAGGTTGTTCTCACGAGCACCGTGTACGCGGATCAGTCCGTGGCTGTCGGCGGCGTGCGGCGCGGGCGAGCGGGTGTCCGTCCTCGTGGCCATTGCTGTCGTGTCTCCCTCGGTCGGCGGGGCGCCCGCGCGCTCTCCCGCGGCGGCACCCGGCCCGAGCGCGAAACCTTCGGGCCGACCGTCACGCTACCGGCGGCCCGGCGGCCGGCGCTTCTCGAAACCTGACCGGATCCGCCCGGGGCGATCCACGACGCGGGCCGCCTCACAGGGTGAAGAAGCCCGGGATCCGCCCGTCGGGGGTGCCGACGAGGGCGGCCCGGTCGAGCAGGACGTTGTTGTTCTCGCAGCTCGTCTCCGGGAGCAGCAGGCAGGCGTGGCAGGCGGCCAGGTTCAGGCTGTCGGCGCCGCTCGCCTCGGACTCCATGCACAGGGGGTCGTTCGAGCACCAGCTCGCCCGCCGCAGCGCCGACGCGAGGGAGGCGGAGAGGCGGTCCGGCTCGCCCTGGGCGACGATCCCGCCCAGACTGCCCGCCGAATCGCTGGTCGCCGTATAGATCAGTACGCCGGCCATGTCGGCCTCGCCGTAGAGCCGCTCCCGCAGCGAGGCCGCCGGGTAGCCGCCGTCCAGGCTCCATTCGTTGATCAGGACGTGCGCGAGGGCGTGCAGCAGCAGGAACCGGGGGGTGGCCGGGGACGGGGGCGCCGGCCTGCCGGTGGCGCCGATCCGGGCGGCCAACAGCCTCTCGTGGTTCTCCCGGATCCGCTCGGCCCGCTCGATCTGCCCCGGCTCGCGTTCCCAGTCCCGCAGCCGGTCCTCGTCGAGGCGGACGAACACCCCCTCGCCGCTCACCTCGAAGGCCGGCAGCCAGGTCGGCGGGGCGAGCGAGAGCGCGGCCTCACGCTGCGGGGCGTCCGCCTGGCTCGGTTCGTCCACCCGCCGGAACGACTGCAGGGCACGCACCTCGCGCAGCCGCTTGACGAGCATCACCCGCTCCAGTCCGTACGCCTCGCGCAGCCCGTCCGCCGCGCCCACCGGCGGTTCGCACACGAACTCCTGTGCCTGGTCCCCGACTTCGGGGTGGGCCTTGGACAGGCTCTGGTACTCGCCCGCGTAGATCTCCTGCCGGTGGCGCCGCGCCCGCGCCGCCGGGTCCGCGTCACCGGAGCCCCCGACCGCCGCGACCGCCGCGTCCTCCTCGGCCCGCCGGCGCGCGACCTCCGCGACCACGTCGTCCGGCCCGTACGCGGGATGGTGGCGCAGGAGGTTCTCGATCCGTACGTACCCCCGGACGGTGTCGGCGTCCTCCCCCTTGAGGCGGTCGTAGAACGGGGCGACGAGGCGGGCGATGCCCTCGCTCCACGGGGGGATCGACAGCGCGGAGTGCATCACGGGGAACCAGACGGACGAGGAACCGCGCTGGAGGGTGCGCGGCTGCTCCGGGCAGCCCTCGACCGGGGCGTCCTTCAGCCAGGGCCGCCGGCCCGAGCAGCGGATGCCGAGGTCGCGCAGGGCCCGCCGGCGGAAGGAGCCCTCCATCGACACCTCCGGCGCCCCGCAGGTGCAGCCGATCAGCACGGCGCGCAGTGAGGCGGTCGAGCCTTCGGAGCGCAGCCGCAGCTGTCCGCCACAGCCCCCCGGCTCCGTGCGGTGGCCCCGGTGGACCCATTTCCAGTACGGGAAGTCCTCCAGGTGGCCGCGCGCGCAGGCCACGACGAAACGCGACGGGACCAGGGACTCGGCGCAGGTCGAGCATTCGGCCTTGCCGGAAGGCGAGTTGAACTTCCGGTACGGCTGGAGCGCGCGGCACTCGGGGCAGGAGTACATCTCCGGGAAGCGCACGGCACGGACCCCGTCGCGGGCGGTGTCGGGATCCGGAGCCGGCGGCAGCCGGAAGCCCGAGACGCCCAACTGCCGTGACAGGCGCGGCTCCGAGACGAAGGGCGCCTCGGTGATGTCCCAGGAGTCGATGCCGCGGACGAGGAAGGACTCGTTCTCCACCGCGATCATCGCGCCGACGCCGTAGGTGGTGATCAGCTGGGCGCGACGGATCTCCCCGAGTCGGCGGGCGGCGCGCACCGGCGTCGAGGGAAGGCCGCGGGTGCGGCGGGCGCGGGGCTGGGCGGGGCTCATGGTTCAGCGCTCCTCGAAGAAGGTGGACGAGGCGTCGACGTCGCGCAGGCTCCACAGGGTTTTCCACGGCGAGGCGTGGGGCGACTCGTCGTCGTAGTCGGCCAGCAGCGCGGGCAGGCGGGTGCCGCGCGGGGCCTCGTAGACGAGGTTCGGGCGCTCGCGCGCCTCCTCGCGCCACCATTGCACGAACTGGTCGAAGGCCTCGGCGGTGGCTCGGGCCTCCGCCGGCTCCACGGCCGCCACCCGGGCGAGCAGCGGCTCCCCGACCCGCTCGCGCAGCTCGTCCTCGAAGTCGGCGATGCGGGCCGCCGCGTTGTTCGCGCGGGCGGCGGGCAGCATCAGCCGGGCCAGGGCCACGACGACGGCGTGCAGCCCCCGGTCGCGGGCCCGCGAGGAGAACGGGGTGACGCTGGTGGACTCCACCTCCCGGTAGAGGGCCGAGTGGAAGGACTGGAAGTCCTCGTAGTGCGAACGGTCGCGCGAACGAGCGGAGTTGAGCATGACGGCGACCAGCCCGGGGTGGCGGCGGCCGACGCGGCTCGTGGCCTGGATGTACTCGGCGGTGGTTTGCGGCTGGCCCATCACCGCCATCAGCCCGAGACGATCCACGTCCACACCGACGGAGATCATGTTGGTGGCGAGCAGCACGTCCAGTACGTCCGGCTGCGGCAGCCGCCGCTCCAGCTGCGCCAACCGACGGGAAACGTCAGTGGAGTTGGCCCGGCTGCTCAGCTCCGTGACCGCGTCGGCGCCGCGCACCTTGATTCCGTCGCGGACGGCCAGGAACTCCAACCGGTCCTGGACGTCGTCGAGGACCTGGAGTTCGGCGGCCGACAGCAGCCGCAGACTGTTGAAGTAGCCGACCAGGGTCCAGTACGCGTCCTTCACCTCCGGCGGCGCGTCGTGCGCGCCGGCGCGGTGCAGCAGCGCCGCGTACACGCGGATCAGTAGCGTCGACTGGCTGGTACTGGAGGTCAGCAGTCCGACGTAGCGGCGGGCGGCCTTGCGTTCCCGGGCCGTCTCGACGGCGAACCAGGAGTCCCGCGCGTCGAGGCCCGCCGGCGGGAACTGGGCCACCGTACGCCGGAACAGTCGGGTTCCCTGTTCGTCGGCGCGGCGGATGGTCGCCGTCGAGGCGATCACCTTGGGCCGCCGTGCCAGGCTGTCCACAGCGGTCTCGTACAGACCGGTCAGGGTCCCCAACGGGCCTGAGATCAGGTGAAGTTCGTCCTGCACGATCAGCTCGGGCGGCCGGACGCCGGACACGTCACGGTTGAAGAGGGCCGCCGAGGCGGGGCGCCACGGCATCGAGGCGAACTTGTCGACGGTGGCGATGACCAGGGTCGGCCGGTGGGCGTAGACCGCCTCGTCCACCAGGTGCACGGGCAGTCCGCGGTGGAAGTCGCACGTCCCCGAAGGGCAGGCGACGGTCATGCGTACCTCCGCCTCCACGACGGCGTAGTCACGGGCCCGCAGCGGCTCCCCGCACCACGGGCAGTTCCGCAGCTGCACCGGGTTCTCGGCCTGCAACTGGAGGTTCTCGTTGCCCCGTAGCGCCGCCAGCTTCTCCCCGGCGACGGCGAGGGAGTTGGGCGTCGCGGACCGCCCCACCCACATGCCGATGGAGATCTCCTCCCGCCCCAGCGCCTCGGGATCGGCCGCCCGCAGCCGCTCCATGGCGCAGATCAGCGCCGCCGCGCGCTGGAACTGCTGGAGCGTCAGCAGTCGCAGGGTGTACCGCATCAGGACGGTCACACCGCCCCCGGCGTCACCGTCCCGCAGGCGGCGCAGGAACGCGGTGAAGGCGATCAGCCCGAGGTAGGCCTCGGTCTTGCCGCCACCGGTGGGGAACCACAGCAGGTCCGAGATCGCGCGGTCGTCGTGGTCGGGGTCCTCGCCGTCGCGGTCGACGATGCCCCTCAGACACAGCAGCACGAAGGAGATCTGGAACGGGCGCCAACGACCCGCCCGCTCGTCCGGTTCCCCCTCCCTGCCGTCCTTGATCCACGAGGTGCGGGCCCGCTGCTCGGCCATCGCGAGGTTCGCCAGCCGGAAGGCCTTCAACACCTCGGGCCGGTTCGGGTCGGCCAGCAGGTCCACACCCGCCCGCATCCGCCCCAACGCCTCCCGGCACAGCCGGACCTGCTCCGTCGCGACACCCGCGTGCTCCGTGCCGGCCAGGGCCCCGGCCTGGGCCTCCTGGGCGTCGATCCACCGCTCGTAGTCGGCGAGCAGGGCCCGCAGGGCCGACGTGATCTCCTCGGCCGGGGCGCTACCCAGGCCGTGCATGGTCAGGGCCCGGTCGTCGATGTCCGGGTTCGAATCCGTCAGCAGCACCTCGTGGGAGGGCACGAGCTCGGTGTGCACGGCGGCCACGCTCGGACGCGCCGGCTGCGGGGAGCCCACCGGCGGGGGAGTCCAGTCCCAGCGCGCCGCACAGCCGTGACCGGTGGCGAAGCCGGGCGCGTGACGGTGCAGGAGCCGGCTCAGCGCCTGCTCCGCGTCGACCGCGCCCCGCGCCGCAGGCCGCACGACGAAGGCGCGGGCGCCGCCGTCCTCGGCGGTCACCGTCATCTCCGGCTGGTAGAAGCAGTGGGCGTCCCGCAGATCGTACGGGCCCACCTCCAGGCTGTTGACGACCGTCGCCGTCACCGTCACGCTCCCGTCCGGGCCGGCGGCGGGCCGGACGAGGACCCGCAGGTCCAGGCCGGGATGCAGGGCTTCGGACGGCCGCATCCCCGGCTCCGTGACGTCCACCACGACCGACTCGATCGGCAGGGGCGCCCGACGCCAGTGCTCCCGCTGGGCCTCGGTGCTCCGCGCCTCGGTCCGCCTCGCCGCCACCGGCCGGCCCTCCGCGTCCTCGGGCCGGTACACGGCCGCGCGCACGGTGAACCGGATGCGCCGGGAGACGGCCGGGTCCACCGCGAAGGTCAGACCGATGGACGAGGGCATCCGGACGTTCGCCAGCGCCACCCCGAGGTCGACGGCGTCCTCCTCCGCGTCCCGGCGGACGCCGAGCGGTACGGCGTCCAGCCCGTCGCGCGCCGCCTCCCGCTCGTCCGGCTCCGCCCCGGCGCCGGCGGTACCCGCCGGGGCGGAGCCTGCCGGCTGCTCCGGGCGGGTGCGGGGGAAGAGCACGCCGACCGGGTACATGGTGATCGGCGCGTCGTCCCTGAGGACCTCCTCCGGGCCCCCCACGGGACCGAGCAGGTCGTCGCGCAGGGCGTCGAGGAGGGCGTCACGGACCTCGTAGTGTGCCGCGTGGGCCGAACCGCTCATCCTGTGATCCCCTCGGTGACCTGCTGCTCCTCGTCCCAGTGGAAGCGCCCCAGACCGCACAACCGGGGCGCGACCCAGGCACCGTGCCCGCCCAGCCCCGCGGCCTCGGTCGCGGCAGGGTCGCCCGCCACGCTCTCCACCCCGTCGACCCGCAACCCGGTGATCAGCGGCGGCCAACGGTCCACGCTCGCGTGCGCGTTGCGGCGCAGCAGCCGGAACAGGTCCCCGCGGAAGCGCTCCGAGACCACCGCGATCCGCCGGTCCCCCACGACCACCGCGTACGGCGGCGACTGGTCGGCGGCGACCGGGATCCCGTGCAGCAGCTCCAGCCGCGCCGGGTCCCCGGGAGCGACCCCGGTCAACAGGAACTCCCGTACGACGGCGGCGTCCTCGTGTAGCTCCTCGCACCCGGGAGGCTGCTCATGGGACACGTCGGACGCCGACAACTCCAGCCCGTTGCGCGCCCATTGGGTGCGCCCGCCCAGGTACCAGCGGTCGAGCCGGTTGTCCTTGCGCACCTGCCAGGAGTTGGGCGCGTCCAGGACGTAGATGTCGTCGCGGGCCCGGGTCATCGCCACGTACAGCAGTCGCGCCTCCGCCGCCGGGTCGTAGTCGAACTTCTTCTTCCGTACGGGGGTGGGCTCGCGCAGCACACGCGGCTCGACCACCAGGACCCGGTCGAACTCCAGCCCCTTGGCCCGGTGCACCGTCGAGACGACCAGCGACGACGCCTCGGACGCGGTGAGCTCGTCCGGCAGCCGGCCCTCGGCGAGGGCCCGGTGCAGGGCCCCCACGTCGAGGGTGGCGCGCCCGCTGCCCCGGGCGACCTTGCGCACCGACCGCCACAGGGACTCCGCCGTGGCGCCGGCCGGGATCGACAGGTCGCTCAGCAGCTCCTCGAACCGGTCGCGGCCCAGGGTGGTCGCGCCGGTCGCGCTCAGCAGCTGCGCGATCCACACGGGGGCGGAGCGTTCGCGGGCCGACCGCTGGAGGGTGTGCGGGACGCCGGCCTCGGCCAGCAGGCCCGACAGGGTGAGCGCCTGCCCGTTGTCCCGACACAGGACGGCGGTGGTGTCGGGGTAGTCGCGCAGCGCCGCCCGTACGAACTCCTCGTCCAGCCCACCGAAGTTCGGCAGGGACAGCAGCAGCGCGCGCAGGTCCCCGTGGATGCGTTCCGCCTCGGTGGCGGCCTCCTTCGGCTGCCGGGGCAGGCGCAGCAGGTCCGTCCCGTACGGCAACGCCGCGCGGGCCGTCTCCGTACGGGCCCGGAAGTTGTCGCCGAGGTGCAGCTCGACCAGGTCACCCGCGAAGGAGGCACGGACCCAGTCCAGGAAGCGGCCGGTCTCCTCGGCCCGCGCCTGCGGGTCGGAGATCTGGAACCCGTACACGGCCTGGGCCGGATCGCCCACCACCGTGAAGCCGCTGCTGTCCTGGAACCGGTCGAGGAGGGCCTCCACCATGTCCCGGCGGACGCCGACCAGGTCCTGGACCTCGTCGATCACCACGTGCGCCGGCACGTGCTCGCCCGCCTCGACCGCCCCCTTGTCGATGGCCTCGGCGGCCGCCGCGATACGCCCGTCATAGGTGTACGCGCCCCAGTCGGTGTCCGGGTAGGCGCGGTGGAGCAGCGCCCCCGCCCACGCGTCGAAGGTCTGCACGCGCACGCGCCGCGCGGCGTCCGCGTGCCGGGCGATCCGGTCGGTGAGTTCGCGTACGGCGGCCCGGGAGAAGCTGAGCACCAGGATCTCCCCGGCCTCCAACTCCTCCCGCCCGACCAGGACATCGAGCCGGCGCACGAGGGTGTGCGTCTTGCCCGCGCCGGCGCCGGCCGTGACCAGCAGCCGGGCGTCCCAGGGCTGGTCCACCACGGCCTGCTGGGCGGGCGTCAGCCGGTGCTCGGTGACGGTGGTGGTGGCGGTCGTCATCGGCCCTCCTCCCACAGGTACTCGAACTCGGTGAAGGCCAGAGCCTCGCCGAAGTTCGAGACGTTGTCCCGGACGTTGAGGATCAGGCAGGTCTCCTTGCCGCCGTTCTTCGGACCGCGCAGACCGCGCCCGATCATCTGCTGGTAGATGTTGGGGCTGTACGTGGGCCGGGCGACGACGACGGCCCGGGTGGCCGGGGCGTCGAAGCCCTGGGTGAGCACGCCGTAGTTGGTCAGGACCTGGATCCGGCCCTTGCGGAAGTCGTCGATCTGCTTGCGCCGTTCGTTGGTGGGCGTCGTGGAGTCGATCGCGGCGGCCTTGATGTCGCGGTCCCCGAGCTTCGCGGCGAGCAGCTTGGCGTGGGCCACCGAGGTCGCGAAGACCAGCACGGGCCAGTCCGAGGGCATGTCGGCGATCTCGTCCACGATGCGCTGACTGCGCTCGTGGTCCTCGGCGAGCCGCTGCTCCGCGCCCTTGGGGAGGGTGGCGAACTTCTGCGACTGGGCCAGTTCGTCCGGCGTCAAGGCGATGTCGGCGCCCGCCAGTTCCCGGTGTCTGACCTGCGCGAGCACGCCGATCTGCTGCAAGTGCTTGATGGCGGTGGCCAGATCACCGTCGAAGACGTCCGTGTCGAGCCGGTTGCCGAAGCGCTGGACGAGCAGCCGCGTCAGCTCCTCGTTGTTGCGGTACGGGGTCGCGGTCAGCCCGACCAGGTGCCGGCCGGTGCGGTGGTGCGTCAGGTCCAGGTCGTGGAGCAGCTGCGTGTACCGGGGGGACATCGCGGTGTGCGCCTCGTCGATGACGACGAGCGAGGCGTCCCGACGCAGCCAGGCGTACTCCTCCGTCGCCAGGCAGTGGTCGAGCTTGGCGTCGGTCGCGACCACGAGGTGGGGGCGTCCGTCGACGGGGGTCGCCTCGTTGGTCGACCACAACCGGCTGATGACCAGCGGCAGTTCGGGCCCCACCTTCGACCACACGAACCGCCAGCTCTGTACGGCCTGTTCGCACAGCTCCTCGGTCTGGGCGATCCACAGGACCGGACCCGGCAGCGTCTCCCGGTCCCGGATCCAGCGGATGACCCCCTCGGCCGTGACGCGCGTCTTGCCGGCGCCGGTCGGCAGGCTGAGCATGCCGCGCTGCGGCGTCCGGTTCTCCAACAGCCCCAGCAGCGCCTGCGCCAGCTCCTCCTGGTACGGGTGCAGCGCCGGGAACTCGGACGGGCCCTCCACCTCCAGGCGGGGTTCGAGGGAGGGTGCGCGGGCGCCCGCGAACGAGTCGGGGAAGCCGAGGTCGGTCACGAACCGCAGGGCCTTCGTGTTGCCGGTGAAGGAACTCGGGGCACGGGTGGGGAAGGCCAGCGACAGGTCGCGGGAGTGGACGCGCAGGATCGCCTCGCCGTGCGCGTTGAACGCCATCTCCGCGATGCGGCGCGGGCTCGGTTCGCCGCCCTGCTCCTGGATCTCGCTCTCCAGGAGACCCGGGGGCAGTTCGCCGCGCAGCGCCTCCTCACCGATCAGCAGGGCGATCTTGTCGATGACGCTCTCGCTCTCGCGCACCGCCTTCAGCCGCGACAGGAGGGCCTGGTCGTGCTCCTGCCGGTCCTGGAGGGCCAGGGCCTGGCTGCACCCCGGCAGGCCGAAGCCCCACTTGAACTCCTGGTCGGCGGCCATGAGCACCTGGAGCCGGTCCAGGGAGTCCAGTACGTAGAGGATCTGACCCTTGCGGGCGGCCTTCAGCGGGACACGGTTGCTGCCCATGGGCGTGCGTACGACCTGCTCCAGCTGCGAGCAGCGCTGGATCTTGAAGCTGCTGCCCACATTGCCCAGCCGTGCCTTGATCGCGGTGAACTCCTCGAACAGGGGTACCGAACGGCCGATGCGGATCGGGTCGATCTCCTTGCTGATGACGTCCGAGACCCGCAGCATCCCCCAGTCCTCGATCATCTGCTTCGCGGTGGCCGCGTCCGCCTTCTCGGCGACGAGGAGCGCGGGAAGCTGTTCGAGCTGGAGTTCCTTGAAGTCGGCGGCGTTCGTCGCCACGGCGATCTCGTGGTCCGGGCGGGTCTCCCAGGCGCGGCCGACCCGGCACCGGGTGAGGACCCCCTCCGGGAACTGGAAGCCGACCCGGTGCAGCAGGGCGTACGCGCGGCCGATGAAGGTGTCGTCCTCGCTGGCCAGGACGCGGTCGAGGAGTTTGCCCCAGCGGGCGCCGGGCACGTCCTCGGGGGCGCCGGGCATGTTCAGCAGCCGCGCCGTCTCCGCCGGGATCTCCGCCACGGGCAGGACGGAGCGGTACTCCTTGAGCTGGGGCCCCACGGCCTCGGAGACCCGGGTCAGCCCCAGCGAGGTCCGCACCAGGGCGTGCCGGTCGATCACCCAGCGCATGGGGGACAGCACGGCCTTGCGGGTGTTGCCCTGGGCGCCGTACCGCATCTGCCAGAACTGGACGATGCCGGACTCCGGGAGCGCGGCGACGAAGGCGGCGCGACCCTCCTCGGAGAGGGCGGGCAGCAGGTGCAGCGGGCCGGCCGTCGCGGCGCCCTCGGTCACGAGTCGGCCGATGGTGGGGCGCGGGGCGGAGGTGGGCAGACTGCGCAGGTGCTGGTCGTGGACGTACTGGCGGTACTCCTCGTACCAGTGGTGGCCGTCCGGTCGGTGACCGGGAGACGGGCGGTCCACGAGCCCCAGTTCACGGAAGACGGCCCGGTCGCTCTCGTGGAAGCCGAGGTCGACGGCGATCTTCCGGTCCCGGCTGCCGTCGCCGGGGACGACGGGGCCGGGGAGCAGGCAGTCGCGCATCGGACGGTAGCGGCCGTCCAGGGTGCGCACGCGCAGGGTGTCCAGGGGCTTGTCCACCCGGCTCCGGATCCTGGCCACCTGCGCGGTACCGCCGGCGCTGCGCAGCAGGACCCAGAAGTTCGACCAGGCCGCGTCGTCGTAGTGGCCGAAGCCCTGGTCGAGCACGCCCTCGAAGCGGCCCTGGGCGTCGGCGACGCGGATGCCGATGGAGTGCAGGTGGCGGGCCATCTCGGGACGCTCGGAGATCGCCCGGTGGACGTAGACCATGTCGTCGCGCAGGGCGTCGGCGGACGTCCGGTGGTAGATCTCACCGGCGACGGGAGCCACCATCCGGCCGTCCTCCGTCAGTACGATCCTGGCCCGGCGGGCCTCGGCCGTCATCAGGGAGTCCCCGGTGAGGCGTCCGGACTGGTCCTTCAGGACCATGAGGGAGAGGATCTCGATCGCGTGACACGAGGCCTCGGGGGTGCCGTCCGCGACGAGTGCCTCCAACCAGTCCTTGACGCTCGCGGTCGCCTTGCCCGCCACTTCCAGGACGTGCATCATCTTGCCGCGCCGGAGGCTGTTGTCGGCGGCGTCGACGGACGGGTGGATCCAGTCGACCGGCCGGCCCTCGTACTCCGACCAGATCCGAAGCCACTCCCTGTCCAGGTTCGGCGGGGTGATCCGCAGCTCGCCCGGGACGCGGAGCACGCCGTCCTGGTCCGGGAGGGAGGGCCGCTCGGCCGCCAGCGCGTACACCGCGCGCAGGAAGTGGTCGTCCGCCCAGTTCAGCTTCTCCTTGGTACGACCCGGCAGCAGCGGCAGGTACGCGGCCGGGTCCTCGGCGGGCATCAGCCGGGGGAGGCTGTCGATGACGAGTCGCGCGGCGACCTCCAGCAGTTCCCGGTTGAACGGGCTGCCGTCGAGCAGGTGTTGACGGTCCTCGTTGGTCTTCCACGGGGCGTTGAGGATGCCGGTCAGCGACACCTCGTACTTGGTCGGGAAGAAGGCCCAGAACGCGCCCTTGCCGACGGGCGTCGTGTACAGACCGCCCCGGACCGTGTACTCGGGCACGGCCCAGGAGATGTCGAGGACCGGCCGGTTGTGGAGTTCCCCGGCGCCGTCGGCCACCTCGGCGGTGGGCGAGTGCGCGACCGAGAAGACCTTCCACTGCTCGGTGGACGGCTTGGCGCCGCGTGCCACCTCCTTCAGGAGGCGGTGGACGCCGTTCGGCTCGATCGTGATCTCGCGGCGGGTCGGCGGCATGGTGCGCTCGTCGTGCAGGGCGACCTGGCCGACGTGCGGGGAGAACAGCTGGAAGCGGGCCGGGAAGGCCTCCGTCACCCGGCCGTCGCGGCTCTTGTGGCCGGTGATGTCCCGGCCGAGGCGGTCGGCGGCGCCGGGCAGCAGGGGGAGCCGTACCACGGTCGTCGCCCAGCGCAGCAGCTTGTCCAGGATGTCGTCGTCGGCGCGCTCCTGCTCGACGTCGAGGGGGCGGGCCATGCGGAGCACGGGGGTGTCGAGGTCGACGTCGCCCTCGCGGCCGAGGGCCTGGGCGATCTCGGCGGCGGACCACTGGCGGTCGAAGCCGAAACCGAAGGTGCCGTGGCCGCTGAAGAACTGGGGGGTGTCGCTGACCGACAGCACGGACTTCACGCCGACGCCGAAGCGACCGATCTGGCCGCCGCGCTTGCGCGAGACGCTCATCCGCAGGATGGTCTCCGCGCCGTCGGGGGTGACGGGGGTGCCCTCGTTCGCGCAGTACAGGTGATGGTCGGTCAGGACGACGTGGAGCTTGCCGCCGGGCTTCGCGGCGATCTCGTCGGCGGCGTTCTGCACCAGCTCGAAGAGTTGGCGCTCGCCGTACCCGCCCTGGGTGATGCGGCGTTCGCCGTTCGCGTGCTCCTGCACCAGTCCGGGATCCACCTGGTACGTCTTCAGGACGACGGCGGACTGCCGGACCACGGTGTCGATCACGGGGGAGAGCGAAGGATCGGCGAACTGCCGGTCGTTCATTGGGTCACCTGTCTCGTGGGAGCGCGCGAAGCGTGTGCGGAGCGGAGGGTCGAGCGGGGTGCCGGAGCGTGTGCGGGGAGGGTGCGAGGAAGTGGGCAACGCGTGCGGCCGGCGCCCGGGTCGGGGCGGGTGGGAACGCGAGAGGAAGGTGACTGATCCTTCAGCCGTCCGGCGTTGCTGTCCCCTCCCGTGTCGGGGTACGCGTCGGCGTGGCCCCTGCTTTTTGTCCACGCCGTGGAGACCGGCCTCGCCTGCGAGAAGGCAGACTCCTGGCACGGTCTTGTGGTCGTCGAACGACCCTCGTCCGAGAACGAATTGCGATCACGCTAGCTCCAGCCACCGTGGTCGTCCACCCGATTGGGCTCATTCCTTCCGATCTTGCTCGCCGTTCATTTCTGCGGCCCCGCTGGCGCGTGGATCGCACGGCCGCGTCAAACGGCGTTTGACATCACCGATCTTGTCAAACGGCCGTGTTAGCCTGCTGCTCGGCGACCGAGCGAGCTGGGGGGCAACGGATGGGGGACACCGAGGACTTCGGCGTGTGGCTCGGGCGTCAGTTGCGGCGCGGGGGGCTGTCGCAGGCCGAGTTCGCCCAGCGGCTGGGCCTCACTCGGGCCGCGGTGTCCGCCTGGGTCACCGGGCGGGCCCGGCCGCGCCCCGAACTCATGCCGCGCATCGCCGAGATCCTGCGCACCGACCTCGCCACCCTCCTCACCCGGGACGCCGACGCCGGATCCGCCCGACCCATCGGCTGGCACCACCGCCCCGCCCCCCGCGACGGCGGTCGCGACTACGGCAACGCGGCCGGCGCCCTCGGGGCCGGCGCCGGCCTCGCATCCCTCGTCCGCGAGGTCACGCAGAACTCCCTGGACCAGCGCCTCGACCCCCACCGACCGGTCCGCGTCCGCTTCACCGTGCACGAGCTGACCGGTGAACACCTGTACGCGTTCCTCGCCGCGCTGAAGTGGCAGGACCTGGAGCCCCATTACGCGGCGGCCGCCACGCCCCGCCACCGGACCGGCCGCGCCCTGGCCGAAGGGCTGCGCGCGCTGAAGGAGGAGTCCTCCCTCCTCCTCCTGAGGATCGACGACTACAACGCCTCGGGCCTCACCGGCCCCGAATACGGTGACGGCCCCTACGCCGCCCTGGTCCGCCGGCAGCTCGACAGCCACCGGCGCGACGACCACGGCGGTGGCTCCCACGGCCTGGGCAAGGCCGCCCTGTGGGCCGCCACCCGCCTCGGCCTGGTCCTCGTCCACAGCACCCTCTCCGCGCGCCACGAGGGCCGCACCGCCCGCCGCGTCGTCGGCCGCCTCGACCTGCCCTGGCGCGAGGTCGACGGGGTGGCGTACGCGGGACCGGCCTGGCTCGGCGAGCCGGACATCGACCGCGAGCGCGAAGGCGTGACCCGCTCCTGGTGGGCCGACGAGAGGACCGTCGCCGACCTGCGACTCGACCGCGACGGCGACGACCCCGGAACCTCCCTCCTCCTCGTCGGCGCTCACGACCCCACCGGCGCCGCGACCACCCTCGACGGCATGAGCGAGGCCCTCGCCGCAGCCCTCGGCGACCACTTCTGGGCCGCCCTGACCTCCGGCCCCACCACTGCGCCGCCCCTCGAAGCATCCGTCCGCGCCCTGCGCAACGGCGAGACCGTGATCCCCGAACGCCGCGTCGCCCCCGACGACCGCCACCCCGTTCTGGCCCACGCCCTACGGACCCACCTCGCCGGCCACACCCGGCCCGGCCCCGCCGCCGAGGGCCGGGTAGCGGCGGTCGAAGTCCCCCTCCACGTCCCCCCGCTGCGCACCGCCGGGCCCGGAGCCACCGCCCACACCCACCGCGCCGTCCTCCTCCTGACCCGGGCCGCCTCCGGCGGCGCAACGGACGCCACACACCACCGCGTCGTCTGCCTGCGCGGCACCCGCATGACGATCACCACCCGACGCCCCGGCCACCACGGCCCGGCGGATCTCCACGCCGTCCTCCTCGCCGGAACCGCCACGGGCGCGGACGACGCGACCGCGCACGCCGCCGAGGCCTTCCTGCGCGCCGCCGAACCCCCCGGCCACCACCGCTGGACGACGACCGGCGAACTCCTCGACGCCTACGGGGCCGAAGCCCCCCACCGCCTGGCGGACTTCCACACCGCCGTGGACACGGCGCTCCGGGCGCTCCTCGACACCCCCGCGGACCCCGGGCGGCAGGACACCCCCGGCCCCGCACTGCTGCGCGACCTCCTGCGCCTGGACGGCCCCGCCACCGCCACCGCCCGGCGCGGGCCCGCGTACCCGACCGTCGACCGGGTGCACGGAGCCGTGGACGCCGCCGGGGCCTGGACCCTCGACGTGACCCTGTCGATCCCGCACCGCGCCGAGCGGCGCTGGCGGCTCCTGCCGGTCGCACGGTGCGACGTACGCTCCGGCGGGCGTCCCACCCTGCCGTGGTCGGAACTGGTCGCGACGGAGAACTGCACGGTTCTGGACGGCCGGCTGATCGTCGCCCCGGACGTCCGCACCGCCCGCTTCCGAGCGGTCACCGAGGCCGCCGACCATCCGGTCGCCGCCGCCTTGGCGGCCGTGACCGTCGACGTCCGCCAGGCGCGGGAGGTCCCGGCATGAGCACCGTCCGCCCCTACCCCGTCCTCACCGGGACGGTCGAGGCCACCGTCCTGCGGGCGAGCGTCGACGGCACACCGCTTCCGGTCTCCCGCATCTCCCGCCGGGATCGGATCGTCGCACTGCGTCCGGACACGCGGGACGACTGGACGGAAGCCGTGCTCGAACTCGAAGTCGAGCTGCCCGTCGATGAGTTGGCCGACGGCCCCTGGTCCGGTGTGACCTGCGTCGCCGTCCTGACGGAACGGGCCACACACACCCGGGTCGTCAGCCGCCTCGCGCGCCGCCGTGACGAGCGGCACTGGCGCGGCGAGATCCGCCTCGTCCGCTCGTCCCACCTCGCCCGCGCCGTCCTCTCCGTGAACGTCGTCGCCGGCCACGGCGGTATCGACGGACGCGTCATCGGCGCGAGCGCCACGTCCTGGACCATCGATCTCCAGGCGCGCACACCGACTCCCGAGATCACACCGGACATCCGCGAGACGGACTTCCGTGACGGCCCCCTGGAACGGCTGCGCCCCTACCGGGACGCCCCCTGGCTGGTCGACACCACCGGGGAACGGCCCACCGTATGGCTCAACACGTCCTTCGAAGGGCTGTCCGCGCTGCTCGGCGACGCCGGCGGCCCGACGGCACGGGCGGGCGTCGGCCTCGTGGCCGCGCAGATCGCCACCGAGGCCTGGGCCGCGATGTTCCACACCGCCCTCGGCGAACTCGACCACGACGAGGGCGAGGACCCCCAACTCCCGGACGGCTGGCGGGAGTCGGTCCTGCGCGCCATGCTCCCCGAGATCTTTCCCGACCTGCCGCTCGCCGAGGCGCTGGCCGAGGCCCACGCGCGACGCGCGGAAGGACACGGCTGGGCCGAGCTGGTGTCCCGCGTCCAGTACGCCGCGAGCAGGCGCGGCCGGATGGCCAGGAACCTGACGTCGATGATCCGCGCCGTCGCGCGGACCCGGGAGGACGGCCCCCGATGAACCGACTCCCTCACCGGCTCGCCCTGCTGCCGGCCGGGCTCGCCGCCGCCTTTCTCACCACCGACGTCCTCGCCGGTCGCGACGAGCCCGACCCGGCGGAGGTGCTGCGCGCGAGCACCCCGATCGAGACGGCCTGCGACCGCTGGAACACCGCGCCGGTCCGGGAGCTCCTCGACGAGGCCATGCACCGGTTCCGGGACACGCCCACCGGCGCCGACGCCTGGCTCGCGCCGAGGCTGCACGCGACCGTACGCATGACCCGCCGCGAGGCGGCCGGGGCCGAGCTGTGGAACTTCCTGGCGTTGGCCGTCGCACCCGACTACGTCCGGTGGCGCCACCAGCCGTACGGCCCGACCGGGGCAGTGGCCGCCGCGCGGTACACCGGGCGCCACCCCACCCAGACCTTCGCCCGGCTGTGGTGGGCGGCGGAGCTGTTCCGCGACGGGTACGACTACGCTCCGGCCGTCATCGCCTGCGGTCAGCAGGACATGATCAACACGGGGCTGCGTCTGGACGCGGTGCGGCACGGGCCCACCGCCCTCGCGATGGTGCGCGTACTGAAGGACCTGATCGACGCCGGGGAGCCCGGCCTCGGGCGCCGGGTCAACGCCCTGTGCGGGGCGGTCAACGCGGCCGGCGCGACGCTCCTCTACGACGTGATCGCCCCGGACGCCGCGCCCGACCACCACGCGCTCGCGCGGTGGATCGAGGACGCGGACGGAGCGCCGCCGGCGCCGTGGGAACGCCTGCCCGACGGCCCGGACGACTGTACGGCCCCCGCCACCCGCCGGGCCTCGTGCGAGAAGCTGGCGCCGATGTTCGCGCGCTTCCTGGCGCGGGCCCCGCTGCGCGAGCCGGTCAGGCCTCCGTTCGGCGGGCGCTGACGGCGGCGGCGAGTTCGCCGAGGGTGAGGGTGCGCAGCTCGTCCTCCGTGACCTCGGCGCCGATGGCCTCGTGCACCATGATGGCCATCTCGACGAGCATCAGGGAGTCGGCGAGCAGGTCGCGCAGCGGGGCGTCCGCGTGCACCTCCTCGGCGGACACCTCGAAGTTTTCGAGGATCAGGGCGCTGATCGTGTCGAGAACGGACCCGTGCGTGGACGTGGTCATGGAACCTCATTTGTCGGGGAACGAAGAAGCGATTTCCCGAAAAGGGATCTTCGCGTGCACTCATAAGTACCACGGCCGTTTATCCCGTCAAAGCCGGTCGGACACCGGCCCGTTGACGGTTCGAATGCATCATTCGAAAAAGGTGAGTGAGGTTCGATTGTGTCGGAAATTTTCACCGAGATGATCGAGGTGGCCGGCGGTGAACTCCGGTACGCGAAAAGGCTGCTCGTGGAGGGCGGGGAGGTCGCCTGGAGGCGATGGCTGGACTGGCTGATCGACGACTACTTCCGGCTCGACGTCCTGGGGTTGGAGAACATCCCCACCGAGGGAGCCGGTGTGGTGGTGGCCAACCATTCCGGGGCCTGGGCGTTGGACGCGTTCGTCCTGCACCGGGTTCTGGTCCGGCGTCTCGATCGACGGGTGAAGGTGCTGGCCGCGCCCCTGGTGTTCCGGATGCCCGTGGCCGGCTCGTACGCGCGCAAGACGATGAGTGTCGTTCCGATCGATCCCCTGATGGGCTTGGAACACCTGAAGGCGGGGGAATTGGTCGGGGTGTTTCCCGAAGGGATGTCCGGCCTGGAAAAGCCGTTCCACGAACGGTACCGACTCCGGCCGTTCAGTCCGGGATACGCGGTGGCCGCCCTGCGGGCCGGCGCTCCCGTCATTCCGGTGGCGGTGATCGGGGCCGAGGAGTCCTGCCCGAGGCTCGGTGAAGTGCCCGCGATCGCGCGCATGTTCGGGCTGCCGTTCTTCCCCGTCACGCCGCCGTTCCCGCTGCCGGCGAAGTGGGTCATCGCCGTCGGCGAGCCGATTCCCGCTCCCGAGCGGCCCAGGGCATTCGCCGAACGACACGCCGTTTCCGCCCGGTTCAACGAACGGGTTCAGGCGGCGGTCCAGGAACTGGTGGACCGGGAACGGGAGAAGCGGGACACGCTGTTCGCCTGACGCTCCCCAGCCGATGACCAGGGGCGGGAGGACAACTCCCGCCCCGGAGTGTCGGCCGCCTCAGCCCAGCAGGCGGCGCGAGGCCAGCCGGAGGTCGTCGGCGGCCCGTGCGCACCGGTCGGCGTGCCCCAGCAGCACCAGCCGGAAGCCCTCGCCCGCCTCCTCGGCGTTCCAGCCGCTGTCCGCCGCGCAGGCGGCGAGCCGGTCCGCGTGGGCCTCCAACCGGTCGGCGGTGGCCCGCGCCAGGGCGCCGTACGAGGCCGGCGTACGCCCGACCGCCGGCTGCGGCAGCTCCGTCGACAGCCGGGTGGCGCCCGGCACCGCCCCGGCCCGCCCCGCGCCGGGGTCACGCGGCAGCAGGGACAGCCGTACGGTCGCGGCGTCGAGGACGTCCGGCAGCCGGTCGACGTCCAGTTCCGGGGAGACCAGCGCGGGTTCCGCCAGCGCCACGAGCCCGCGCACCACCTCCCGCGCCACCCGGACGGCGAAGCCGGCCGCCGCGCAGCCGCCCGGGGCGGGGCACAGGGCCGCCGGGGACGGGTACGGCGTCGGCCCCGCGCCGCCGTGCCGTTCCCGTACGTGCCCCGGGGCGTGCAGGATCTCGCAGTCCGCGGCCACCTCCAGGCCCTGCCAGGTGAAGGCGGCGCGCACCGGATGCACCGACGCCGGCAGCGGCGGCCACAGGCCCAGGGCGGTCGCCACGCACTGCGCGGGCGGGTCGGCGGGACGTACGGAGTGCAGCGCGAGGGCCTGCCACGCGGCCTTCGCCACGGCCTCGGAGATCAGGGCCAGGGCGTGCGCCACCGCCGGCAGGGCCTCCTCCGCCGGGATGCCCGTCGTACGCAGCCGCCCGGCGAGGGCCTCGGGGTCGGGGTCCGTCAGGTACGGCAGCAGCCGCCGGCGCAGCGCCGCGTCCCGGGTCGGGTGCGTCCGGTCGCCCACGGCGTCGTCGGCCGCCCGGAGCACCGCGCTGAGCAGGGAGTCCTCGACGGCCTCGGCGCCCACCACGACCCGGCGGGCCAGCCTCAGCGCCGCGCGCCGCCAGTCGTCCGGGGCGACGGTGCCGTCCGCGCGGCGCTCCGCCACCACCCGGGCCAACTCCGGTGCCAGGCACGGGCCGAGGTCGGAGGGCGGCGCGGTCGCGGCGGGCGCGAGCGGGGCGTGCGGCGACAGCGGATGCCGGTGCCCGCCCGGGGTGAGGCCGGTGGCCGGACCGAGGGCGCCCGCCTCGGCGGCGGCGGTGAGCAGCCCCTCGGCGTCGGCCTCCGCGAGCGGGACGAGGAACGTGCCGAACGGGGTGCTCAGCCGTACCGGCCGCCCGGACCGGGTCCGCCGCAGGTGGGCCAGTACGCCCCTGCGCACTCCGTCGGGCGTCAGCGGGGTCAGGCCCAGGGCGCGGGCGGGGGCGGCGACCCAGGGTAGGCGCTCGGCGAGCATGGCCGCGCTGAACACGGCGCTCTCCAGCGGCCAGGCCGCGCCCGGCTGGCGGCGGGCGATGCCGGTCGCGGCCTCGGTCGCGGTGTCCGTCGGGGTCTCGGTCTCGGTTTGTGTCGTGGTCATCGCTCGTTCTCCCTCGCGCTCACCGGTCGCGCAGCATGTACGGCTGGTTGGCGACGACCGTGCCGTCGTAGACCCGGATCAATTCGTTGACCTGCTCCCGGTACGCGGACTGTTCGCCGCGCAGGGTGTCGGAGTACGCCTGCGGGGCGTGCGAGAGCGGGTAGTCGTACGACTCGTCCAGCCAGGCCAGTTCGAGCCAGCTCGCCGGGATGTCGTTGGGGGAGGCCGGGCCGCGTCCGTCCAACGCCGGGATCACGTCGTGCTTGTTGAGCAGGCTGATCACACGGGTGGTGTGGTCGGCGGGCCGCTTGCCGTCGATCGGGGAGCCGACCGCGATCACATGGGTGATCCGGTACTCGGACGCCACCTCGACGTCCATGGCGAGGTTCATCGCCGTCATCCCGCCCAGGCTGTGGCCGATGAACATCACCTCGGAACCGGCGGGCACGCCGGCGCGGCGCAGCAGTTTCTTCGCGGCGCGGGTGTACGTCGTGTCGCTGTGCAACAGTCCGTCGAAGGCGCCGACGAGGTCCTGCGGGGTGCTGTTGCTGAGCAGGCCGAAGCTGGTTCCGGGAAGCAGCAGGACGTGGCGTACGGCGCCGTCCGCGCAGTGGACGCGGCGCAGCAGGACGAGGCCGTGGTTGCCGAGCGCGCCGATGTCGCCCACATAGCTGACGATGTCGTTGGCGGAGCCGGCGAGGACCTTCGCCAGGATCGGGTCCGGATCGGCCCGCTCGGCGCGGCCGGGGCCGGGGTTGAGGAACTTCAGCACCGAACTGGGCAGGCCGAGGAACGGGTCGGTGGTCGGGACGCCGCCGGCCAGGGTCACCCAGGAGAAGTCGTCGTTGACCGGGTTCTCGTCGAGCAGCCCCGACAGGGCGAACAGCTCCATGATCACGGGGCTCACGGTGGTCAGCGCGCGGGTCACGCCGAGCCGCTCGGTCAGCGCGTGCACGGCCCGCAGGGCCTCCAGCCGCTCCCCGGCCACCATCGCGTCGGTGAGCCGCCGGGCCAAGGGCGAGTCGAGGTTCGGGTGGCTGTCGGCCGCGGCCTTGATGCGCAGGGCGAACGCGTCCACGGCCATGGCGGTGGACGCCGGGCGGCGGTACGTCAGGTTGCCCGCGGCTCGGGCCACCTCGCCGAGGAGGCCGCCGTTGGCCGCGAAGCCCAGCCCAGACGGCCGCATCAGCGCGCGGGCGCAGGACAGCGCGGCGCCCAGTGCCCAGCCGGGGCGCCGTACGGCCTCCAGCGCGAAGCGGGGGCTGCCGAGCAGGCCGGTGAGTTCCGCGCCGGCCTGCCGGGCGGTGAGCGCGGCGTCGGCGAGCAGCACGGAGGCGGCGATCAGCAGCTCCGCGTCGGTCCGCGCCCCGGGGGCCGGCGGCGCCTCCGGTCCGGGCGCGTGCCCCGCGGGCTCGTGCCCTTCGCGTTCGTGCCCCTGGGGTTCGGTCTCCTCCTGCCGGCCGGTGCGTTGACGCACCTGATGCGTCGGCCGTGCTGGAGGAGCCGTGTTCTCGGCCACCTGAGACGTCACGTTCCGCCCTCTCATCCCGGTCTGCGTGCGGGGGTATGGTGCCCCGGATGTGATCACGGTCGAGCCGCTCACCACGCCGCGCCGACGCCAACGCCCTCTCCGTCGGAGCGGCTCTGAGCTGGGAAAACACCTTCGGTGGCACAGGCCTCGGGGGCCGGAATATGGGCTTCCGCCGGAGGGATGATCAGGTGGCCGTCGGGTTGACGGGGGCGCCCCCGGAAAGATCGAAGGACGGTGGGGTTAGCATATGAGCGCCGCCTAGCTCGAAAGATGAACCTGTGACTGTCAACGAGGACTCGTTCACCAACTGGAAGAACCGCGAAGAGATCGCGGAATCCATGATCCCCATCATCGGGAAGCTGCACCGGGAGCGTGACGTCACGATCCTGCTCCACAGCCGCTCCCTGGTGAACAAGTCAGTGGTCAGCATCCTCAAGACCCACCGATTCGCCCGGCAGATCGACGGCGAGGAGCTCTCGGTCACCGAGACGATGCCGTTCCTGCAGGCGCTCACCACCCTCGATCTCGGCCCCTCGCAGATCGACATCGGCATGCTCGCCGCGACGTACAAGAGCGACGACCGCGGTCTGTCGGTGGAGCGGTTCACCGCCGAGGCCGTCGCCGGCGCCACCGGCGAGAACAAGATCGAGCGCGGCGACGGCCGCGACGTCGTCCTCTACGGCTTCGGCCGCATCGGCCGCCTCGTCGCCCGCCTGCTCATCGAGAAGGCCGGCTCCGGCAACGGCCTGCGCCTGCGCGCCATCGTCGTCCGCCAGGGCGGCGACCAGGACATCGTCAAGCGCGCCTCGCTGCTGCGCCGCGACTCGATCCACGGCCAGTTCCAGGGCACCATCACCGTGGACGAGGCGACGAACACGATCCTCGCCAACGGCAACGCGATCAAGGTGATCTACGCGAACGACCCCTCCGAGGTCGACTACACCGCGTACGGCATCAAGGACGCCATCCTCATCGACAACACGGGCAAGTGGCGCGACCGCGAGGGTCTGTCCAAGCACCTGCGCCCCGGCATCGACAAGGTCGTCCTGACCGCGCCCGGCAAGGGCGACGTCCCGAACATCGTGCACGGCGTCAACCACGACACGATCAAGCCGGACGAGCGGATCCTGTCCTGCGCCTCCTGCACCACCAACGCGATCGTCCCGCCGCTGAAGGCGATGGACGACGAGTACGGCGTCCTGCGTGGCCACGTCGAGACCGTCCACTCGTTCACGAACGACCAGAACCTGCTGGACAACTACCACAAGGCCGACCGTCGCGGCCGCTCCGCGCCGCTCAACATGGTCATCACCGAGACCGGTGCCGCGTCCGCCGTCGCCAAGGCGCTGCCGGACCTGAAGGCGCCGATCACCGGCAGCTCGATCCGCGTCCCCGTCCCGGACGTCTCGATCGCGATCCTCAGCCTGCGCCTGGGCCGCGAGACCACCCGCGAGGAGGTCCTCGACCACCTCCGCGACGTCTCGCTGCACTCGCCGCTCAAGCGCCAGATCGACTTCACCACCGCGCCCGACGCGGTCTCCATGGACTTCGTCGGCTCGCGCCACGCCTCGATCATCGACGCCGGCGCCACCAAGGTGGACGGCGACAACGCGATCCTCTACCTCTGGTACGACAACGAGTTCGGCTACTCCTGCCAGGTCATCCGCGTCGTCCAGACCGTGTCCGGGGTGGAGTACCCGACCTACCCGGCCCCGCAGGTCTGACGGTCTGACCGCCTGACGGCGGCCGCCGCGCGGTCCGCGCCGAGGCCGGGGCGAAGAAGGAATGCCTTCCTCGCCCCGGCCTCGGCGCTTCGTCGTTTCCGGGGCCGGGCCGCGCCGGGCCCGGTGGGTCAGTTCTTGCCGAGGAGCGTCTTCATACGCGCGATCTCGGCGCTCTGGGAGGAGACGATGGCGCCGGCCATGTCCTTGGCGGGCTGGAAGCGGCCCTGGGACTCTTCGGTCTTCGCCATCGCCACGGCGCCCTCGTGGTGCTTGATCATCAGGTCGAGGAAGGCGGTGTCGAAGGCCTGGCCGGTGGACTTCGACAGCCGGTCCAGCTCCTCGGCGGTCATCATCCCGGACATGGTGTGCCCGTCGTGTCCGCCGTGCCCGCCGCCGGCGGCGTCAGCCGCGGGCACCTGCTCGCCCCAGGAGGTCAGCCACCCGGACAGGGTCTTGATCTCCGGGTCCTGGGCCTTCTTGATCTCCTCCGCGAGCTGCTTCACCTCGGCGGATCCGGCGCGCGTGGCGGCGAGGTCGGCCATCTCGACGGCCTGCCGGTGGTGGGGGATCATCCCCTGGGCGAAGGCCGTGTCGGCGGCGTTGTTCCCGCCCGGCGCGCTCGCGGACGCACTCGGGGAGGCATCGGCGGACGCGCTGTGGCCGTTGTGCGCCGAGTCGCCGCCCGCCCGGTCGGAGTTCCCGCCGCAGGCGGCGAGGACGAGGGCTGCGGTCGCGGCCAGCGCGACGGCGGAGGTACGGCGGATCGTGGAACGGCTGATCGTGGAGCGGTCGGTCATGGTGGTGCTTCTCCTGTGCTGCGGCACGCCGGACAGCGGCGTGCGTGCGTGAAGTGGTCGGCTCGTACGGCGACGTGTCGCCCGAGCCGGCCTATACGCGCAGGAGTTGCAGTTCGCTGAGTGAGGGAGGCGCCCGCCCGTGGGTCGCCCCGGTCGGTACGAGGCCCCGTGCGGGCGCCGCCGACGCGTCGACCGTGCCGGGCACGACCGCCGGCACGGACAGCACCGGAGGGCCGCTGATGCCGGAGGCCGCGCAGGTGGGGTCCGCGTGCTCGGCGTGACCGCCTCCGGGGCCGCCGCCGTGACCGCCGCCGGGCCCGTCGTGCGGGCAGGCGCAGGGCGCGGTGGAGGAGTGGTCCGTCGGGGCGTGGTCCGTCGAGGGCCGATCCGTGCGGTGCGTCGATGTCGACGCGGTCGCCGCGCCGGTGACCGTCTCGGCGTGGGCGGTCATCGAAGCCTGGGCGGGGATGCCGCCCGGTCCCAGGCCGTGCATGGCGAGCAGGCCCGTCAGCACGGCCAGGACGAGCAACAGGCGTCGGGGCAGCCCGAAGGGGCGACTCGCTCGACCCACCCCGTTGCTCATGCCCGCCATCGTAGGCGACCTGGTCGGGATACTCCAAGGGGGTATGGGGTCCGTGTGCATGGGCCGCATGGGTAGGGATCCGGCACCATCCGTCGCGCCCTCAGGCCGGCTTGACCGGGCGGCCCTCGTGCAGTTCCAGGGGCCCGGTGCCCTTGGCGAGGGCCTTGAGGCAGGCCTTGATCTGCCGCCGCAGCAGGGGTTTGACCAGTCCGCGCAGTTCCCCGGGCTCCGCCGTGCACCAGCTCAGCAGTTCGCCTTCGGGGAGGCGGATCCGGCCCAGGGTGGCCGCGTCGAGGACCCCGCCGTCGTAGAGGAACCGGATCCGCGCCGGATGGCCGTCGCGGTGGGACCAGTTGACGGCCAGGAGCCGGCCGGGGGGCAGGTCCAGGCCCAGTTCCTCGCGGACCTCGCGCGCCGCGCCGGACCTGGGGGTCTCGCCGAGGTCGCTGTCGACGCCGCCGCCCGGCAGCAGCCGGCGTCCGGGCGTGCCGTAGCCCGGCTCGACCAGCAGGACGCGGCCGGCCTCGTCGGTGAACACCACGTTCGCGGCGATCAGGGCCTTCGGCCGGGCGGCGCGGTGCCCGGCCTCGTCGAACCCGCCCGCGTGCTCCAGAGCCGCCCGGTCCGCCGGGTCGAAACCGGCGGGAGAGCCCGGCTGGGGCACGCCGTCCACCAGGTGCGCGAAGGAGCCCAGGCGCAGCGCGGCCAGTCCCGCCCGCAACCGTGCGGCGGGCCGGGCGGGCAGCCGCCGCTGTGCCTCCTCCGGGGTGAGCCAGTACGCCTGGGTGATCTCACCGTCCGCGAAGGCGAGCGACCGGGCCCGATCGGCGGTGAGCGGGCCCACGAGGTGGACGTGCGCCACGAGCGAGCGCCCGAGCCGACCGGGCCGACAGGAGTCGACGGCGAGCAGCCGGCCCACGGGCACGGTGAGGCTCAGCTCCTCCTCCAGCTCCCGGGCCAGGCCCGCCTCCGGCGTCTCGGTGTCCTCCACGGTGCCGCCGGGCAGTTCCAGGTCCTCCTTGTAGGAGGTGGCCAGGACGAGGACCCGCCCCTCGGTGTCCATGACGATCCCGGTCGCGGCGACCAGCGGGGAGGTCTGGGCCGCGTAATACGCGCGCACCCTCTCGTCGCGCCCGGCATCGCGCCCGTCGTCACGCCCGTCGTCGGGCGCGGAGGAGGAAAGGCTGTCGGGCACGGCTGCGGCTCCAGCGGATCGGTGGGTGACTCACCGCATGCCTACCACGCCACGCCGCCCGGGGACTTCAGGCCCGTACGAGGAGCATGCCGCCCAGGGTGACCATCGTCGCGGCGACCAGCCCGTCCAGCACCCGCCAGGCGCCGGGCCGCGCGAGCGGACCGCTCAGCAGGCGGGCTCCGTATCCGAGGCCGGCGAACCAGATCAGGCTGGCCAGGCCGGCGCCGATGCCGAACGCCCAGCGCAGGTCGCCCCGGTCGGCGGCCAGGGAGCCGACGAGCAGCACGGTGTCCAGGTACACGTGCGGGTTGAGCCAGGTCATCGCCAGGCAGGTCAGCACCGCCCCGCGCACGGAGCCGGCCGCCGCGCCCCCGGTGGTGAGGGCCGCGCCGGGGGTGGGGCGCAGGACGCGGCGGGCCGCGAGGATCCCGTAGCAGATCAGGAAGCCGCCGCCGGCGAGGGCGACGGCGGTCAGGGCGGCGGGCCAGGCGGTGACGAAGGCGCCGACGCCGGCCACGCCGAGGGCGATGAGGAGCGCGTCGGACAGCGCGCAGATGGCGACGACCGGGAGGACGGCGTGGCGGCGCGCGCCCTGCCGCAGGACGAAGGCGTTCTGCGCGCCGATGGCGACGATGAGGGACAGGCCGGTGCCGAAGCCCGCCAGGGCCGCTGTGGTGATGCCGTGAGTCATGGAACGACCGTAATCAGCGCGTCGTAGCCAGTACAGCTAAAGATTTTTACGTAGCATTAGCGCTCGTGATGGAAGATCTTCCCCTGGACCAGGTGCGGACGCTGCTCGCCGTCGTCGACGAGGGCACCTTCGACGCCGCCGCCGCGCTCCTGCACGTCACCCCCTCCGCCGTGAGTCAACGCGTGAAGGCCCTGGAACAGCGCACCGGCAGGGTGCTGCTGATGCGCTCCAAGCCGGTACGCCCCACCGAGTCCGGTCAGGTGGTGATCCGTTTCGCCCGCCAGCTCGCCCGGCTGGAGCGGGACGCGCGGGCCGAGTTGGGCATGTCCGACGACCTGGGCCCGGTCCGGCTGCCGCTCGCGGTCAACGCGGACTCCCTCGCCACCTGGTTCCTGCCGGCGTTGACCCGGGTGCCGCAGGAGTCGCCGGTCTGCTTCGAGCTGCACCGGGAGGACGAGGGCCACACGACCGCGCTGCTGCGGGAGGGGCAGGTGATGGCCGCCGTCACCTCCTCCCCGGACCCGGTGGCGGGCTGCACGGTGCGGGCGCTGGGGCTGTCGCGGTACCTGGCGGTGGCCAGTCCCGCCTTCGCCGACCGGCATTTCCCGCCGGGCGTGGAGCCGGACGCGCGGCGGCTGTGGGAGGCGCCGGTGATCGTGTTCGACCGGCGTGACGAGCTCCAGGACGCGTTCGTGCGCCGGCTGTCCGGCGGTGTCGCGGGGGCCGGGCCCGTACGCCACCTGGTGCCGACCTCGGAGGGCTTCCGGGACGCCGTGGCCGCCGGGCTGGGCTGGGGGCTGGTGCCCGAGCCGCAGGCGGAGCCGTTGCTGCGGGCCGGGGCGCTGGTGGCGCTGGCGCCGGGGCGGCCCATGGACGTACCGCTGTACTGGCAGCAGTGGAAGCTGGACTCGCCCGCGCTGGCGACGGCCGCACGTGTGATCGCCGAGGTCGCGATGGAGGAACTCCACCCGATGCCGGCCGGCCGCCCGGATCCGAGGCCGGCGCCGTCCGCGCCGGGAACGCGACGCTGAGCTCCGGCGGAGCGTGTCCGGGGCGCGGCCGGGGCAGGGGAACGACGGTGGCAGACTGGCCGCTGATCCGCCGAAGGGGAGTACGTCCGTGTCCATGTTCAGCAACCTGCGCCGCGCCGTGAGGCGTGGCTACCGACGGGCCGTCGACCTCAGTCACCCGGCCCGCTCCCCCCTCGGCAGCGCCGTCGTCAACTGCGTCGTCTACGTGGACGGCGCCCGCCAGGACGGCTGCTCGGAGGTGGAGGAGGCCCTGCGCCGGGTCCGCAAGGCGGGCGAGGGCTTCGTCTGGATCGGTCTGCACGAGCCCACGCAGGCGGAACTCGCGGGCCTGGCGGCCCTGTTCGGACTGCATCCCCTGGCCGTCGAGGACGCCGTCAACGCCCATCAGCGGCCGAAGGTGGAGCGCTACGACGACACCCTCTTCGCCGTCTTCAAGACCGTCCGCTACGTCGAGCACGACGAGTTGACGGCGACCAGCGAGGTCGTCGAGACCGGCGAGCTGATGGCCTTCGTCGGCACGGACTTCGTGATCACCATCCGGCACGGCGGACAGGGCACCCTCGGCCCCGTCCGCGAGACCCTGGAGGCCGAGCCGGACCAGCTGGCGCAGGGCCCGGCCGCCGTGCTGCACGCCATGGCGGACCACGTCGTCGACGACTACGTCGCCGTGACGGACGCCGTGCAGAGCGATCTGGACGCTGTCGAGACGGCCGTGTTCAGTGAGCACGGCGGCCGGGGCGACGCCGGCCGCATCTACCAGCTCAAGCGCGAACTCCTCGAACTGCGGCGGGCGGTCGCCCCGCTCGACCGACCGCTCCAGCACCTGGCCACGCAGCCGATACCGGTCGTCCCGCCGCAGGTCCGCGCCTACTTCCGCGACGTGGCCGACCACCTGACCCGGGCCACCGAGCAGATCACGGCCTACGACGCCCTGCTCGACTCCATCCTCCAGGCCCATCTCGCGCAGGTGACCGTCGCTCAGAACGAGGACATGCGCAAGATCACGGCCTGGGCGGCCATCGTCGCCGTCCCGACCATGGTCTGCGGGGTGTACGGCATGAACTTCGAGCACATGCCGGAACTGCGCTGGCAGTACGGCTATCCGACCGTCCTCGCCGTCATGGCCGTCGCCTGCTTCGCCATCCACCGGGGCTTCCGGCGCAACGGCTGGCTCTGACCGGGATCGGCGCTTCCTGCGGTGCGCATGGGGTATCGGCGACTCCCGTTGTCTGGTAGGAAAGTTTCCTAACGGAATCGGGAACGCCCAACCACCGTATGGAGGACCCGTGTTCACCGCTCACCGAAAGACCATGACGGTCGGCGCCGTACTCGCCGCCGCCCTGCTGGCCGCCCCCGCCGCGGCGCACGCGACCGACTCCCCGCGGACCGTGCCCGCCACGCACCACGCCGCCGCGGCGGCGACCGGCCTCGACGATCCGGCGAAGAAGGAGATCGCCATGCAGATCGTCTCCAGCGCCGAGAACTCCTCGCTGGACTGGAAGGCGCAGTACAAGTACATCGAGGACATAGGCGACGGACGCGGCTACACCGCCGGCATCATCGGCTTCTGCTCCGGCACCGGCGACATGCTCGACCTCGTCGAGTACTACACCGAGGTCAAGCCGGGCAACGTACTCGCCAAGTACCTCCCCGCCCTGCGCAAGGTCGACGGCACCGACTCGCACAAGGGCCTCGACCCCGACTTCACCAAGGACTGGGCCAAGGCGGCCCAGGACAGCGCCTTCAAGAAGGCCCAGGACCACGAGCGCGACCGGGTCTACTTCAACCCGTCCGTCAAGCAGGGCAAGTCCGACGGCGTAGGCACCCTCGGCCAGTTCATCTACTACGACGCCATCGTCATGCACGGCGACGGCACCGACTCCACCAGCTTCCGCAACATCCGCAAGCGCGCCCTGTCCAAGGCCAAGCCCCCGGCCCAGGGCGGCAACGAGACCACCTGGCTGAACGCCTTCCTCGACGCCCGCGTGTGGGCGATGAAGCAGGAGGAGGCGCACAGCGACACCAGCCGCGTCGACACCGCCCAGCGCGTCTTCCTCAGGAAGGGCAACCTGAACCTCAACACCCCGCTGGACTGGAAGGTCTACGGGGACTCCTTCCACATCGGCTGACCGCCCCCGACCCGCCCCGGGCGAGCCCGCTCGTCGCCCAGGGCCCCGGCGCGGCGGCGCATCGCCCAGGCCACGAGCACCGCCGCGCCGGCCAGCCCGTACGCCACCTCCACCGTCGCCGGACCCAGCGCCCGCCCCGACACGTACGCCGCCGCCCCCGCGACCGCCACGCCCAGCCACTCGGCCCGCCCGTCCAGCGCCACCAGCGCCACCAGGAGCAGCGCGTACCAGGAGTACCCCGGCGTCATCAGCAGGAACGCGGTACCCGTCACCAGCAGCGCCCCGCTCCACGGCCGCTCCGCATCCCCGCGCCGCCACACGTACGCGACCACCGCCGCCATTCCGAGCGCCACGCCCGGCAGCGCCCAGGAGTCCGGCAGGACCAGCCGCAGCAGCGCGTAGCGGCGGCCCGCGCCCGGGTCCTCGTACCCCTCCTCCTCGGCGTAACCGCCCAGGTACCCGAAGACCGAGGAGCGGGAGGCCAGGACGTACGGCAGATAGGTCAGACCCGCCACCGCCGCGGCGGGCACCAGCACCGCCGCCGCGTCCCGCCACCGCCGTACGCCGGCCAGCGCGCCCGGCAACAGCACGGCCGGCAGCAGCTTCGCCGCGATCGCCAGGCCGAACAGGGCGCCGCCCAGGACCCGGCGGCGTACCACCACCCCCAGCGCGGCCACCGACAGCAGGACGGCCAGGCCGTCCACGTGCGCGTTGTTCACCGCCTCCACCGCCACGGCCGGGCACCACGCCCAGTACGCGGCCCACCGGGGATCCGCGCCGCGCCGCCGCAGGATCCACAGCAGCACCCCGGTCACGCCGAGCGACAGCACGGCCCCGCCGATCTGGAGGGCCTTGTGGCGCACGTCCGGCGGCGACAGACGGTGCAGGAGCGCGAAATACCCCTCGGCGACGGGCGGGTAGACGGTGTGCACCGTCGGCCGGTTGATCCGGGTACACACCCCCGGCTCGACGGCGACCCGGTCCGCACCCGCGCACTCGGCCGGGGTGCGCGGGAACAGCCAGTCGTCGCGCAGGCCCCGCAGGGCCGGCTCCGCCGGGGCGTGGTCGTACGGGGAGATCCCGGCGGCCTGCACCCGGCCGTCCCAGGCGTACCGGAAGGAATCCGTACTGGTCAGCGGTGGTCCCGCGAGCCCCGTGGCGGCCACCGCGAGCCCCCCGGCGAGGACCAGCGGGACGACGAGACGGGCCGGCGTCCGACGCAGCGCGAACAGCGCCGCGCCGAACAGCGCCCAGACGGCGGCGTACCACCCGGTCAGCCCGCCGGGATCGGCGGGGTAGCCGGGGTGCCGCACCGTCGGCACGAGCGCGGCGGTGAGGGCCACGAGCAGGAGGAGGGTCGCGGCCACGGGGATCCGGGAGCGGGGGTGGTCCATGGGCAGCAGCCTGGCAGCGCTGGGCGCGGCCGGTGGTGCGACCGGGCCCGGTGTCCGCGTTTCGTAAGGTGTCGGACGGCCCGCGCGGCGCCGTCCGGCGGTGTGATGGGGGGCATGAGCGACGCCCCTTCCGACCCCTCCCGCCCGAACCGCCCGCCCGACCCCCCTGGGCCCCCCGAGCCGTCGCCCCGCCCGACACCGCCCGTGTCGCGGCCGTCCGCGCCGGGGCTTCACACCGGTCCCCGCGGCCTGCTCGCGCGGGTGCGGCCGCCCACCTTCGCCGGCCAGCTGCACGACGCGCGCACCGCCACCGCCGTCGGACGGTGGCTGGGCGCCGCCTTCGCCGTGTGCTTCGTGACCGGCCTGATCAGCCACTACCTCCAACACCCGCCCGCCTGGATCGCGGACGACCTGCCCACCCGGCCCGTCTGGGGCTACCGCCTCACCCAGGGCCTGCACGTCGGTACGGGCCTCGCCGCGATCGTCCTGCTCCTCGCGAAACTGTGGACCGTCTACCCGAGGCTCTACGTCTGGCCGCCCGTGCGGGGTTTCCGGCACGCCCTGGAGCGGATCTCCGTGGCCCTCCTGGTGGCCTCCGCCGTCCTGCAGGTCTTCACCGGCCTCCTGAACATCGTCCAGTGGTACCCGTGGCCCTTCGGGTTCATCCAGACGCACTTCGCGCTCGGCTGGGTGGTGATCGGATCGATCCTGCTGCACATCGCCGTCAAGGCCCCCGACATCAGGGCCCATTGGCGCCTGAGCTCGCCCGCCACCCTCGCCCTGCCCGCCGAGGACGCGACCGACCGACGCTCCCTCCTCCTCGGCATCGGCGCGGCCGTCGGCGCGGTCACCCTGACCACCGTCGGACAGTCCTTCACCCCCCTCAAGGTCACCGACGTGCTCGGCCCGCGCCACCCCGACCACGGCCCGATGGGCCTGCCCGTGAACCGGACCGCCGCCGCGGCCGGCGTCCGCCCCGACCGGCTGCGCGACTGGCGCCTGGAGGTGCGCGGCCCCACCCCGTACACCCTGACGCTGCCCGAACTGCGGGCCCTGCCCCGCCACACGGCCCGACTGCCGATCGCCTGTGTCGAAGGCTGGAGCCAGGAGGCCCAATGGAGCGGGGTGCGCGTCCGCGACCTCCTCGCGCGGGCCGGAGCCCCGCCGGGCGCCGCGCTGCGCGTGACCTCCCTGGAGGTGAGCGGCTCGTACCGGGTCATGGAGATGGGCCGCGAGTACGCCGAGGACCCCCTGACCCTGCTCGCGCTGGAACTGGGCGGACAGGTGCTCTCGCTCGACCACGGCTACCCCGCGCGGATCATCGCGCCGAACCGGCCCGGCGTGCTCCAGACCAAGTGGGTCACCCTGTTGGAGGTGCTGTGAAGACCGCCCGCTACACCCTCGGCGCGCTCGGACTGCTGCTGATCGCGGTCGGGATCCGGCTCGTGGCGGGCCTGCCCGACCCGCTCGACGTCCTCGTCTGGCTCGCCGGCGCGCTCGTCCTGCACGACGGGATCCTCGCCCCGCTCGTGCTCGGCTTCGGGCTGCTGATCGCCGCCGTGCCCGCACGGGGACTCGTACGCGGGGCCATGGTCACGGGCGGCGCGCTGGTCCTGGTGACCCTGCCGGCGCTGCTGCGGCCTGGTGCGCCCGTCAACCCGTCGGCCCTGCCGCTGCCCTACGGGCGGAACCTGCTGGTGGTACTCGCCGTGGTCGCGGCGGTCACGGCCGCCACGGCCCTGTCCCGCTGCCACCGCGACCGACGCCGACGGGACACCACGAGGGGCGGCCGCTAGGAGCGACGCAGCTCGACGAAGACCCGGCCGGCGCCGCGCCAGTGGTGCGCGCGGCACCGGCCGGCGTCCTCGGCGTACGAGGTCAGTGCCCGCGCGCCGACCCGGGCCCAGGCGAACGGGGCGCCGAGGCCGCCCCGGCCGTCGGCCACCCGCACCTCGCAGCGCTCGTCCAACTCGACGTCCGCGCACTCCACGATCAGCGCCCCCGACCGGCCGAGCACCTGGGCCATCCGTGCCGGCAGCGCCGAGGGGTCCCCGCCGATGCCGATGTTGCCGTCGATCAACAGGGCCGTGTCCCAACGCCCTTCCGCCGGGAGGGGCTCGAAGACCGACCGGCGCAGGGCGCTGCCGCCCGCGCGAGCCGTACGGGCCACCGCCTCCCGGCTGACGTCGATCCCCAGCGCCCGGTGCCCCCGCGCGGCCGGCGCCGACACCAGCCGGCCCGGCCCACAGCCGATGTCCAGCACCGCGCCCCGACAGCGCTCCAGCACCGTCCAGTCCGCCGGATCCGGGGCCTCGCACCACCGCTCCACGTCCAGCGGCAACATCCAGCCGTCCCCGCGCCGCAGGTAGAGCGGGCCCCGCCCGCTGCGCAGGGCCAGGGTGTACGGGTCGGCCGTCCACGGCGCGGCGGCGGTCATCGGCGCACCGCCGGTCCCAGCGCGGCCAGCAGCCTCGCGAAGGCCCCCGCCGGGGCGCCGGCGGCGACCAGCCGGGCGTCCTCGGCGGTGTCCACGTCCCGCAGCGCCGGCAGCCGGCCGATCCGCAGCCCCGCCGCGCGCAGCCGCTCGTACTGCGCGGCCCCCGTCGTCGGCGTCGACATCGGGACCCCGCGCAGCAGCGCGGGATCCGGCTGCGCCAGGCCCAGCGCCCAGAAGCCGCCGTCCAGGGCGGGCCCGAACCAGGCGTCGTACGCGTCCCATTCGACGCTCAGCAGCTCCGGGGTGACCTGCGGGGTGTCCATGCCGATCAGCAGGGTCGGCCCGGCGCAGGCCCCGAACGCGGCGGCGAGCCGCTCGTCCAGGGTCCCGGCCGGCTGCGGCACCACCTCGAAGCCGGCCGGCAGCCACGGGCCGGGCCGGCCGTCCAGGGCGAGGACCCGCCGCGCGGCCGGGGTCGCGGCCACGACGGCCAGGGTGTCGGCGAGCGCGGCCTCGGCGAGCGCCGCCGCCTCGACGGGCGTGAACGGCGGGGTCAGTCGGGTCTTGACCCGACCCGGCAGGGGCTCCTTCGCGATCACGAGCAGGGTCGTCGTCACCGCACACCTCCGGCGGGGGTGTGGTGCGTGCCGGCCCGCTCCGCCAGCACCCGACTCATGTCGCGCACGGCCTGCCAGGTGCCCCGCCAGGTGCCGGTGACCTTCGACTTCCCGGTCCGGGGCAGGTACGGCACGTCCACCTCCCGGATCCGCCAGCCCGCGTCGGCCGCCCGCACCACCATCTGGAGTGGGTATCCGGAGCGCCGGTCGGTCAGCTCCAGCCCCAGCAGCTCCGTACGCCGCGCCGCCCGCATCGGTCCCAGGTCGCGCAGCTTCAGCCCCGTACGACGGCGCAGCAGCCGGGCGAGCACCAGGTTCCCGGCGCGGGCGTGCGCGGGCCAACTGCCCCGGCCGCGCGGGCGCCGTCGGCCCAGTACGAGATCGCTCTCGCCGGCGGCGACGGCGGACACGAAGCCGGTGAGCAGGCCCGGGTCCAGGGAGGCGTCGCAGTCGCAGAAGCAGACGACGTCCGCCTCGGAGGCGAGCAACCCGGCATGGCAGGCGGCCCCGAACCCCCGGCGGGACTCCGACACCACCGTCGCGCCCAGGGCGCGGGCGACGTCGGCGGAGCCGTCGGTGGACCCGTTGTCCACGACCAGGGCCCGCCAGCCGGCGGGAATGCGGGAGAGCACCCAGGGCAGGGCACGGGCCTCGTTCAGACAAGGGAGGACGACATCAACGCTCACGGTCACGGTCACGGATTCACCGTAGGAATCACCGGGGCCGAAAAGGGGCGCCGACTCCTTACGAAACGCGGACGTCGACCCCTGTGGTCCCTTCCGGGCGGACGCGCCGCGCGGCGGGGTGGGAGGCTGGGCCGCATGAGCAGCAGTAGGGAAGCGCCGCCCGCACGGGTCCTCGTCGTCGACGACGATCCGACCGTCTCCGAGGTCGTCTGCGGCTACCTGCGCCGCGCGGGATACCTCGTGGAGGTGGCCGCCGACGGGCCGGCCGCGCTCGCCGCCGCCCAAGGGGCCCGCCCGGACCTGGTGGTGCTCGACCTGATGCTGCCCGGCATCGACGGCCTGGAGGTGTGCCGGCGGCTGCGGGCGACCGGCGCGGTCCCGGTGATCATGCTGACCGCGCGGGGCGACGAGGACGATCGGATCACCGGCCTGGAGGTCGGCGCGGACGACTACGTCACGAAACCCTTCAGCCCCCGCGAACTGGTCCTGCGGGTAGGCTCCGTCCTGCGGCGCAGCCGGGCGCAGGCACCGGTCGTCGTACCGGAACTGCTGACGGGCGCCGGCCTGACACTGGACCCCGCGACCCACCGCGCCACCCGCGACGGCCGTGAACTGCCCCTCACCTTGAGGGAATTCGACCTCCTCGCGCACTTCCTGCGGCATCCGGGACGGGCGCACCCGCGCGAGGAGCTGATGCGCGAGGTGTGGGGCTGGGACTTCGGCGACCTCTCGACGGTGACCGTGCACGTCCGCAGGCTCCGGGCCAAGGTCGAGGAGGACCCGGGGCGGCCCGCTCTGATCCGGACGGTGTGGGGGATCGGCTACCGCTTCGACCCGACCGGGACGCCGGGCGGCGCCGCCGCTACGGATGTGGAGGTGGAGTCGGCGTGAACGACATCCTGCTCATCGCCCTCTTCGCGCTCGGCGGAGCCGTCTGCGCGGGCGGGCTCGGGGCGCTCGTGCTGCGCCGGGTGCGCCACCTCTCGGTGGCCGTCTCCCTCGCGGTGGTCGCCGCCGTCGCCGTCACGGCGATGCTCGCCGGGACCCTGGCCGTGGCCGAGGCCATGTTCCTGTCCCGCCACGACCTGTGGGTGGTCACCACCGTCGTCGCCATGGCGGCCGTGGTCTCGCTGGTCACCGCGCTGCTGCTGGGCCGCTGGGTGGTCGCCCGCAGCCGTGAACTGTCCTTGGCGGCACGGGACTTCGGTGACGGCGGCAACTTCGCCGCTCCGCCCGGACAGACCACCGCGGAACTCGACGCCCTGTCGCGGGAACTGGCCGCGACCAGCGCCAAACTGGCCGCCTCGCGCGAGCGTGAACAGGCCCTGGAGGCCTCCCGGCGGGAGCTGGTCGCCTGGATCTCCCACGACCTGCGCACCCCCCTGGCCGGCCTGCGGGCCATGTCGGAGGCGCTGGAGGACGGGATCGCGGACGATCCGGGCCGCTACCACCGGCAGATCCGCACCGAGGTCGAACGGCTCGACACCATGGTCGGGGACCTGTTCGAGCTCTCCCGCATCCACGCCGGAGCCCTGTCGATCAATCCGAGCCGCATGTCGCTGTACGACCTCGTCGGGGACGCGCTGTCCGGGGTCGACCCGCTGGCGCGCGAGCACGGCGTCCGCCTCGTGGGGGACGGGGTGGAACGGGTCCCCGTGGAGGTCGACGGCAAGGAGATGACCCGCGTCCTCGCGAACCTGCTGGTCAACGCGATCCGCCACACCCCCGCCGACGGCACGGTGGCCATCACCGCCGCCGCCGGGCAACCCGAGGGCGTCGTGGTGCTGTCCGTGACGGACGGCTGCGGCGGCATCCCGCAGGAGGACCTGTCGAGGGTCTTCGACACCGGCTGGCGCGGCGCCGCCGCCCGCACGCCCCCGGCGGGCGCGGGGCTGGGGCTCGCGATCGTACGCGGCATCGTGGAGGCCCACGCGGGACGCACCACCGTACGCAACGTCCCCGGCGGCTGCCGCTTCGAGGTCACCCTCCCGCTGCTGCCCACGGCCCCGTAGACGGTAGACGGGGGAGCGCCCCCTGAACCCGCCGGGGGGACCAGGGGGGTGCGGAGCGGGGGCGGCGCGGACCGGGGGCGGCGCCGACTCAGGCCGGCGTCGGTGACGGGCGCTGCGCGGCGTGGGCGAACTCCCTCATGCCCGTCGCGAAGTCCACGCGGGGCCGCCACCCCAGCTCGTCGCGCAGCCGCCGCGAGTCGGCCGTGATGTGGCGTACGTCCCCCAACCGGAACTCGCCCGTGACCACCGGCTCCGGACCGCCGTGCGCGGCGGCCAGCGCCGAGGCCATCTCACCGATCGTGCGCGGATCGCCGCTGCCCGTGTTGTACGGGGTGCACACCCCCGGCGCCAGGGCGCCCGGGGCGGTCAGCGCCTCCAGCGCGACCACGTTGGCCTCCGCCACGTCCCGGACGTGGACGAAGTCCCGCCGCTGGCGCCCGTCCTCGAAGACGCGCGGCGCCTCGCCCCGGGCCAGCGAGGAGCGGAAGAAGGAGGCCACCCCCGCGTACGGGGTGTCGCGCGGCATCCCGGGCCCGTACACGTTGTGGTAGCGCAGCGACACCGCCCGGCCATCCACGCAGCGGGCCCAGGCTGCCGCCAGGTGCTCCTGGGTCAGCTTCGTCGTCGCGTACACGTTGCGCGGGTCGGTCGGGGCGTCCTCGTCGACCAGCCCCGGGGACAGCCGCGCCCCGCAGGCGGGGCAGCCCGGTTCGAAGCGGCCCGCGGCCAGGTCGGCCGGGGTGCGGGGGCCGGGGCGGACCACGCCGTGGCGCGGGCAGGCGTAGCGGCCCTCCCCGTAGACGACCATCGAGCCCGCGAGGACCAGTCCGCGCACGCCCGCCTCGGCCATGGCGGCGAGCAGGACCGCCGTGCCGAGGTCGTTGGCGGAGACGTACGCGGGAGCGTCCGCGAAGTCCTTGCCGAGTCCGACCATCGCGGCCTGGTGGCAGACGGCGTCGACCCCGCGCAGGGCCGCTCGTACGGTCTCGGGATCGCGTACGTCGCCGCGGTGGAAGTCGCCCTCCGGGGGTGGGGGCGGGGCCGGATGGGCGGCCGGGAGGAGTGCGTCCAGCACGACGGGGTCGTGCCCGTGCCGGCGCAGCGAGGTGACGATGTGGGAGCCGATGAACCCGGCCCCTCCGGTGACGAGTACGCGCATGCCCCGGACGCTACGGAGCCCGGCGGTCGAGCGGGAGCAGGCACGCCCTCCCGTAAGACTTCCGTCATCCCGGACCACACGACACCCATGCGCCCCTTTATTCCCAACTTCCTTGAAATTCAAGCGAGTTGGCCAAATCGATACGTGCGGTTCCGGCTTGGGCGTGTCGTGGCGAGGGCATAACCCGGGCCCGGCCCCCTCCCGGGTGGAGCGGGCCGATCGATGTCGTTCTCAGGGGGACCCATGCACTACTACGTCGACGTCATCAAGCGGTACGCGGACTTCTCCGGCCGGGCGCGCCGCCAGGAGTACTGGATGTTCGTGCTCGTCAGCCTGCCGATCATGGTCGTCCTGATCGCGATCGACTTCATGCTCGGCAGCTACCCGGTCATCTTCTGGATCTACAACATCGCCGTCTTCCTCCCGACCCTGGGTCTCAGCGTCCGCCGCCTGCACGACACCGGCAGGTCCGGGTGGTGGTACCTGGTCGGACTGATCCCCTTCGTCGGCTGGATCGGCCTGATCGTGCTCATGGCCATCGAGGGCGACGCCGGCCCGAACGGCTACGGGCCGAGCCCCAAGCAGCTCCAGGCCTGAGTCGCCTGAGTCGCCTGAGTCGTCACGGCGCCGCTCCGCGAACGCGCGGGCGGCGCCTTTCGTCGTTCCGCCGCCAGGTGACACGTGTCTCGTCCGTCTTGTGGCAGGGGGCTGTCCAGACCGCCCCGATCACGAGATATCTTGATGTCGAGCAATGTTGCAGACGAGAGACGCAGACTGTGGAGCGGAGCATCCGGTGACTGACTCGACCATCATCTACACGCACACTGACGAGGCCCCGGCCCTCGCGACGTATTCCTTCCTGCCTGTGATCCAGGCCTACGCGTCGACGGCCGGTGTGAATGTCGAGACTCGTGACATCTCCCTGGCCGGTCGGATCATCGCCAGCTTCCCGGAGTACCTGGAAGAGAGCCGGCGGATCGCCGACGCCCTCGCCGAGCTCGGCGAGCTGGCGAAGACCCCGGAAGCCAACATCATCAAGCTTCCGAACATCTCGGCCTCCATCCCGCAGCTGAAGGCCGCGATCGCCGAGCTCCAGGGCCAGGGCTACACCCTCCCGAACTACCCGGACGACCCGAAGTCGGACGAGGAGCGCGAGATCCGCTCCCGCTACGACAAGGTCAAGGGCAGCGCCGTCAACCCGGTCCTGCGCGAGGGCAACTCCGACCGCCGCGCCCCCGGCGCCGTCAAGAACTACGCCAAGACGCACCCGCACCGCATGGGCGCCTGGACCCCCGAGTCGAAGACGAACGTCGCCACCATGGGCGCCAACGACTTCCGCTCCACCGAGAAGTCCACCGTGATCGCCGAGGCCGGCACGCTGCGCATCGAGCACGTCGCCGCCGACGGCACCACCACCGTACTGCGCGACTCCGTACCGGTCCTCGCCGGTGAGGTCGTGGACGCGTCCGTCATGCACGTCGACGCGCTGCGCACCTTCCTGAACGACCAGATCGAGCGCGCCAAGGCCGAGGACGTCCTGTTCTCCGTGCACCTCAAGGCCACGATGATGAAGGTCTCCGACCCGATCATCTTCGGTCACGTGGTCCGCGCCTTCCTCCCGAAGACCTTCGCCCGCTACGGCGAGACCCTGGCCGCCGCCGGTCTGTCCCCCAACGACGGCCTCGGCACCATCCTGAACGGCCTGGGCGCCCTGCCCGACGGCGACGCCATCAAGGCCTCCATCGACGCCGAGATCGCCGAGGGCCCGGCCCTCGCGATGGTCGACTCCGACAAGGGCATCACCAACCTGCACGTGCCGTCCGACGTCATCGTCGACGCCTCCATGCCGGCCATGATCCGCACCTCCGGCCACATGTGGGGCCCGGACGGCGCCGAGGCCGACACCCTCGCCGTCCTCCCCGACAGCAGCTACGCCGGTGTCTACCAGGTCGTCGTCGACGACTGCCGCGCCCACGGCGCCTTCGACCCGGCCACCATGGGCTCGGTGCCGAACGTCGGCCTCATGGCCCAGAAGGCCGAGGAGTACGGCAGCCACGACAAGACCTTCGAGATCGCCGCCGCGGGCACCGTCCGCCTCGTCGACGCCGCGGGCGCCGTCGTCCTGGAGCAGGAGGTCGCCGCCGGCGACATCTTCCGCGCCTGCCAGACCAAGGACGCGCCGATCCAGGACTGGGTCAAGCTCGCCGTCACCCGCGCCCGCGCCACTGGCGCCCCGGCCGTGTTCTGGCTCGACGAGACCCGCGCCCACGACGCGCAGCTGATCGCCAAGGTCAAGACGTACCTCGCCGACCACGACACCGACGGTCTCACCATCGAGATCCTGTCCCCGGTCAAGGCCACCGCGTACTCCCTGGAGCGCATCCGCCGCGGCGAGGACACCATCTCGGTGACCGGCAACGTGCTGCGCGACTACCTGACCGACCTCTTCCCGATCCTGGAGCTGGGCACCAGCGCCAAGATGCTGTCGGTCGTCCCGCTGATGGCCGGCGGCGGCCTCTTCGAGACGGGCGCGGGCGGCTCCGCCCCCAAGCACGTCCAGCAGCTCGTCAAGGAGAACTACCTCCGCTGGGACAGCCTCGGCGAGTTCTTCGCCCTGGCCGCCAGCTTCGAGCACCTCGCCACCACCACCGGCAACGCCCGCGCCCAGGTGCTGGCCGACACCCTGGACCGCGCGACCGGCACCTTCCTCAACGAGGACAAGTCGCCGACCCGTCGCCTCGGCGGCATCGACAACCGCGGCAGCCACTTCTACCTGGCCATGTACTGGGCGCAGGAGCTGTCCCGCCAGATCGACGACCCGAAGCTCGCGGCCGCCTTCGAGCCGGTGGCCAAGACGCTCTCCGAGTCCGAGGAGACCATCGTCGCCGAGCTGAACGCCGTCCAGGGCTCCCCGGCCGACATCGGTGGCTACTACCAGCCCGACCCGGCCAAGGCCGAGGCCGTGATGCGTCCCTCCGCGACGCTGAACCAGGCGCTCCGGCTCCTGGGCTGATCCCGTCCGGGCCCCTGCGGGGACCCGCGAACGCGGTGTGCACCGCCCCGGCCGGCCTCGTGCCCGGCCGGGGCGGACCCGTATCCGCTGCCGGGAGGCGCCTGAAGCGCGGGGCGGGAGCGGCCCGGTCAGAGCCGGTGCACCCGCCCCTGTCCCACGGCCAGGGGCTGTCGCCCGGCGGCCAGGATGCGCAGTCCGGGTGCGACGGCGAGCAGCGTCCGCAGCCAGTCCAGCGTCCCGGCGTCCAGCCGGTCGCTGTCGTCCAGGACCAGCAGCATGTCCCGCTCGGCGAGCCACGAGGCGGCGTTCGCGGTCCCGTACGGCGGGAACGGCATCCCGGGCACGCGGCCCAGCGCGGACACCAGTTCCCGTACGCTGCCCTCCCCGCCGACGGTGACCACGGCGGCGCCGTCGCAGAAGTTGGACGTGAGCCGCCGGGCGATGTCCCGCACCAACGCGCTGCGCGGCTGGTGACACCGGCCGGTGACGGTCAACACCCGCCCCCGCCGCACAGCGGTGAGCAGCGCGGACAGCTCGGTGGAGGTGGCGGGCGGTGTTCCGCTCGTTCGGTGGTCCCTCATCATCACGATGCCCCCCGCATGCGTGATCCGGCGCGGCACAAGGGTTTGTTTCGAGCCGCGTGTCGACGATTATGCGCCAATTCCGCCGTCTCACCAGGGGAATGTCGTATTCCGCCGCAAGGCCCCGTGCTGTCCGATGATCACCTCACTTGTCCCGGTGATCGACAGCGCGCCGTGATTCCCTTCCGGAATGGCCGTGATTCCCTTGCGGAATGAACGTCGAGAACTCCGGGATGCCTGAAGAGAGGCCGAACCGCCGCGTCCGCCGGCGGAACGACGGCGATGTCGACGCGTGCGTGCGAATCCTCCGGGAGGTCCACGAACGCGACGGCTATCCGGTCAACTGGCCCGACGAGCCCGCCGCTTGGCTCTCCGACGGGCCCCTGCTGGGCTCTTGGGTCGCCGAGCTCGACGGCGGGCTCGTCGGGCACGTCCGTCTGGCCCAGAGCGGCGCGGGCGATGTGGCTCCGCGGCTGTGGAGCGAGCGGACCGCCGTGCTCAGCCGGCTGTTCGTCGCTCCCCGGGCGCGGGGACACGGGATCGGGGCGCTGCTGATCGGCCGCGCCGTGGAGGAGGCGCGGCGGCGGGGCCTCCATCCGGTGCTCGACGTCGTCGCGTCCGACACGGCGGCCGCCGCGCTGTACGAGCGGCTGGGGTGGGAGCTGATGGCCACCGTCGACCAACAGTGGGGCCCGGCCCGGACGGTGGCCATCCGGTGCTACGCGGCGCCGGCCTGACGCGACCGCGCGCAGGGCGGTAGTCCGGGGCGCCGGGCATCCGCCCTTCCGCTGGTGGGCCTCCGGGGCCGGCGTCGGCTCGGCCGGCGGGCGCGGGGAGTTCCGTAGCCGGGCGAGCGGGCACCGGCCGTCCGGCACCTCCAGCGGGCGCAGCGCCCAAGGTGGTACGGCATCCGTACGGCAGGCCAATGACCGCCAAGTGGTCCTTCCGCGTGCCCCGCCGCCCGGGGATGATCCGCATGCCGCACCCACCACCGCGCGCGTCGCCGCGCCCCTCCCCGGAGGTACCCCGTGACCCAGCCGCCCGCTCCGCCCGTCTTCCCGGGCGGTCCCGGCCTCTTCGCCCTCGACCCCGCCGTCGCCCACCTCAACCACGGCTCCTACGGGGCCGTCCCGATCCCCGTCCAGCGGGCCCACGAGGCCCTGCGGGCCGAGGCGCACGCCGACCCCGACGCCTTCTTCACGGGCGTCGCCGACCGGCTCACCGCCACCCGCACCCGGATCGCCGCCCACCTCGGCACGGACCCCGAGGGCCTCTCGTTCATCGCCAACGCCACCGAGGGCGCCAACCTCGCCCTCGACGCCATCCCCCTCGCCGACGGGGACGAGATCCTCGTCACCGACCACGGTTACGGCACCGTCGTCGGGGCCGCCGCCCGCCGCGCCCCCCTCAACACCGTCGCCCTGGACCCGCGCCTGCCCGACGAGGACGCCGTCCGCGAGGCCGTCCTCGCCGCGCTCACCCCCCGGACCAAGGTGGCCCTGCTCGACCACGTCAGCTCACCCACCGCCCGGCTCGTCACCACGCCCCGGCTCCTCGCCGAGCTCGCCGCGCGCGGGGTCACGACCGTCGTCGACGGCGCCCACACGCCCGGCATGCTCGCCGAACCGGTCGCCGCCGGCGCCGACTTCTGGTTCGGCAACCTCCACAAGTGGGGCTACGCCCCCTCCGGAACCGCCCTGCTCTCCGTGGCCCCCGCCCACCGCGCCCGGGTTCGCGCCCAGTCCCCGTCCTGGGAGGACCACCACGGCTTCCCGCGCGCCGTCGAATACCGCGCGACCGTCGACTACACCGGCTGGCTCGCCGCCCCCGAGGGCCTCGACCTGCTGGAGCGCCTCGACGCCGAGAAGGTCCGCGCCCACAACAGCGCCCTGGCCGGCTACGGCGCCGAGCTGCTCGCGGCCCTCCCGGGGTTCGAGCTCCTGCCCCACACCCCGGGCCTGCCCCTGCGGTCCCTGCTGCTCCCGCCGGGGTTCGCCGAGACGCAGGACCAGGCCTACGCCCTGCGCGAGGAGATCGCCGCCCGCTTCCGCATCCGGGTCCTGATCTGGGCCCGGCCGGGCGGCGGAGGCATCCGCGTCTGCGGCCAGATCTACAACCGGGCCGAGGAGTACGAGCGGCTCGCCGCCGTCCTGCCCGACCTGCTGGGCTGACGCACCCGACGGGCTTGACGCGGCTTGACCGGGCTTGACGAGGCGCCCCTGCCTCAGGCGCGCCGCAGCAGGTAGGTGTCCATGATCCACCCCTTGCGGGCGCGCGCCTCGGTCCGCAGCTCCTCGATGCGCCCGGCCACGTCCGCCAGCTTCCCCGACACCAGGATCTCGTCCGGCGTGCCCACATAGGCACCCCAGTAGATGTACAGGTCCCGGTCGAGGTGGGCCGTGAACGCGTGCCGCGCGTCCAGCATCACCACCACGTCGTCCACGTCCTGCGGCCAGCCCTCCGCGAGCCGCCGGCCGGTGGTGATCTGGACCGGCCGCCCGACCCGGTTCAGGTTCGTACGGTGGCGGGCGAGCAGCGCCGAGACGCTGCTGATGCCCGGCACCACCTCGTGCTCGAACGCCACCCGCCCGCGCTCCAGCACCTCGTCGAGGATCGCCAGCGTGGAGTCGTAGAGCGAGGGGTCGCCCCACACCAGGAAGGCACCCGTCTCGCCCTCCGCCAGATCCTCCGCGATGAACCGCTCGAAGATCTCGGCCCGCGCGCTGCGCCAGCCGTCCACCGTCGGGGTGTACTCCGCCGGGGTGCGGTCCCGGTCCGGGTCGCGGCCCTCCACCAGCCGGTGCCCGGGACGGGCGTGCTCGTCGAGCATGGCCCGCCGCAGCCCCGTCAGGTCCGACTTCTCCTCCCCCTTCTCCAGGATGAGGAATGCGTCCGCCGCGCCGATCGCCTTGACCGCCTGGAGGGTCAGGTGGTCCGGGTCGCCCGCGCCTATACCGATCACTGAGAACTTCTTCACCGGGCTATTGTGCCCACCATGCGTGTCGCCCTGTTCGTCACCTGCGTCAACGACGCGCTGTACCCCGCCACCGGCGTCGCCGTCGTACGCCTCCTGGAGCGGCTCGGCGTCGAAGTGGACTTCCCCGCCGCCCAGAGCTGCTGCGGCCAGCCCCAGTACAACACCGGCTACCGGCGCGAGAGCGAACCGCTGCTCCTGCGCACCGCCGACGCCTTCGCCGGCTACGACCACGTGGTCACCCCCTCCGGCTCCTGCGCCGCGATGATCCGCGAGCACTATCCGCGCATCGGCCGCAAAGCCGCCGAGGAGGGGCGCGGCACGCTGTGGGAGGAGCGGGCACGGGAGCTCGTACCCCGCGTGTACGAGCTGACCGAGTTCCTGGTCGACGTCCTTGGCGTCACCGACGTCGGCGCGTACTTCCCGCACGCCGTCACCTACCACCCCTCCTGCCACGGCCTGCGCGCCCTCGGGCTGGGAGAGCGCCCGCGCCGGCTCCTGGCCGCCGTCAGGGGCCTGGAGCTGATCGAGCTGCCCGGCGCCGAGGAGTGCTGCGGCTTCGGCGGCACCTTCGCCCTCAAGAACCCGGACGTGTCCACGGCCATGGGCACCGACAAACTCCGCAACGCGCTAGGAACCGGTGCACGGTTCCTCTGCGGCGCCGACAACTCCTGCCTCACCCACCTCGACGGCCTCCTGCGCCGCGCCGGCACCCCGCTGCGCACCCTGCACCTCGCCGAGATCCTGGCGTCCACCGAGGAGGAGCCCGCCCGATGACCGCGGTCCACCTCGGCATGCCCGCCTTCCCGGCGTCTCCCGCCTTCCCGGCCTTCCCCGACGCGGCGCGCGAAGCCGTACGGGACGACGTACTGCGCGCCAACCTCCGTCACGCCACCCACACCATCCGCGACAAACGGGCCCGTGCCGTCGGCGAACTCGCCGACTGGGACCGGCTGCGCGCCGCCGGCAAGGCCGTCAAGGACCACACCCTCGCCCACCTCGACCGCTATCTGCTGATGTTGGAGGCCTCCGTCACCGCCGCCGGTGGCACCGTCCACTGGGCGGCGGACGCCGACGAGGCCAACCGCATCGTCACCGACCTGGTCCTGGCGACGGGGGAGCGGGAGGTCGTCAAGGTCAAGTCCATGGCCACGCAGGAGATCGGGCTCAACGAGGCCCTGGAAGCCGCCGGGATCGCCGCCTACGAGACCGATCTCGCCGAGTTGATCGTGCAGTTGGGCCACGACCGGCCCTCGCACATCCTGGTCCCCGCCATCCACCGCAACCGCGCCGAGATCCGCGAGATCTTCACCCGCGAGATGGGCTCCTGGGGCCGCCCCGCCCCCGCCGACCTGGACGACAGCCCGGCCGCCCTCGCCGAAGCCGCCCGCCTCCACCTGCGGGAGAAGTTCCTGCGGGCCAAGGTCGCCGTCTCCGGGGCCAACTTCATGGTCGCCGAGACCGGCACCATGGTCGTCCTCGAATCCGAGGGCAACGGCCGCATGTGTCTGACCCTCCCCGAGACCCTGATCTCCGTCGTCGGCATCGAGAAGGTCGTGCCCACCTTCCGCGACCTGGAGGTCTTCCTCCAGACCCTGCCCCGGTCCTCCACCGCCGAGCGCATGAACCCGTACACCACCATGTGGACCGGGCCGGGGCCGTCCAAAGGGGCGGACGGCGACGGCCCCTCCGCCTTCCACCTCGTCCTCCTCGACAACGGCCGCACCGACACCCTCGCCGACGCCACCGGCCGCCAGGCCCTGCGCTGCATCCGCTGCTCCGCCTGCCTCAACGTCTGCCCCGTCTACGAACGCGCCGGCGGCCACGCCTACGGCTCCGTCTACCCCGGCCCCATCGGCGCCATCCTCAGCCCCCAACTCCGCGGCACGGGCAGTCCCATCGACGCGACCCTCCCCTACGCCTCCACCCTGTGCGGGGCCTGCTACGAGGTCTGCCCCGTCGCCATCGACATCCCCGAGGTCCTCCTCCACCTGCGCGAACGCGTCGCCCAGGGCGGCCCGGTGACCCGGCGCGGCATCCGCGTACGCCTGCGACCCGCACACGGCCACACCGCCGAACGGGCCGCGATGCGCGCCGCCCGCCGGCTCCTCGACCACCCCGGCGCACTGCGCGCGGGGGAGCGGCTCCTGGCCCGCGCCCGCCGGCTCGCACCCCGCGGGCTCCCCGGGCCCGGACGGGCCTGGACCGACACGCGCGCACTGCCCGCCATCCCCGCGGAGTCCTTCCGCGACTGGTGGGCCCGAGAACGGGGGAGCACCCGAGAGCGGGGGACCAGCCCCCGAGGACGGGGGACCCCCCGATGAGCAGCAAGGACCGCATCCTGGCCCGCATCCGCCGGGCCGCCTCCGGCCCGGCGGACACCGAGATCCCCCGGGACTACCTGCGGGTCCACGGCGCCCGCACCCCGGCCGAACGCGCCGACCTGCTCGCCGCCCACCTCACCGAGTACCGGGCGAAGGTCCACCGCACCGACGAGGACGGCCTCCCGCTGCTCCTGGCACGGCTCCTGACGGGTTCGCGTACGGTCCTCGCCCCGCCCGGCCTGCCCCCGTACTGGCTCTCCGCCGCCGACGCGACCCGCGTCCACGACCGGGCCGCCTCCACCCCGGCCGAACTGGACGCGGTCGACAGCGTGGTCACCGGCTGCGCGCTGGCCATCGCCGAGACCGGCACGATCGTCCTGGACGGGAGCCCCGACCAGGGCCGGCGCCGCATCACCCTGATCCCGGACCACCACATCTGCGTCGTCCGCGTGCCCGAGCAGGTCGTGGACTCCGTCCCCGAGGCCCTCGAACGCCTCGACCCCACCCGCCCGCTGACCTGGATCTCCGGCCCCTCCGCCACCAGCGACATCGAGCTCGACCGGGTGGAGGGAGTCCACGGCCCCCGCACCCTGGAGATCGTCCTCCTCGACACGGACGCACAATGGGGGCCATGCCTTCCCATGTCGCCCTGACCGCGCTCCTCGTCCGCGAGTACGACGAGGCCATCGACTTCTACACCCGCGCCCTCGGCTTCGACCTCGTCGAGGACACCGCCCGCCCCGACGGCTCGCGCTGGGTCGTCGTCCGCCCGCCGGGCGCCAAGGAGACCGCCCTGCTGCTGGCCCGCGCCAAGGACGACGCCCAGCGCGCCCGCGTCGGCGACCAGACCGGTGGCCGCGTCGGTTTCTTCCTGTACACCGACGACTTCGCCGGCGACCACACCCGGATGACCGCCGAGGGCGTCCGCTTCCTGGAGGAGCCGCGCCACGAGCCGTACGGCTCCGTCGCCGTCTTCGAGGACCTCTACGGCAACCGCTGGGACCTACTCCAGCCCGCCGCGTAGCCGCGGAGCCTCCCGCACGGCATCGACCACCGCGCCCTCCTCCACCCGGCCCGCCAGGCCCTGCGCCCACCGGACCAGCCCGCGCACGTCGATGCCGTACGGGTCCCCGCCGAACCCCTCGACGGCCGCGGCCCCCCGCCGCAACAACCGCGCCCCGCCGACCGCGTTCCCCCGGGCCGCGTGCGTCAGCCCCACCGCCAGCTGCGCCAACCCCCGCCACAGGGCCTCCTCCGCCGCGGGGCGGGACTTCCACGCGTCCTCGAACACCTCGTGCGCGTGGAACGGCATCCCGGCGTCCAGCAACCGCTGCGCCTCCTCCACCGTCCCGGCCGGCGACCGCACCACCCCCTCGGGCTGCCGCGCCACCCCGGGAGCCCCGTACGGCAGCGGCCGCCCCAACCCGTCCCGCGGCCGCGCACTGCGCGCCCGCCCCTCACCATCCCGATCCCGACCGTTCACCCGCCCATCCTCCCGCGTCCCGATCACCCGTGCACACGCACCCCCCGACGTGCGGTAATGTTCTGCATGTGCCCGGCACGAGGGGGAAAACCCCAGCTGACAGGCACAACGGGACGTGGCGCAGCTTGGTAGCGCACTTGACTGGGGGTCAAGGGGTCGCAGGTTCAAATCCTGTCGTCCCGACTCGAAAGAGTCGTAGATCGAGGGCCGTTTCGGAGCAATCCGAAACGGCCCCTCGATCGTTTCGGCGTTGAACGGTCCCGAGGACCTGGGCGAGTTCCGCTGCCGCCGCTCGCCGACGGGCGGGCGAAGAGGACCACACCGCCGGGAGCACCACGCCGACGAAGAAGCCGGCGAGTACCAGCGGGAGCAGCACGATCGCGTTCGTGGCCAACCACTGCCAGGGGGGTGGATGCCACCGAGCTGGCCTGGCGTCTCGCCCTGCCGTGTGACGCCGACACCCATCATCTGCTCCACGCCCTCGCGCCCTTGGTGCGTGCATTGCCGAACACACTGCGGACCTATCGCACCGACGATGAGCAGAAGACCGTCTCGGGGGCACACGTGCTGCCGGCCCTTGTGTGTGGTGACAGGGGAGAGCCGGCGCGGTTGGCCGACTGCCATCTCGATGCCCTCGACGTGCTGCGCCACCTTCCCGAAGCGGAACGTCCGTTGGTCGCGGACGTGCTCGCACGACACCTCGTTCAGGACGCGGACCTGCTGCCGGCGTGGGTGACGCGGGATCTCCTCGTCGAACTGATCCGGAACGCGCCGGTGAGCGGTGCCCACCGATGGGCCGGATTGTGGCCGGTACTGGAGACGTACGTCTCCCACGAGATGGGGCGAGCGGATCTCACGGACAAGGAGGTCAAGGTGCTCGTGGGACACCTCCGACGGTACGCACGGTCGTTCACCCGGTCGCAGGACCGTTTGTCGCAGCTCCTCAGGGAGGCCGGAAGCAGTCGCGTCTGGGCCGCGGTGGATCACGGATCGGGTCGCGAGGTCCTGGAGGAGGCTCGCGGGCTCCTCCACGACATCCCCGCCGGCGAACGAACTCCGGAAGCTGTGATCGGGTTGCTGCGGCTGGCCCGCGAGCTGGGAGAGGGCGACTGGCTCACCGAGCACGCCGAGCCGCTGTTGCTGGGGTTGGCTCCGAACGAGTTGTGGCGTCTTCGAGCCACTGATGTCGACGCACTGATGCCCGTGGTGCGGGACGCGGGGCTGTTGAGCGCGCTGCAAGCCGTCGAAGCGATCTGGAGACGGCCTCAGGCGCGCACCACCCCGTCGCCCTGAGTCCCGCTCGGGCTTCGGGGCCCCGACGTACGTCACCCCTTCGTGAGGTTTTCGGCCGGGGCTCCGGGGGTGTTATAGTCGATCTTGAGCTTGCCGCCGCGGACAGTGGTGGCGGGACCGGCGTTGGTGGTCCAAGGAAAGACACCCCACTTCCTGTGGGGGGATGCAGGTGCAAGGCCTGCCCAGCGCTCGATCAAAGGCCCCGGCCTCCGTGAGGAGGTCGGGGCCTTTTGTTGCTCGACGGCTCGTACCCGGTGCGCTGCACCGCCGGCTGGTGTGGGACTCCGGCGACGGGGATTAGCCGGTCGGGGGTGTCCGTGGGCGGCGCTAGGCTTCTCCAATGGCCCTTTCGGACGCGTCCCCCGAGATCGCCGATGCTCTGCGGGTGCTCCACCGCGTCTTCGGTTACGACTCCTTCCGCGGTGAGCAGCAGCAGATCATCGAGCAGGTCGTGGGCGGCGGTGACGCCCTCGTACTCATGCCGACCGGCGGCGGCAAGTCGCTCTGCTACCAGATCCCCGCCCTGGTCAGAGCCGGTACCGGCGTGGTGATCTCGCCGCTCATCGCGCTCATGCAGGACCAGGTGGACGCGCTCACCGCGCTCGGCGTGCGGGCCGGATTCCTCAATTCGACGCAGGACCCGTACGAGCGCCAGGCCGTGGAGCAGGCCTTCGTCGCCGGAGAGCTGGACCTGCTGTACCTGGCGCCCGAGCGGTTGCGTACGGAGGGCACCCAGCGGCTGCTCGATCGGGGCGAGGTCTCGCTCTTCGCGATCGACGAGGCGCACTGCGTCGCCCAGTGGGGTCACGACTTCCGGCCCGACTACCTCGCGCTGTCGATGCTGCACGAGCGCTGGCCCAAGGTGCCGCGGATCGCGCTGACCGCGACGGCCACCGAGGCCACCCACGCCGAGATCGCGGCCCGGCTGGGCCTGGAGGACGCGCGGCACTTCGTCGCGAGCTTCGACCGGCCGAACATCCAGTACCGCATCGTCCCCAAGAACAACCCGCTCAAGCAGCTGCTGGACCTGATCCGGTCCGAGCACGAGGGGGACGCCGGCGTCGTCTACTGCCTCTCGCGGGCCTCCGTGGAGAAGACGGCGGCCTCCCTCGTGGAGCACGGCATCGACGCCGTTCCGTACCACGCCGGCATGGACGCCCGTACGCGCGCCGCGAACCAGGCGCGGTTCCTGCGCGAGGACGGGGTCGTGGTCGTGGCCACGATCGCCTTCGGCATGGGCATCGACAAGCCGGACGTGCGCTTCGTCGCCCACCTCGACCTGCCCAAATCCGTCGAGGGCTACTACCAGGAGACCGGCCGCGCGGGCCGCGACGGCGAGCCGGCCACGGCCTGGCTGGCGTACGGGCTCCAGGACGTGGTGCAGCAGCGCAAGCTCATCGAGGGCTCCGAGGGCGACGAGACGCACCGCCGGTCGCTGGCCGCCCACCTCGACGCGATGCTCGCGCTGTGCGAGACCGTCGAGTGCCGCCGCGTACGGCTGCTGGCCTACTTCGGGCAGCAGGGCGAGCCGTGCGGCAACTGCGACACGTGCCTGACGCCGGCCGAGTCCTGGGACGCGACGGTCGCGGCGCAGAAGCTGCTGTCCACGGTGTGGCGGCTGGCGAAGGAGCGGCGGCAGAAGTTCGGCGCCGGCCAGATCATCGACATCCTCCAGGGCAAGAAGACCGCCAAGGTCATCCAGTTCGACCACGACGCGCTCTCGGTGTTCGGTGTCGGCGCGGACCTCGGCACCTCCGAGTGGCGGGGCGTCGTGCGTCAGCTGCTGGCGCTGCGGCTGCTGGCGGTCGAGGGCGACTACGGGACGCTCGTCCTGACCGACGACAGCGGCGAGGTGCTGGGAGGCCGCCGCACCGTCACGATGCGCAAGGAGACGACGCCGGCCGCGCCGTCCGGCAAGGAGCCCGGGTCCCGGTCGGGCAAGGGCAAGGCCGCGCGGGTGCCGGTCGACCTGCCGGCGGCCGCCGTACCGGTCTTCGAGGCGCTGCGAGCCTGGCGGGCCGCGACGGCGAAGGAGCAGGGCGTACCGGCGTACGTCGTCTTCCACGACGCGACGCTGCGGGAGATCGCGACGGGGCTGCCCACGACGGTCGCCGAGCTGGGCACGATCGGAGGGGTCGGCGAGGCCAAGCTCGCCAAGTACGCCGAGGGCGTCCTCGACACCCTGGCCCAGGTGGGAGCGACGCCCCCGGCCACGCCCGCCGTGCCCGCTCAGGCCGCCGCTCAGCCTCCGGCCCACGCCGGCGTCGCGCCGGAGCCCCACCCGGAGCCGCCGTTCGAGGACGAGCCGCCGTTCGACCTGGACGAGATGGACCCGTGGGACGAGTGACCCCGCTCCCGGGGCGCGCGTAGAGCCGCTCCGGGAGCGACAGGAGGGGGCCGACGCGGTGTGCGCGTCGGCCCCCTTCGCGTGCGTACGGGGCCCCGGCCGCCGCTCGCCGTTCGGGCTCGAAACCGCCCAAACCCGGTCGACGGCCGGAAGACGGGCGCATGACGGATGAACGACGAAGCGGGGCGAAACGCTCTCGTCCCACTCGAACTTCGGTCTCGGAGTGGTCAGTAGGCGGCAAGTCGCCCATCTCCGGACTTGGTTGTGGCAGAGCGCCCTTGACGCGGTGGGGCCGGCGCGTGTCAGAGTCGACAAAGTTGCTGTTCAGCGACGTTGCACGGGCCCGCACCGCCCGCTGGTCACGGTTCACGTCGGACCGGCCGGCACCGCTTCGCGGGGGTGGGCCCGGCACCGGGGGGCAATGGAGGAAGGCTCGATGAAACAACTCGTCAGTTGCGCGGCGCGACCGGTACGGGACGACGCGGCGCCCGCCCGCCGGCACCGGGCGCGGCACCGGAAACCGTAGCGGGGCCGAATCGCCGCGCGGCGGGCCTGTGAAGACGACCACCCGCCCGCGCGCCGCCCCGCACATCCCGCACACCTCGCGCATCCCGCGCACCCGCCGACGTACCCGACAGCCGGACGCAGGACGAAGCACACGCCCTCCCGGCCCGTCCGAACCATCGGCCGTTCGACCCGCGGCCTTGAAACAAGGAGCAGTCATGAGCGTCACGGCAGAGCCGGTGACCGATCTCCGCAACCTCACTCTTGACGCCCTGCGCGACCAGGCCCAGCAGCTCGCCGAGATGGCGGGCAGACTGTTCGAGCAGGAACGCACCACCTCGACGCAGCCGGCCGGGGCCGGCGACCGTCCGGCCGCGGGCACCACCGCACCGGCCGCGAGCACCGAATCGGTCGCCGCTCACATCGTCCACCAGGCGGGGCACCGGGCGGTCATCGCCCAGTCGAGCTACTCCACGGGACCGTACGAGTACGGCGACCTGCTGCTGAACCGACTGCACGCCCAACTGCTCGCCCGGGGCAGCGAGGTACGCATGATCCTGCCGACCCGGCTCCTCGCGGACGAGGAGGCCTTCGAGCAGCTCTGCGAACTCTCCGACCTCGGCGCCGAGATCCGCCTCTCGCCCCACGAACTGCCCACCGCCACCGTCTTCGACGGACGCCTCGCCCTGCTCGACGGCGCCGGCGGACCCTCCCACGAGATGGCCGTCGTCCGCGACACGGACACGGCCAAGGCGATGGCGGTCCTGCACAACGCCGTCTGGGACGCCGCCGTCGACCTGACCGCCCTCGGCGGCGGCTGGACGGAGGGGGAGAACTCCTTACGGGTCCTGCGGACGCTCAGCCAGGGCCACACCGACGAGGTGGCGGCCCGTGACCTGGGTCTGTCGGTGCGCACCTACCGCCGGCACATCGCCTCGCTGATGCACCGCCTTGAGGCCACCTCCCGCTTCCAGGCCGGCGTCCGCGCGGCCCAACTGGGCCTCATCGACTGCCCCTAGACCCCGCGCAGGGTCGCGGGTCGCCATTTCCCGCTGAGGGGCTGTAGGGGCTGAAGGGCTGAAGGGCCCTCTCCGTATCCGTACAACGGGCGGAGAGGGCCCTTTCGTGTTCGTTCGTGTTCGTCCCCGCCCGACGGCACGGCTTCGCGGCGCGTGTCATCAAACTGCCAATGTCTCCCCGCGATGGCACGTTGATGCGGCGACACCCAATACCCCCTTCCGCCCCGCCTAATCTCGAAGAGCGAACGGAGAACGCGGCCGCGAGGAAGACCCGCGGACGCGGACCACGACGGGGAGGAAAGCGGAAATGGAACGCGACACCATACGAGAGGGATTAGCCGGGACCACGGCCGGCGGCGGCCCCGCGGAGACGGGACATCGCCACGGCATCGTCGGTTTCTTCCCCGGCCTCGGCAGCCGGGCCGCCTACCGGAACCTCGGCCGTTTCCTCCTCGACAGCGGAATGCCGGAAGTCGCCGGGGTCTACGAGGACGGCGCACGGGCCCTCGGCCTGCCGGGCCGCCCCGACCGCCTGCTGACCGCCCCGGAGAACATGCCCGAGGGGAAGCTGGAGCAGCAGGGCTTCATCGGGGCCGCGTTCCTCGTGCACAACCTGGCCCTCCACGCCCACCTGCGCGCCGCGGCGGTCCGCGCCGGCCGGCCCCTCGACCTCTCGGCCTACACCGGCGAGAGCTTCGGCGTCCTGGCCTCCGCCGTGGCCTGCGGTTCCCTCTCCGTCGCCGACGGCGTGCGGATCGCCCGCGCCTTCACGCCGCTCATGCTGCTGGCCGCCTCGGGCGAGCCCTCCACCGAGCCCCTCGCCCGGGAGCTGGCCCCGTACCTGACCGGCCTCACGCGCGGTGAGCCGCTGGTCGGCGAGCCGTCCCACGTGGTGGCCCTGAAGGGCGAGTCCGACGCCCTCGCCGACCTTCTCGCGGAGCTGCGGACCGCCTATCCGACCACCGACGTCGAGGTCCACAAGCGGTATTCCCGTCGGCAGGTGAACGTGTACGTCCGCGCCGGCGTGAAGGCGCGATTCGACCGGTACCTGAAGGATTTCCCGTCCGTCACCGCGCAGGAATTGAAGGACCCGACCGTATTCCTGGCCCATTCCGAGCGGATGCGACCCGTCCGCCGCGCCCTGGCCCGTTTCATCGAGGAGAACGACATCATTTTCAAGCACCCTCACACCCCGGTGGTCTCCAACAACGACGCGGGTCTGCTCACCACGGGCGCGGACATCAGAAAAGCGGTTCTCGCCATGACCGACGAAATCATGGCCTCCGGCACCACCGCCGAAATCCTGGAAAGCCTCGACCCGGAAATGGTCGTGGAATTCGGTCTCGGCGGCAAGTCCCTCCAACTGCTGGCCGACAACGACGTGGAGGCTCCCGCCATGCCCTACACCGGTGAGGTCTCCGAGACCGACCTGCTCATCGGGTCCGTGCGCCTCATGAACGGTCTGACCGGCGAGTTGGACCGGCTGCGCACCACGGGCGGCCCCCTGGAGGAGCAGCACTACGACACGCTCCGCAGCCTCTTCCGCATGGCCTCGAAGAGCCCCTTCTTCGACACGTACCTGTACCGCACGATGAGTCGCGTCATCACCCGGGAGATGCTGCACTCCGAACGCGACGGCTCACCGGCCTTCCACCGCTTCCTGGAGGTCTTCCAGCACACGTCGAACCATCGGGACGCCGTCGATCTCGACGCGGGCGAACTCGTCCTCCAGGCCCGGCTGAAGAAGCGGATCAGCGGGAACGCGGACACCCTCGGCCAGGCCTACGCCGAACTCAGGATCCTCGACGCGGCCGGCCGGATCTCGACCCGCGAGTCGACCGACGTCAAGGAGCCCGAGGTGGTCGTCTTCCACTTCGCCCGCCCCGACGACACCGCCGACGACACCGCCGCCGCCGCCGAACCGGTCCGCGCCATCGGGACGTTGCTCGACTCGCACCCCGCCGGCGAAGCCGAGGCCGTGCCGGACCGGGACCCGGACGGCGACCCGTACGCCGACCCCGCGGCCGCGAGCCGGATCGCCTACCAGTACACCCTCTTCCGCATGCTCCGCCGGCACCGCCCCGCCCTCTTCGCGCAGAGCGACTTCTTCCTCGAAGGCTCCGACCCCGAGGGCTGGCTCGTCGCCCTCGCCGCCTCCGGGGCCGTCCCCCTCGCCGAGGCCATGGCCGTCGGCAGCGCCCACGCGGAGCACGGCCACCGCGCGCAGGAGACCCGAGCCGCGCTCCAGCGCCTGTTCTTCACCCTCAAGCCCTCCGGGATCCCCGTCATCTCACCCGAGGGCGTCCCGGTCCAGTCCAAGAAGGACCTCGAAGCCTCCACCCGCGCCGTCTTCCACCACCTCGCCCTCGAAACGCCCGTCCGCCGCATCCACCTCAACGGGCGCCTCCAGATCGTCGCGCTCGGCTCCCCGATCGACCCCGCCGATGTGGACGCCGGCCCCTTCCGGACCGACGTCATCGAGCTCCTCGACCCGGCCGAGGTGGGGGAGCGCCGCGCCAACCCCGCCCTCGACGCCTTCGAGGACCGCGCGGTCCTCAGCCTCACCCCCGAGCACGAGAAGGTCCTGCGCTACGCCCAGGGCCGCAGGCTCCTGCGCAGCACGGTGTACGCCTACGTCCACGCCGACGAGGAGATCGTCGGGTTCGGGGCCGGCGGCAGCGAGTCCATGACGATCTTCATCAGGCGGGACGGCGACACGGAGATCACCGTACGCAAGATCCTCAGCGAGGCCCTGACCACGGCCCACTGGGACCCCGACGGCGAGGGCGTCATGCTGCCGCCGTTCGCGAAGGCGCGCAAGCAGGCGGAGTACCTCCAGGCCCTGCCGGACTCCGTGCGGCGCAACTTCCCCGAGGTCGGCGAGATCCTGGAGCGGGACATCCCCATCCCCGCGCACCTCCAGAAGGACGGCCGGACCACGGACCGCGAGGTCATCTACGAGATGAGCTACGTGAAGGGCGAGGAGGTCAGTCGGTTCGTCGAGAAGTACTCCCCGCCGCCGGCCGTGATCGCCCGGCTCTACGAGCAGATCTTCCGGGTCCTCAACGAGCAGGTGCACTCCGTCAGTCGGGTCCCCGCCCCGGGGGAGACCGTGGACATCTCCTACTTCCAGAAGATCGAGGACCGTCTCGCGCTCAGCCGGGAGACCGCCCCCGTGACCTTCGGCCCGGACCTCCTCGACACCCCGACCATCGTCATCAACGGCGTCACCTACCTGAACTCGTCGGCGCTGCTGGAACGTTTCCGGGCGCACCCCGAGTACCTGGAGGTGCTGGAGCCGCGGTTCCACTCGCTGGTCATGGGCGACACGAACACCGAGAACATCAAGATGGCCGATCCCGAACCGCTCCTGCGCGCCCAGCGGTTGATCGAGGCGGGCGCGCCGCGCGCGGAGGTGGACGCGGCGCTGGACGCCATCACCCCCGAGTCGCTGGGGATCCGGTTCCTGGACCCGCGGGCCATCGGCTTCAAGACCGACGGCGCCGACACCCGCGACGACCCGATGTACGACAACAAGCCCTGGCACAACTCCATCGGCCACTACGACGAGATCCACTTCGAGCGCTTCAGGCTCCAGGTCCGCACGGGCCGGGGACGGGCGCCCCAGGTCGAGATCGAGTTCGACGAGGGCAACCCGTACCAGGACGCGTACCGGGTCCGGGACGTGACGGCGGCCGGCGAGGCGATCGACACGGCGGCCGTCCCCCGCGGGATGGAGGACTACTTCGCCCCCGTGATGACGGCGGTGTACGGGCTGGACGACCCGCACTCGCGCTACGTGCGGGAGGACCCGTACTGGCTGATCCGCTTCGTGTTCATGATGGGCAGCCACTTCACGGCGATGCCGCCCTTCCACTTCCAGGCGGAGCTGGACGGCACGTTGACGGACACCTACCAGACGCAGCGCCGGCCCGTCGCGATCTACTGCGAGGGCATCAAGTGGCTCAACTGGGCGCTGGAGATGCTGGAGGGCGACCGGGACGAGTTCCTGGGCCTGACGGTTCCGCCCCTGCCCTACGTCACCCGTGGTCACGCGCTGGTCGGCCTGCGGTTCGGCGGCTCCGGCTTCGACCGGGGCGCCGCGGCCGCCGCGTAGGGCCGCGTAAGGCCGCGAGGCTCAAGCGGCGGTCAGGCGGAACCCCAGTGTCACCTGCCAGTGTTCCTAGTGGTTTCGGGTCGGCCCCCCACGGGGGCGACCCGCGCGGGTGGCACTGGTTCCCCTTCATTCGAAACACAGTCACAGCCACCCATGTCCAACCCGCAGGAAGGATCTACTCATGGCCGTTGCTTCCCACCCGATGCCGGTGGCGGGCCTGAAGGACCTGCGACACGAGTCCCGGATGATCGCGACCCCGTGGAGCCGGATGGTGCGGGGCATCGGCCTCGGCCAGTACCCCATGGCCTACGATCCCGACCTCGCCGCGCAGATCCGTCGGACGTTCGAACTCCTGTCGCGGCGCGTGTCACCCGCCAACACCTACACCCACTTCTCCCGGCTCCTGGCGGACCTGATCCTCAAGGTCGAGGACCCCGCCGGGGCCGGCGAGGCGGAGGTCGGCCCGGCGCTCGGACCGATCCTCGACGTGATCCGCTCGGAGGAGAACCTCTACTACCGCCTGATGGCCGGCTGCATCCTGATGGACGCCTTCGCCAAGCTGGGCCTGGACCGGGGGTTCCTCGTCAACCAGGAACTGGACTTCCCGGCGGAGATCCTGGCGGTGGCGGACGAGATCCAGCCGGACCGCATCCAGGACGAGAACAGCGGCCGGCACGGCGACTACGAGCGCCTCTCCGCCTACTCCGCGGTGTTCCTGGCCCTCGGTCAGCTGGGCCTGAAGGACCGGCTGGTCTCCGGCCCCCGCAATTACGTCAGCGAGGCGCTGGATCTGCTGGAGGGGATCCCCGGCCCGTTCTTCCGTGGGCGCGGCGGCTCCATGCTCCTGTCGGTGATCTGCCTGCTCGGCTACGACGCGCTGATCTTCGACGGCGAGCGGGACTACATGAGGGAGGTGCTGGACTACCTGGATCGCGCCGACGAGATCGACAACCCCCCGTCGTTCCCGAGCCCGATGACGCCGGCCTTCTCGAAGGTCTATCCCCTCCTCACGATGCTGAACGCGATCGCGATGTCCGGCCGCGAGGAGTACCTGACCCACGGAAAGGACCGGCTCGCGGAGGCCCGTGAGCTGATGGCCGGCATCTCCCCGGTGGAGCGGACCCACATGGGCCTCTACTACCTGGTGGCCCTGCACAACCTGGGCCGGCTGGAGGAGCAGGTGCCGGACCTGGACGCCTTCGTCGAGGGCGTGGTGGGTCAGTGGAAGGACATCGACCCGGGCGCGAACTTCTTCCTCAACGGGATCGCGTACCCCTACATGATTTCGACGGCCATGGTCACGGGCCGGACGGACCTGCTGGACGACGAGTTCGTCGACCGGCTGGTGGACTCCTACCCCGACCTGGAGCGGACCGAGTTGGACCGCGCCAACCGGCCCTATCCGCTGAGCTACGTCCTGAACATGCTCGGGGAGATCAACGCGTCGCACCGGCTCTTCGAGCCGCGGGCCCGCTACGGGGGCCTCTCCGCCATGGAGTGGGTCGCCGGGCGGCTCTCCGAGGACGGCCGGGACGAGGGCAACCGGCTCTACATGTTGGACCACGCCCTGGTGGGCTTCGCCCTGCGCCTGCGCGGCGCGGGAACGGAGGAGACCGAGCTGTTCCACGACTTCCGCTTCCGCCTGGCCCCCCGGTAGGGGCCGCCCGCCCGTCCGGTACACGGGCGGTGGAGGACCGCTGGAGTCCCGCTACACCACGCGCTGACCACCCGCTATCGGGCTTGCGCCGATAGCCCGCGCAGACAAAAATTGCAGACGCCGCCTAACGGCGCCTGCACCGTAATGAAAGGTTTGGACATGCCTATCGGGCTTATCGCCTTAGCACTCGGGGGCTTCGGTATCGGCCTCACCGAGTTCGGGATCGTCGGGCTCCTGCCCGAGGTCGCCGCGGACTTCGGAGTCACCGAATCGGTGGCCGGGTACCTGGTCTCGGGTTACGCGCTCAGCGTGGCGATCGGCGCCATCGTGCTGACCGCGGCGATCGCCCGGTTCGACCGCAAGAAGGTGCTCCTCTCGCTGATGGTGCTGTTCATCATCGGCAACCTGATCTCCGCGGTCGCGCCGTCGTACTCGCTGCTGATGATCGGCCGCGTCGTCGCGGCCCTGTGCCACGGCGCGTTCTTCGGAGTCGGCGCGGTGGTCGCCGCCGACATGGTCGCCCCCACCCGCAAGGCCGGGGCCATCTCGCTGATGTTCGCCGGCCTCACCGCCGCCAACGTCCTCGGCGTCCCGCTCGGCACCTTCCTCGGTCAGCAGCTCGGCTGGCGCTCGACGTTCTGGGCGATCACCGTCATCGGCGTCGTCGCCCTCGCCGGCATCAAGCTCCTGGTCCCGCAGACCGCCCCGCCCGGCGAGGTCAGCCTGCGCGGCGAGCTCGGCGCCTTCCGCCGGGGTCAGGTCTGGGTGTCCATCACGCTCAGCATCCTCGCCTTCGGCGGCGTGATCGGCGGCTTCACCTACATCGCGTTCACCCTGACCGAGGTCAGCGGCTTCGCCACCGCCACCGTCCCGTGGCTGCTCGTCCTCTTCGGCATCGGCACCTTCGTCGGCAACTTCTACGGCGGCAAGTTCGCCGACCGTGCCCTGAACACCTCGCTCATGGTCAGCCTCGGGCTGCTCGCGGTGGTGCTCGCGGTGTTCGCCCTCACCGCCGAGAACAAGATCATGACGGTCATCTCCCTGCTCCTCATGGGCACCATCGGCCTCTCCACCGCCCCCGGCCTCCAGCTGCGGACGATGAAGTACGCCCAGGACGCGCCCACCATGGCCTCCGGCGCCAACATCGCCGCCTTCAACGTGGGCAACGCCCTCGGTGCCTGGATCGGCGGCCTCGCCATCGGCGCCGGCTACGGCTTCATCTCCCCGCTGTGGGCGGGCGCCGGCGTCACCCTCGCCGGCCTCGTGGTCCTGGCGCTCGGCTCGATCGGCTCGGGCAAGGGCGCCCGACCGCTCGCCCCGGCCCAGGAGCTGCGCGCCGACCAGTCCGTGCCGGCCGCCCGTGAGCCGGAGCGCGCCAAGGCCGCCTGAGGCCGACCCGCGCACGACAGGGCGCCCGGACCGTTCCCTCGCGGAACGCTCCGGGCGCCCTTGGCGTTCGGACTCAGGAGGCGGTGGGGGCCCGTCGGCCCGTCGGCCCGTCGGCATACTGGCCGGTGTGAAGAGCGAAGACGACACCGTAGTGATCGACCGGGCGGGCCGGGCCGGCTTCCTCACGTTGAACCGGCCGCGGGCCCTCAACGCGCTGACGCATGCCATGGTCCGCCGGATCTCCGAAGCCCTCGACGCCTGGGAGGCGGACCCCGACGTACGGACGGTGGTGATCCGCGGCGCGGGGGAGCGGGGCCTGTGCGCGGGCGGGGACATCCGCGCGATCCACGACGACGCGAAGGCGGGCGGCGCCGCGTCCGCCGCGTTCTGGCGGGACGAGTACCGCCTCAACGCCCGCATCGCCCGCTACCCGAAGCCCTACGTGGCCCTGATGGACGGCATCGTCATGGGCGGCGGGGTCGGGGTCTCCGCCCACGGCGGCGTCCGGATCGTCACCGAACGCTCCCGCGTCGCGATGCCCGAGACCGGCATCGGCTTCGTCCCCGACGTCGGCGGCACCTTCCTGCTGGCCCACGCCCCCGGCGAACTCGGCACCCACCTGGCGCTGTCCGGCTCCGCCGTCGGCGCGGCCGACGCCCTCCTGTGCGGGCTCGCCGACCACCACGTGCCGGCCGACGCCCTGCCCGCCCTCGCCCGGGGCCTCGCCGAGCACACCGTGGCCGAAGCCCTCGCCCGGCACGTCCAGGCCCCGCCGCCGGGCGAACTGGCCGACGCCCGCGCCTGGATCGACCCCTGTTACGGCGCAGACACCGTCGAGGAGATCATCGAGCGTCTCCACGCCACGGGCGTGCCCGCCGCCAAGGAGGCCGCGGAACTCCTGCTGACGCGCTCGCCCACCTCCCTGAAGGTCACCCTGGAGGCGCTGCGCCGGGCCCGCCGCCTCGGCCCCCTCGAACGGGTCCTGGAACAGGAGTACCGGGTGTCCTGCAACACCCTGTCCCACCCCGACCTGGTCGAGGGCATCCGGGCCCAGGTCATCGACAAGGACCGCCGGCCCCGATGGAACCCGTCCGCCCTGGAGGACGTCCGGGAGGCCGATGTCGCCCGCGCCTTCGCGCCGCTCGACGGGAACCGCGAACTCAGCCTCGGTTGATCCGGGTCGCCAAACCGTCGAGGACCCGCTGGAGTCCGTAGTCGAAGTGCTCGGCGCGCGTGCGCGCCGGATCGAGCAGGGAGGGGCCGTACGCCTCGCTGGTGGTCGCGCCGATGACGTAGGAGATGACCGCCCGCATCGCGAGCTCGGCCTCGCCGGGCGGGAAGCCGGCCGACCGGGCCGGCCCGAGCATCCGCTCCGACACGCGCATCTGGTTCGGCCCCGGGTGGGACAGACCGACCCGGCCGAGGACCGAGGCCACCCAGGGGTGGCGCAGGACCATGTCGCGCAGGCTGTGCCCGCTGTGCGACAGGGCCTCGCGCCACCCCTCGGGGCCGGCGCCGGCGGGGAGTTCGACCTCGCCGAAGACCTCGTCCACGACGAGCTCGATCAGCTCGCCCTTGTTGGCCACGTGCCGGTACAGGGAGGTGGCCGCCGTGCCCATCCCGCCGCCGAGCTTGCGCATGCTCAGCGCCTCCAGGCCCTCGGCGTCCAGGAACCGCACCGCCGCGGCGACGATCTGCTCCCGGCTCAGCGCGGGCTGTTCCTTCCGGCGGCGCGGCCGGGTCCCCCCGGAGGGGACGGGCGCGGCGGGGGTCTGCTCTGCGGAGGACACACCCCCACGCTAGCGCGTGCGCACACCGTACGCAGCGGCACACCGGGACACGCCGCGTCCGCCGTGACCGCCTACGCGCCCACGTACTCCCGCAGGTGCCGAGCCGTCAGGGTGTCCCCCTCCGCCACCAACCGCGACGGGGTGCCCTCGAAGACCACCCGGCCACCGTCGTGGCCGCCGCCCGGACCGATGTCGATCAGCCAGTCGGCGTGCGCCATGACCGCCTGGTGGTGCTCGATGACGATCACCGAGTTGCCGGCGTCCACCAGCCGGTCCAACAGGGCGAGGAGCTGGTCGACGTCCGCCATGTGCAGCCCGGTCGTCGGCTCGTCCAGCAGGTACGTCGACGCCTCCTCCGCCATGCTGATGGCCAGCTTGAGCCGCTGGCGCTCACCGCCCGACAGGGTACTGAGCGGCTGCCCGAGCCGTACGTAGCCCAGGCCCACGTCCACCAGCCGTCCCAGCACCGCGCGCGCCTGACCGGTGGTGAAGAACCCGTGCGCCTCCGCCACGGGCATGTCGAGCACCTCGCCGATGTTCTTGCCGCGCAGCCGGTACGTCAGCACCTCCGGCGTGAAACGCCGTCCCTCGCACTCCTCGCAGACCGAGGCCACCCCGGCCATCATCGCCAGATCCGTGTAGATCACCCCGAGCCCGTTGCACTTCGGGCACGCGCCCTCCGAATTCGCGCTGAACAGCGCCGCCTTGACCCCGTTGGCCTTGGCGAAGGCGGACCGGATCGGGTTCAGCAGACCCGTGTACGTCGCCGGGTTGGACCGGCGCGAGCCGCGGATCGGCGACTGGTCGGCCACCACCACCCCGTCCCGCCCGGCCAGGTAGCCGTGGACCAGCGAACTCTTGCCGGAGCCCGCCACCCCCGTCACCACCGTCAGCACGCCGAGCGGCACCTCCACGTTGACGTTCTTCAGGTTGTGCAGATCGGCGTCCTTGATCGACAGGTGCCCGCGCGGGGAGCGCACCGCCTCCCGCAGCCGCGCCCGGTGGTCGAGGTGCCGGCCGGTGAGGGTGCCGGAGGCGCGCAGCCCGGCCACGTCACCGCTGTAGCACAGCTGCCCGCCGGCGGTGCCCGCGCCGGGGCCGAGGTCCACGACGTGGTCGGCGATCGCGATGACCTCCGGCTTGTGCTCGACCACCAGCACCGTGTTGCCCTTGTCCCGCAGGCGCAGCAACAGGTCGTTCATCCGCCTGATGTCGTGCGGGTGCAGTCCGGTGGTCGGCTCGTCGAAGACGTACGTGATGTCCGTGAGGGAGGAGCCGAGGTGACGGACCATCTTGACCCGCTGCGCCTCGCCGCCCGACAGGGTGCCGGAGGGGCGGTCCAGGCTGAGGTAGCCGAGGCCGATCTCCACGAGCGAGCGCAACAGGTCGCGCAGGTTGGCGAGCATCGGGGCGACGCCCGGGTCCTCGATGCCGTCCACGAAGGCGGCGAGGTCGCTGATCTGGAGCGCGGAGCACTCGGCGATGTTCAGCCCGTTGACGCGCGAGGACAGCGCGGCGGCCGACAGCCGGCTGCCCCCGCAGTCGGGGCAGTCCGCGAAGACCACGGCGCGGTCCACGAACGCGCGGATGTGGGACTGCATGGACTCGCGGTCCTTGGCCAGGTACGTGCGGGAGATCTTGGTGATCAGGCCCTCGTAGGTGAAGTTGTTCGACCCCACCTTCACCTTCACCGACGGCCGGTGCAGGAAGTCCTGCCACTCCTGGTCGGTGAAGTCCTTCAGCTTCTTGTCGGGGGGATAGAAGCCGCAGTTCGCCATGATCTGCCAGTACCAGGAGTCGACGGCGAAGCCCGGGACGGTGATCGCGCCCTCGTTGAGGGACAGTTCGCGGTCGACGAGCTGGTCGACGTCCACGTCCGAGATCTGACCGATGCCCTCGCAGCGCGGACACATCCCCTCGGGGGTGTTGAAGCTGAACGCGGAGGAGGTGCCGATGTGCGGCGTGCCGATCCGGGAGAAGAGGACGCGCAGCATGGTCGAGGCGTCGGTGGCGGTGCCGACCGTGGAGCGCGAGCCGCCGCCCATGCGTTCCTGGTCCACGACGATGGCGGCGCTCAGGTTGTGCAGCCCGTCCACGTCCGGGCGGCCGAGGCTCGGCATGAACGACTGGATGAAGGCCGTGTACGTCTCGTTGATCATGCGCTGCGACTCGGCGGCGATGGTGCCGAAGACGAGCGAGGACTTGCCGGATCCCGAGACGCCGGTGAAGACGGTCAGGCGGCGCTTGGGGATGTCCAGGGAGAGGTCGGCGAGGTTGTTCTCCCGGGCGCCCCGGACCTGGATGACCTGATGGCCGTCGGCGGCGGGCGTCGCCTGCGGGTGGGGGTCGGTCGTCTGCGGTCGGGGATCGGTCGCCTGCGCGTGGGGATCGGTGCCGTTGGCCCATTCGACCAGCTGGACGATCACGCCGTTGGGGTCGCGCACCTGGAACAGGCGCTCGCCCCAGGGCTCCTCGCGGGGCTCCATGGCGATCGGGGCGCCCTCGGCGCGCAGGCGCTCGTACTCCCCGGCCAGGTCGGAGACGGTGAAGGCGAGGATCAACCCGTCCGCGTGCCGGCCCCGGACCTCCTCGGGCAGCACCTCGACGCCGCGTCGCAGGAACAGGACGTGGGGTCCGCCGGGGTGGGTCAGGGAGGCGAAGTCCTCGGTCGCCATGGCCTCGGTGTAGCCGAAGTGTCCGGCCAGGAAGGCGGCGGAGGCGCGGACGTCGTCGACGGTCAGGGATATCGCGGCGCTGGTGATCTGCACGGAACTCCTCGCTGGGACGGTGTTTCGGAGTTACTTTATACACTGTATTCTGTACGGCGTAGATAATTTTTTTCGGGCGGGCGGAGAGGCCGGACATGACGAAGGACCGCAGCGGGGCGGGTGACCCCGTCCGCACGCTGGAGCTGCTGTGGCGCGAGCCCGGCCAGGAGCCGCCGGCCGGGCGGCGCGGCCCGCGACAGGGGCTCACCGTCGACGCCGTGGTGACGGCGGCGCTCGCCCTCGCCGACGAGGAGGGCCTGGGCGCCCTCACCATGCGCGCCCTCGCGAAGCGGCTCGGGGTCACCCCGATGACCCTGTACACGTACGTCCCCGGCAAGGCCGAGCTGCTCGACCTGATGCTGGACGAGGCCTACGCGCGCATGCGCCGCCAAAAGCCGGACCCCGGCGAGTCGTGGCGGCGGCGGGTGACCCGCGTCGCCGAGGACAACCGGGACCTGCTCCGGCGCCACCCGTGGATCGCCGACCTCTCCGTGACCCGCCCCCCGCTGGGCCCCGGGGTCATCGCGAAGTACGAGTACGAACTGACGGCCTTCGACGGCATCGGCCTCACCGACGCCGAGATGGACGCCGCCCTGACCCACCTCCTCGGCTTCGTCCACGCCAACGCCCTCGCGGCGGCCGACGCCGCCGCCCACAACGACCGCCAGAGCGACGAGGAGTGGTGGGCGGTCAGCGCACCCCTGCTGGAGCGCGCGATGGACCCCGCCCGCTACCCCCTCGCCGGCCGCGTGGGCGCCGCCGTCGGCGCCTACGACCCCGATGCGATTTGGGAGTTCGGCCTGACCTGCGTCCTGGACGGCCTGACCCACCGCATCGAAACCCGCGGCGCGTAGCGGGGGCTCAGCGGTAGCCGGTGGTGTCCGCCGGGAGGTTCGGGTCCTGTACCTCGACCAGGTAGCGCCAGGCGTCCGGGCGGCTGCCGTCGAGGTCCGTGAACCCGTACACCCGGGCGAGCTGCCCGCTGGAGAGGGACTGCCCGTTCCAGCGGGACACCTCCGGGTCGGCGGCCAGCGCCGCGACCGCCCGCCCCACGAAGGCGGGGGTCTCGGAGATCGCGAAGTGCGGGGATTTCTCCAGCGCGTCCCGCCAGTTCGCCTCGGTCACCCCGTAGTGGTCGAGCATGATCTCCGAGCGCAGCCAGCCCGGCGTCAGCGCGACCGCCGTGGCCCCGCGCGGCCCCAGCTCGTGCCCGAGCGCGAACGCCATGCGCAGCACCGCCGACTTGGCGAGGTCGTAGAAGAACGAGACCCGGTAGTTGTCGGCGTTGTACTCCGCCGTGCCGTCCGTCACCTCCACCACCAGCCCGCCCGGCCGGCGCAACATCAGCGGCAGGGCGAAATGGCTGGTGATGGCGTGCGTGTCCACCGCCAGCCGCAGGATCCGGAGCCCCTTGTCCAGGTCGTGTTCCCAGACCGGGCTCTCCCACTCGAAGAGGTTCTCCCCGCCCCAGATGTCGTTCACCAGTACGTCAAGGCGCCCCTGCTCGGCGTCGATCCGCCCCACCAGCGCCTCGACCTCGGCGTGCACGAGGTGGTCGGCCACCACCGCGATGCCACGCCCGCCCGCCGCGGTGACCAGCTCCGCCGTCTCCTCGATCGTCTCCGGCCGGTCGTACTCCGAACGCCGCCCCGCGGTGCTGCGGCCCGACACGTAGACCGTCGCGCCCCGCGCACCCAACTGGACGGCGATCCCGCGCCCCGCGCCCCGCGTCGCCCCCGCGACGAGGGCGACCCTGCCTTCAAGGTTCCGCTGTGTCTCCGGCATGACACGACCCTACGCCGCACCGTGCGGGGCGGGCCTAGGCCGTGTCTTGTGGATCATGCCGGGCGTCGGGAGCCCGGCATGATCCACAAGACACGGCCTACGGCGCCCGGACCTCGACCGTGACCGCGTGCAGGCCCGTCGCCCCGTCCGGGAGGGTCGACGTACGCTCCGCCGGCTGGACGTCGCCCCGGCCGTCGGTGGCCCGTACCTCCAGGACGTGCCGGCCCGGCGCCGCCTCCCACCGCCACACCCACTGCCGCCAGGTGTCCACCCCGTCCGCCGCGCCCAGCCGTGCCTCCTGCCACGGGCCCCCGTCGACCCGTACCTCGACCCGCGCGATGCCCCGGTGCTGCGCCCACGCCACGCCGGCCACCGTGACCGCCCCCGCGCGGGGTTCGGCGGACGGGCGCGGTACGTCGATGCGCGACTGCGTCTTCACCGGTGCCCGCTGGGCCCACGAGCGGCGCACCCAATACGCGTCGTACGCGGCGAAGGTGGTCAACCGCAGCTCGGTCAGCCACTTGCAGGCGGACACGTACCCGTACAGGCCGGGCACGACCATCCGGACCGGGAAGCCGTGGGCGAAGGGGAGCGGCTCCCCGTTCATCCCCACCGCCAGGAGCGCGGCCCTGCCGTCCATGACGGTCTCGACGGGCGTGCCGATCGTCATCCCGTCGACCGACCGGGCCACCAGCTGGTCGGCCCGCCCGCCCCGGGACGGCGGCCGCACGCCCGCCTCGCGCAGCAGGTCGGCGAGGGGTACGCCGAGCCAGCGGGCGTTGCCCACGTACGGGCCGCCGACCGGGTTCGACACGCAGGCCAGGGTGATGTCGTGCTCGGTCTGGGGTCGGGCGAGCAGCTGCGCGAGGTTCAGGGTGAGGGGCCGGGTGACGCCCTCGCCGTGGACGCGCAGCCGCCAGGAGTCGGCGTCGACGCGGGGCACGACCAGAGCGGTGTCCACGCGGTAGAAGTCCCGGTTCGGGGTGACGAAGGGCTGCGCGCCCGCCACGCGAAGGTCCGCCCCCGCTGGTACGGGCGGCGCGGGTACGGCCGCCGGCGGCAGGACGAGTCGGGCCCGGGAGGCGCCCGCCCCGGCCGCGCCGTGGGCGCCGAGCCGCCGCCCGGCGAGGCCCGCCACGGCCGAGGCCGCGACCGTGGCGACGACCAGCCGGCCGAAGCCGCGCCGGTCCAGCCGCCCGTGGCGCTCTGCGGGCGGGCCCGGTGGATCGACCGGACCAGCAGGTGGAGCACCGCCATCGCGACGGCTCCGCCCAGCAGCGAGGAGGGCGTCCCGCCAGGTCGCCTCCGGCCGGGTGAGCGCGGCCGCCGCCCCGAGCACCCCACCGCCCCGGCCAGGGCGACGCCCGCGCGGGGCGGCGTACGGCGAGGACGCCCGCGCAGCCGGCGAGGGCCGCGAGGAGGGCCGCCACGCCGAGGGTCAGCACCGCCTTGTCGGAGGTCCCGAAGGACCGGATGGCCCACTCCTTGACGGCGGCGGGAGTACGGTCGACCACCGCCCCGCCGACGGCGGTCAGCGGAGCCGCCTCCGGCCGGACCAGGGCCGCCACCGGCTCCGCGAAGGCCAGCCCGGCGAACGCCGCGACCGCCCCGCTCAGCGCGCCGAGCGCGGACGCCCGCCGCCGGGGCACCTGCCTCGCACCGCTCATGGGGACCGCCCTCCGCCTGGTCTGCCCTCCGCCGGATCCGCCCCTCCAGCATCCCCCGCCGGCCGCCCCGGGGCGAACACCGGCCGGCTACGGTCGCGCGTACAGGGGCACGGGCCGGCCGGGCGGCGCTTGCGCAGTTCGACCAGCCCGTCCAGCGAGGCGCCGAGGGCCGCCCACACGCCGCCGGAGCCGCAGCCCGGCGCGGTGGTGCGCGGCCGCTCCCGCTCGGTCTCGGACATCGCGCACTCCGTTCACCGGTCGCCCGTCATCGGTCCGGGCCAGTCAACCGGCGCCCCGAGGCGCGGGCAGCGGGCCGCGAGGTGGTGTACCTCAGCCGGCGGCCGGCGCCGCCGGCAGCGCGGCGGCCACCCGCGCCGCCGTCGCGTACGCGTCCCCGACCGGCCGGGCCGGATGGCGGGTGGTGCGCCGGGCCCACTCCTCCTCGAAGGCGTGCCAGTCCACCGCCCGGGGCTGCGCCCCGCGCTCCAGCGCCTCCTCCAGCGTGTCGAAGTAGACCTTCCAGCGGCGCGCGTACAACTCAGAGATCAGGCCGTTCCATTCACGGTTCGCGTAGTCGTGCAGGAAGCCGCCCTCGCTGGTGGAACGCCGGCCCCACACGCTCAGGATCGAGCGGGCGTCGTACTCGTTGCGCTCGCGCTCCGCCGCGTCCGCGCCCCAGGCGCGGGCCGCGTCCAGCCAGCCGCCCAGCAGGAAGTTCGGATCGGTTCCGGTGAGCGTGTCCAACAGGGTTTCTCCCTCGGCCCATTGGGCCCGCAACTCGCGAAAGCGCGGCAGGTCCTTCGCGTCGTAGGCCGCCTTGATCTTCGGCAGCAGCACCCGCGAGTGGTTCGCGAGGGCCTGCCGGGCGGTGTCCACGAGGTCGAAGCGGTAGGCGCTGGAGCCGCGCGCCGCCGGTGCCACCCGCAGCAGGTGGTCCAGGGCGCGACGTACCGAACCGGCCGGGTAGCGCATCGACTTGGGGCTCCAGTACGCCGCCCCGGTCGCGGTCAGGCTCGGCCGGGCGGTGAACAGGCTGTCCTGGGACTCCGACCACATCCCCGACGAGGTGCTGTACGGGCCCGTGCGCAGCTCCTCCCACGCCGCCGCGGCCTGCGCGTCGGGCCGCCCGTAGCGGCGTGAGGCGAACGCGGCGAACCAGGCCCGCTGGTCGACCGGGTCCTTCTCCCAGGCGAGGTCGGTGAACAGGTCGAAGGCGGCCGGGTTGGTCCCGGTGGCCTCCGGAAGGTAGGCGGTGCCGACCAGCGCGCTGCCGCTCTTGGCCCGCCAGGCGGCGAACCGGTCGATCCACACACTGGTGTTGGCGCCGATCGTCGTGTGCCCGCCGAAGTTGGGGATGCTGCCCAGCGCGTACGGGGTCCCGCCCCAACGCGCCTCGCGATCCAGGCGGTTGTACCGGTCGGACAGCCCGTCCAGGATCAGCAGCTTCGAGGTGTCCACCCCGGCGAGGAGCTCGGCCGTCGGGTCGTCCTGCCAGCCGAGCACCGCCCACACGGCGCCGGGGTGGGCCGCGTGCAGGGCCTGCTGGATCGCGCCGGCGGCGGCCTTCACGTCGACCGTGCCCGTCTGCCCGCCCTCGTGCAGCGGGCTCATCCGGTACATCGTGCTGTCGCCGAACACCGCCCGCTGTTCGGCGTAGTAGGCGGCCGAGAGCCGACGGAACACCGGCGAGGTCGGGTCGAGCCAGTCGGGCCGGTCGAAGCCCGCCCAGTCGCCCTGCGCCACCGTCGTCGCACCGGGGTTGCGGGCGGTGAACTCCGGTGGCACCGTACCGAAGAAGCCGGGCAGGACGGGGGTCATGCCGAGGGAACGCAGCTGCTCGGCGATGCGACCGCCCAGCCGGGCCCGTTCGCTCATCAGCCGCTCGGAGACCGGACCGCCGAAGCCGCTCAGGTTCTGCAGCAGCCACCAACTCTGGTGCGCCGGCCCGGGGATCCACGCGCGCAGCTCCTCGGGCGAATAGCCGAAGCCCTGGAGCGCCCGGTAGTACGGGTACTCCGCACCGACCTGCACGAAGACCTCGTTGACCCCGTGCAGGGCGAGCAGGTCGATCTGGCGCCGGTGCTCTTCGAAGGAGCGGTACGGGCCCGCGTACCCGTCGTCGGTGTCGTTGAGCGCGTACCGGTGCGCGACCTTCGCGCTGCGGGTGACCGGTTCGGGGACGGCCGGCAGGGTGGCGGGCAACATGCCCAGGCTGTCGCCCGGCCAGCCGATGTCGACGCCGGCGACGTGCTGGAGGTACCAGCCGACGCCCGTCAGCAGGGTCGCGCCGGTGGAGCCGCGTACGGTGACCGCCCCGGCCCTCCCCGACACGGTGAAGGTGTCGGGGCCGGCGGCCGGGTCGGGTACGAGGGTGAACTGTCGGGCGTGGCGCGGCAGCAGCCGCTCCAGGGCGGCCCGCGCCGGCGCGGCGTCGAAGGTGCGCGGCGCGGACGCGGGGCCCGTCGCACGACCCTCGGGCCCCGGCAGCGCCCGGACCTCGGACCGTACGGGCGGGGCGCGGCGGCGCCGGGGCGGCCCCGGCGCAGACCAGGGTGAGCAGCGCGGCGGGCAGGGCGAGCAGGGCCGCGCGCGGGGTTGCGTTCCTCATCGGCGCCCGCTCAGACCGGAAGGGACCAGGCCTGGTCGACCTGGTGGTCGCCGCAGGCGGTCAACGTCAGGCGCCCGGCCGGGGCGTCCGGGGTGGCGGGCGTGGCGGGAGCCGTCAGACACAGCCCGCTGCCCCGCTCGACCAGGGCCCCGTCGCGGCGGTGCTCCCAGGTCTGCCCCTCCGCGCGCGCCGTGCCGGCGGGCGCGCAGCGGGACAGGGCCACCAGTCCGTCGGCCCCGCTCGCCGCGAGGCACTTGCCCTCCAGGCGCAACCGTCCGCCCTCGCCGAGGACCCAGCGCTGGTCGGCTCCGGCCGTGCACCCGGCCAACACGACGGCGCCGACGCCGGCGGTGTTGGCGCCGTCGACGCACCGGGCGTCGAGGCCGTTGATCTGCCCGGTGGGCACGGCGTCGGCGCAGCCGCGCGGGGTGAGCCGCCACACGGCCGTGTCGTGGGCCGCGAGGCGTCCGGTCAGGGCGTCCGAGACCTCCGTGCGCCGGCCGCTCCACAGGTCCTTGGCGTCCACCGTGCAGGTGTGCAGGCCCACGTCGGCCAGCGGTACGGAGATGTCGCGCGTGGCGCCCGAGCGGTTGAGGACGGCGACGGCGCGGTCCCCGTTGGCCAACGGTCGGGCCAGGACCTCGAAGGTGGCGTTGGAGGAGACCACGGCGCCCTGCCGGCCCAGGGGGTCCTGGTCCAGGGCGATCAGGTCGGTGTTGCCGAGCGCGGCGAGGCCCGCCGGGGTCAGCGCGGAGACCTCGGAGGACAGGATGAAGGGGGAGGCCATCATCGCCCACAGTCCGACCTGGCTGCGGCTCTCGGCCTCGGTCAGTCCGGGGGAGCCGGCGATCAGGAAGTCGGGATCGTTCCAGTTGCCGGGGCCCGCGTACCGGCCGAGCCAGCGGTTGTAGCCGTAGTTGCCGAGGACCGAGCTCCAGCGAGAGGTGGCCGGCGCCGTCGGTTTGTAGACCTTGATGTCCTTGCCCTCGCGCCACAACTGGCCCGTCTCGCCGACCCAGTCGAGTACCTTGTGCCAGTCGGATCCGCCCCATTCGCCCTGCTGGAAGTAGGCCGGCGCGGACGCGGAGAGCACCATGGGCCGGCCGCTGTCGCGCAGCGCGCGGGCGACGGAGTTGTACGCGTCGCGGTACGCCTGTTCCTTGGTCTTTCCGGGCGGCACCCACAGGTTGCAGCCGTCCATCTTGACGTAGTCGACCTTCCACGACGCGAACTGCCGGGCGTCGCGCGCGTAGTGGTCCGGGCCGCCGCCCTCGGGGGCGCCGCTGCCCGGGTAGCGCTCGCAGGTGAGGGAACCGGCGTCCTCGTAGATGCCGAACTTCAGCCCCTTGGCGTGCAGATACTCGCCGAGCCAGGCCATGCCGTGCGGGAACTTCTCGGTGTCCACGACCAGGTTGCCCCGCGCGTCGCGCTCCTTGCGCATCCAGCAGTCGTCGACGGTCACCGTGTCGTACCCCTTGGCGGCGAGGCCACTGGAGACGAGGGCCTCGGCGTTGGCGACGACCTTGGCCTCGTCGATGTCGCACATGTAGTGCGCCCAGTTGTTCCACCCCATGGGCGGGGTGAGCGCGAGCGGGGTGTCCCAGGTCGCCGTCGGCTCGGCCGCGGCGGGGGCGGGGCAGAGGGTGAGGGCGAGCAGGGCGGCCGCGGTGACGGCCGGGAGGGACGCACGTGGGCGAGGCGGCACGGGGTCTCCTTGACGTGGGGGGCGAGGAGGGGCGAGCGGTACGGCGGTCATGCGTGCGCCCAGTGCAGCGGCGTGACTACCCTCTGTCAACATAAGTCGACGGTTGTGGCTCAATGACCAGCAATATGGCCGTAATCGATGTCACTCCAAAGTGGTGATACGACGTATGACGGTCCGACACCGGTCGCCCGCGAGCGATCAACGACGAACGTCGTGTCCCCCGACGACTTTCGAGGACAGCGCCCGCCCACCGCCCGCTGCGAGGCTCCTGTCGTTCAACGGGAACGACGGGAACGCACACACCGTGCACGGAAGGGCGGGCAAGGACATGGCTCAGCGCAAGGTTTGGTTCATCGGCTGCGGAGTGGTGCTGGTCATCGGTGTCGGACTGCTCGCGGCCCTGGCCTTCGGCGCGTCCAAGGTCCTCGACATGGCCGACAAGACCCTCCTCGACCCGAAGGTCTACGAGGCCGTCCGCGTCGGCGACGCGGAGAGCGAGGTCCGCGCGAAGCTGCCCTCGGGGGACAGCTTCGTCAAGGACGCTCTCAAGGAGGGCGGCCCGGCCGAACCGGCCGGCAGCACCTGCGCCTGGTACGTCTCCACCTCGTCGAGCGCCGACGACGTGCTGCGCTTCTGCTTCAAGGACGGCAAGCTCGCCGAGAAGGCGCAGTACCGCATGAAGTAGCCCGCGAGGGTTTGCGTCGGGGGCTGATAAACCGCATTAGTGCCGGCGCTCCCCGCACCGTCGATAAGAAGTCAAATTCGGGCGGTGATTCGCGTTCGCCGTCGAAACGCCGGCAGGGGGAAGCGGTACGGAACTAAAGCGCATCAGTCCAGGTCGACGCCCGGTTGACGAACGGCCTTCCGGACCTCGCGGACCCTCTGGTATCGACGCGATACGTGGGTACCGTCGGCCGGCGGGACTTCGGCCACGTTGACGCTCCGTCCCTCGACGGACAGCGTGGACGGCGCGCTCCGGCAGCGAGGCCGGAACTTCCCCCGAAGGCGGCGAAGATGCATCGTTCCCCCGCGATCCGCAAGGCCCTCACCGCCCTGGCCGCCGGCGCTCTCCTCTCCCTCTGCGCGTGCGGGGTGAGCGGCGGTGCGGCCGACGCGAAGGACGCCGAGAAGACCGGCGAGGTGTCCGGTGAGATCACGTTCCGAACCCTTCAGCTGAAGCCGAAGTTCACCGCGTACGTCCAGGGCGTCATCGACTCCTTCGAGGACAGGTACCCCGAGGTGAAGGTGAGATGGGAGGACGTTCCGGGCGACGGCTACAACGAGAAACTGGTCGCCGACGCCCGGGCCGGAGCCCTCCCGGACGTGGTGAACCTCTCCACCGACTCCTTCCAGCTGCTCGGCGACCGCGGGATGCTCGCCGACGTCGCCAAGCTCGACCCCGAGGTCGTCAAGGAGTACGTACCGGGGGCCTGGGAGCAGTTCAAACTCCCCGGCAAGGGCGACGGCGTCTTCGCCTACCCCTGGTACGTGACCCCCGAGATCCTCACGTACAACAAGGACCTCTTCGCGGAGGCCGGGCTCGACCCCGACGAGCCGCCGACCGACGTCGAGCAGTTCTTCGACTACGCGGAGCGCATCGCGGCCCGCTCCGGCGGCCGGTTCTCCGCCTTCATGGCCGATCCGAAGGGCCGCCTGCCCGGGGACTGGCAGAAGATGGGCGTTCCCCTGCTCAACGAGCAGAGGGATCGGTTCACCTTCGACACCGACCGGGCCGTCGCCTGGGTCGAACGGATGAAGGACCTCTACGCCAAGGGCGCCATGCCCAGGGAATCCCTCCTCAAGGCCGACGACATCAACCAGCTCTACGGCAGCGGCAAGCTCGTCTTCGGCCCCGGCTCCCCGGGCTTCGTCAAGGACATCAAGCAGAACGCCCCGCAGGTCTACGAACGCACGCGCGTCGCCGGCGCCGTCACCGGCCGGCTCGGCCACATCGGCATCTACGCCCAGTCCCTCGGCATCAAGAAGGACACCCGGCACGTGGACGCGGCGAGCGAGTTCGCCAAGTGGGTCACCAACGGCCCCAACCAGGTGGAATTCTCCCGGAAGGCCACCATCTACCCCTCCAACGCGCGCGGTCTGGCCGACCCGTACTTCGCCGACAAGGGCGACGGCAAGGACGCCGAGACCCTGGCCCGCGCGGTGGGCGCCGAACAGCTGAAGACCGCCGGGCTCGACGCCAACACCCCCGTCCAGTGGACCAACCAGGTCGGGGACGCGGTGGTCCGCGAGGTGCAGAAGGCCATCACGGGGGAGCAGGACGCCCGTACGGCCGTCCGCAAGGCCCAGGAGGAGGCCAACAGGCTGCTCGCCGCCGGGGCGAGGAAATGACCGTTGCGCAGCGCCGGCGCCGGTCCGCCCGATGCCGGTCCGCCGGGCGCCGGTCCGCCGGGCGTCGGCGCGCGGCGGACCTGCGCGCCATGGAGGCCGACACCGGCCTGCCCCACCGCAGATGGTGGACGCCGTACCTGTTCCTCGCGCCCGGCCTGCTGATGGTCACGCTGTTCAGCCTCTGGCCGTTCGTCAACACCGTCGTCCTCTCCCTGACCGACGCGCAGATCCTGCGCGGCGGCCGCTTCGTCGGCCTCGACAACTACGCCCGCGCCTTCGCCGACCCCGACTTCTGGACCGCCACCGGCAACAGCGTGCTCTACCTGCTGGTCGTCGTACCCTGCCTGGTCTTCCTGCCGCTGGCGCTCGCCGTCCTCGTCCAGGCGAAGATCCCCGGCATCGGCTTCTTCCGGTCCGCCTTCTACACCCCCGTGATCGCCTCCGCCGTGGTCGTCGGCCTGATCTGGCAGTGGGTGCTGCGCAGTGACGGCCTCGTCAACACCGTCTTCCGGAAGCTCGGTGTGATCGCCGAGCCGATTCCCTTCCTCACCGACTCCACGATGCTGCTGGTCTCCGCGATGCTCGTGACCGTGTGGAAGGGCCTGGGCTACTACATGGTCTTCTACCTGGCGGCCCTCGGGAACGTCCCCGCCTCCCTCCACGAGGCGGCCGCCATCGACGGCGCCGGCCCCGTGCGCCGCTTCTTCGCCATCACCGTCCCCCAGGTGAAGCCGATGATGCTGCTGGTCGGCACCCTCTCGGCGATCTCGGCCCTGCGCGTCTTCACCGAGATCTACATCCTCGGCGGCGAGAGCGGCGGCCCCGGCGGCGGCGCCCGTACGCTGCCCTTCCTGATCCGACAGGTCGGCCTCGGCTTCTCCGGCGAGACGGGCTACGCGGCGGCCATCTCCCTGCTGCTGTTCCTCCTGACGCTGGTCTTCAGCCTGCTCGGCCACCGCCTGTCGAAGGGGGACGTGCCGTGAGCAGCACCACCCGCCGTGCTCCCGGCGCCCGGCTCGGCCTCGCCGCCCGGTACGCGACCCTGCTGCTGATGCTCGTCCTCATGCTCGGGCCGATCGTCTGGCAGTTCCTCACCTCGATCCGCGGCCGTACGGAGAACGTGTACGACGGCGTGCTGCCCTCGCAGCCCACCCTCGACAACTACCTGCGCGTCGCCGAGTCCTTCCCGCTGCTCCAGTACGTCGGCAACACCCTGATCGTGGCGGCCCTGGCCGTCACCTCGAACGCGCTCTTCGCGGCGATGGGCGGCTACGCCCTCTCCCGGGCCGGCTGGAAGGGCCGCAGGAGCGTCTTCACGGTGCTCGTGGCGACCCTGATGTTCCCCTTCGAGTCCGTGATGATCTCGATGTTCCTCACCGTCCGCGAGATGGGTCTGGTCGACACCCTCATCGGGGTCTGGCTGCCCGGGGCGGTCTCCGTCCTGAACGTCATGGTCATGCGGGCGGCGTTCCTGGCGGTCCCCAAGGAGGTGGAGGAGGCGGCGGTGCTGGACGGGGCCGGCGAGTGGACCCGCTTCACGCGTGTCTTCCTCCCGGCCGCCAAGGGGGCCCTGGCCGTCGTCTGCCTCACCAGCTTCATGGGCGCCTGGGACGACTTCCTGTGGCCCCTGCTCGTCCTCACCGACAGCGAGCACTACACGCTCCAGCTCGGCCTGAAGACCCTGGCCGGCGCCACCACCGTCAGCGACCAGCGGATCATCGCGGCCGGCGCGATGGCCGCGCTCGTCCCGATGATGCTCCTCTTCTTCGCCCTCCAGCGTTTCTTCTTCCGGGGCGTGGGCGAGGGCGCGGTAAAGACCTGAGGGTCGCCCGTCCCCGCCCAGCCGCCGTCTTCCTCCCTTTCCGCCCTCTCCTCCCTCCCTGGAGCCGCCGTCATGCACGACGACCGCAGCGTCACCGAACACCGTCTCCGCCGGACGCTCACGGAGCGGATCAAACCGGCCGTCCACTCCCGCGCGGTCCCGCTGACCGTCGAGCGCTGGGAGGCGCCCGGGGAGCCCGTGCCCGTCGCCGAGGCGTTGTCCGCCGCGTACGGGCCCTGCGCCATCGGCGAGCCGTGGGGCCCGGCCTGGGGCACCACCTGGTTCAAGGTCACCGGTGTCGTCCCCGCCGACTGGGCCGGACGCACCGTCGAGGCGGTCCTCGACCTCGGCTTCGACCGCATGATGCCGGGGTTCCAGTGCGAGGGCCTGGTGCACCGGGCCGACGGCGGCGAGGTCAAGGCGCTCAACCCGTACAACGACTGGGTGCGCGTGGCCGACCGGGCGGCGGGCGGCGAGCACGTGGAGTGGTACGTCGAGGCCGCCTCCAACCCGATCCTCGTCGATCACCGGCCCACGCAAGAGGGCGACCGGCTGACCAGCGGCGACCAACCCCTGTACCGCCTGGCCCGGATGGACCTCACCGTCTTCGAGACCGAGGTCTGGGAACTCGTACAGGACCTGGAGGTCCTCTACGACCTCATGACGCAGCTCGACCCCGGCGAAGCCCGGCGGTACACGATCCTGCGGGCCGTCGACGCCGCCCTGGACGAGGTGGACCCGGCCGACGTGCCCGGCACGGCGCCCGCCGCCCGCGCCTGCCTCGCCGGGGTGCTGGCCGCCCCCGCGCACGCCTCCGCGCACCGGATCAGCGCGGTCGGCCACGCGCACATCGACTCCGCGTGGCTGTGGCCGCTGCGCGAGACGGTCCGCAAGGTGTCCCGGACCACGTCCAACATGGTCGCCCTGATGGACGCGCACCCCGACTTCGTCTTCGCCATGTCGCAGGCACAGCAGCTCGACTGGATCAAGACGCACCGGCCCGAGCTGTTCGAGCGGATCAAGAAGAAGGTCGCCGACGGCCAGTTCGTCCCGGTCGGCGGGATGTGGGTGGAGTCCGACACCAACATGGTCGGCGGCGAGGCCATGGCCCGCCAGTTCCTCTACGGCAAGAAATTCTTCCTCGACGAGTTCGGGATCGAGACGAAGAACGTCTGGCTGCCGGACTCCTTCGGCTACACCGCCGCGCTGCCGCAGATCGTCAAACTCTCCGGCTCCCGCTGGTTCCTGACGCAGAAGATCTCCTGGTCGCAGATCAACGCCTTCCCCCACCACACCTTCTGGTGGGAGGGCATCGACGGCAGCCGCGTCTTCACGCACTTCCCGCCCGTCGACACCTACAACTCCGACCTCGGCGGCGCCCAGCTGGCCCACGCCGCCCGCAACTACCGTGAGAAGGGCCGGGGTTCACGCTCCCTGGTCCCCTTCGGCTGGGGCGACGGCGGCGGCGGCCCCACCCGCGAGCACCTGGCCCGCGCCCGCCGGCAGCGCGACCTCGAAGGATCCCCGCGCGTCGAGGTCGAGCGGCCCGACGCCTTCTTCGAGAAGGCCCACGCCGAGTACGAGGACGCGCCCGTCTGGGCCGGCGAGCTCTACCTCGAACTCCACCGCGGCACCTACACCTCCCAGGCCAAGACCAAGCAGGGCAACCGGCGCGGCGAATCCCTGCTGCGCGAGGCGGAGTTGTGGGCGGCGACCGCCGCCGTACGCGTCCCCGGGTTCGGCTACCCCTACGAGGAGCTGGAGCGGCTCTGGAAGACCGTGCTGCTCCACCAGTTCCACGACATCCTGCCGGGCTCCTCCATCGCCTGGGTGCACCGCGAGGCGCGCCAGACGTACGCCCGCGTCCACGCGGAGCTCAGCGCCCTCACCCTCGCCGCGCAGAGCGCGCTCGCCGGCCCCGGTCAGGAGCGGCTCGTCTTCAACTGCGCCCCGCACACCCGGCGCGGCATCCCGGCCGGCGGCGCCTGCCGCCCCACCGACACCGAGGGGCCGGTGACCGTCGAGGACCGGGCCGGGGGCGGTCACGTCCTCGCCAACGGGCGGCTGCGCCTGGAGATCGACGGGCGCGGGCTGCTCGTGTCGGCGTACGACGTCCAGGAGCGGCGCGAGGCCCTCGCGCCCGGCGCCGCCGCCAACCTGCTCCAGATCCACCCCGACCTGCCGAACATGTGGGACGCCTGGGACATCGACGCCTTCTACCGCAACAAGGTCACCGACCTCGTCGCCCTGGACGCGATGGAGGTCACCGAGAGCGGCCCCGCGTCCGTCACGGTCACCGTGGACCGCTCCTTCGGCTCCTCGACCGTCCGCCAGTCCCTCACCCTGCGCGCCGGTGCCAGGACCGTGGACATGGTCACGGAGGTGGACTGGCACGAGACGGAGAAGTTCCTCAAGGTCGCCTGCCCCCTCGACGTGAAGGCCGAACGGACCGCCGCCGAGACCCAGTTCGGCCACGTCTACCGGGCCACGCACACCAACACCTCCTGGGAGGCGGCCAAGTTCGAGATCTGCGCCCACCGATGGATCCACGCCGAGGAACCGGGCTGGGGCGTGGCACTGCTCAACGACTCCACGTACGGGCACGACGTCACCCGCGCGATGCGGCCCGACGGGGGCCAGACCACGACCGTACGCCTCTCCCTGCTGCGCGCCCCGCGCTACCCGGACCCGGAGACCGACCAGGGCCGCCACACCCTGCGCCACTGCCTCGCGCCGGGCGCGACCATCGGGGACGCGGTGCGCGAGGGCCACGCGCTCAACCTGCCCGAGCGGGAGGTACGGGGGGCCGGGCCGGTGGCCCCGCTGCTCACCGTCGACAACGACGCGGTGGTGGTGGAGGCGGTCAAGCTGGCCGAGGACCGGGGCGGCGACGTGATCGTCCGGCTGTACGAGTCCCGGGGCGGCCGCGCCGTCGCCACGCTCACCCCCGGCTTCACCGCCACGGCGGCGGTGGAGAGCGACCTCCTGGAACGCCCCCTGGAGGGCGGGGCCGTGTCCGCCCCTGGCCCCGACGGGACGGTGCCCCTGACCCTGCGCCCGTTCCAGATCGTCACCCTGCGCCTCCACCGGGCCTGAGGGCCGGCTCAGCCGGTCCTGCGGATACGGACGAGCGCGTCGCGTGCCTCGGTGGTCGGGGGAGCTTCGCTGCCGAGCACGTCCAGGAGGGTCGGGTAGAGGTGGGCCAGGGCGGCGAGGGCCCGCCGGCTCTGGCCGGACCGTTCCAGGAGCAGCGCGACCTGGAGCTGTGAGTCGAGCAGCAGAAGGTCGTCGGACGGGCGGGACGGAACAAGAAGGTCGACGAGCGCGGAGAAGGCGTGGAGGGCCTTCTCGGCGTCGCCCAGCCGCAGGAGGCAGTGCGCCGCCTTCGACCGGCAGTCGGCGGCACGGGCCTCGTCCCCCACAAAGGCCCATTCCTCCGCCAGCGACATGTACTCGGGTAGGGCCGCTTCGAACCGTCCGTCGTCGTAGAGGGCGAGCGCGCCGACCGTCCGGGCCAGAGGGGGCGGCACCATCGGCCCGCCGGTCAGCTCCGGAGGGGGAGTCTGGCCGTGGGCCGGGAACGGCGCGGGCTGCCGTGCGGCTTGGGCGTGCGCGTCGAGGATCCGTCCAAGCCGTTGCCGTAGGGCGCGAGCCGACGCGGGACGCCTTCCCGGGGGCTTGGCGAGACACTCCATCACCAGCTGGTCGAGGGCCGGATCGACGTCCGGACACCAATCCCGCAATGGCTTCGGGTCGAGGTCGCAGTGTCCTCTCATCAGCACCATGGGAGGGCCGGTGAAGGGGGGTTCGCCGACCAACAGCTCGTACAACATGCACCCCAGGGCGTAGAGGTCACTGTGTTCGGTGACGAGACTGGGTGCGTCGAACTGCTCGGGCGCCATGTAGGCACAGGTGCCGAGCAACTGGCCGTCCTCGGTCAGCCGGGCCTGGGCGGCTCCAGGCATGGCGGCCACGCCCAGGTCGATCACTTTCACGCCTTGGTGGCCTGTGACCATGATGTTCGCCGGCTTCAGGTCACGGTGGACGACACCCGCGGCGTGGAGATGGGTGAGGACCTCGCTGATCCGGGCCGCGACGGACAGGGCCTGCGTCACGGAGAACCGGCGGCCGCTCCGAAGGACGCGTTCGAGATCCTCTCCGGGTACGAGTTCCATGACCATGTAGGGGTTCGCCGTGTCAGGGCCCAGCCGGGCGTCGTAGACGGCGGGGATGCCGGGGTGGTCGAGCCGGGCGATCATCCGGGCCTCACGGCGGAAGCGCTCCCTCAGCGTCTCCTCCTCCGCGCTCCGGGGGCCGGAAGCGAGGCGTGCGGGGTGGATGGTCTTGAGAGCGACGTGCCGGTCCAGCTCCAGGTCGTAGCCGTGCCAGACCTGCCCCATGGCGCCGTGCCCGATCTGGTTCCGGAGCTGGTAACGGCCTTCCAGGACACGAAAGTCAGCGGCCGTCACGGTCGTCCGTCTCCGGACTCTCCGAGGCTTCCGAGCCGTGCGAGATCTCGAAGAGCTCGCGTGCGAGCTCATCCAGTGTCCCTTCACCCGGGACCAGCCAGCGGCTGGCCCCGGCCACGGCGACCGGCGCCTCCCGCCATTCGGCCTGGTCCCAGATGAGCCGAACCAGTCCGGTGGGGGAGTACTGCTTGCCGTCGGCTGCCCAGACCAGGGGACGGCGGGTGTCGTTCACCCAGGTGGCGAGGAAGCGGCGGGGGTCGGCATTGAGCCATGCGCCGAGTGTGGATTCCTCTGTCGGGCCGGGGCGGTAGACAACCTGGGTTCCGTCCAGGATCCGTTCGTGAGCCACCAGCAGTGGAACGCTGTTCGGCCTACGAAGGCGACGCGCAGGGACCTCAGGTTCGGGGAAGGAATCCTGGCCGGTGTGGAGGGAATGGAGGACGGCGGCTGCCAGGTCGCGGCATCGCACTGGACTGGCGAACACGCTATTCAGGAAGGTATGGCGGCTGAACAGCGCCTGAACCGCGTGGGCGAGGTGCAACAGGACTCGGTGGGTGAGTTCCGGTACGGAGGCCATCCGGTCCTCCCACTCGGCGCCGGGCTCGTCCGTGTCGATGGGGCCAACGGCGCGGAACACGACGTGGGCGACCAGGAGGCTCCCGCGATCGCAGACCGCGGCGGCGTGGCCGCCGAGACCGGGAGCCGTCGCGTGCAGCGACTCGTTCACCTTGCGGACGAGCTGGACCGCACGCCAGATCTCCCGCGCCGGCGGCCGGGGTTCAAAAAGTCGCGCGTACCCACCGTCCGGTGCCGGATCCCACAACGACGAGCTGTCGCTCCGGAGCCTGGCGACCAGGGTCGCATCGGGATGCGCGCATGCGAGTGCGGTCGCGGCCTCGTCCACGGTGCATCCGGCTTCACCCACTGGTGCGAGCGCTCCTCGCCGATACACGTAATCCTTCCCGAGGGATACCCGGAAATCCGCCCGAATGAAGGCCTGTTTGGAATCAAGAGCGATGAAGTCCCGGGATTCCACGCGGTTCTGCGCGTTACCGGCTGCCGTGATACGCGCGGCCAGTCCCTTGTCGGCGTCACCGACGCGGATGACTCGGACGAGTACGCACGCCTGCGCGACCGCATCTGGGTCGTTCTGGTGGGCGTGGGCGATGGAGGTGATCGTCTGGGCGCCGTTGACGACGCGCGCGTTGTGCAGGGTGAGCCGGGCAGGCCGACGGCCGGAGAACAAGGGGGCGGCGCTTACGGAGTCGCACAGCACCGTGATGCCGTTGTTGTAGTACCCGAAGGTCTGCGGATCCTCGGCAAGGGTCGCGCTGATGGCGCGGTTGACCGAGGTGGGGCCCAGGTAGCGCCGGATGTTGTCCTCGTAGAGCCTGGCTCCGAATTGGGCGTACCAGTCGGCCGGCTCGGCAGCCGACACCATGCCCGTGTACGAGACGTGCGGCTGCGTCGCCAGGTGGAAGCCGCCGGTGAAGGTCAGGGCGAGATCGATCGGTGGAGGAGCCGTTTCGCTGAGAATCGCGGAATGGAAGTCCGCGATGTCGAGGACCTGTGAGTCGACGATGTCTCCGAGCTCGTTGTACGCGCTCGCTGCGTCCGAGAGGAGGGAGGAGACGTCGGCCGACAAGTGGCCGTCACCAGCCACGGCAACCACGAGGTGGATCTTGCAGCCGGGCGAGAGGAGGACCTTGTCCACGCGTTCGGCCAGCCGCTGGAACCGTGGGTTGAACTTGTCGTACTGCAGCTCGGTGAGTCGGTTCAGCCCCTCGATCAATTTCAGGATGTCCGCGGTGGCGAGTCGAGCCCTACCGCGGTAGCTCCACTTCGCATGGATCAGCCAGATCTCGGGGGTCTCGCGTGAGAACGCGATGGCGTCGATGCCCCGGTCGTCGCGACCGTCGGTGACACAGTCGGCGGCCTCGGCCGAGTCGACGTCGGCCAGCAGACGTGCAGCGCGCGCCGCGAGCGCCCGTGACAGGAAGACCTGCTCGCGGTTGGCCTCGGGGAGGGCGGCGCAGTCGCTCAGGTCGATGAGGTCGCTGAACTCGCGGGTGAGTGCGTCGCGGATGAACCGGATCTGCGGGCCGTCGGTTTCCGTCCCGTCGTACATGGCAGGTGCTCCGTCGTTCAGGGCAGGTCGGGCGCGTATTCGACCGTGAGCGGGCTGGCCACGAGACAGGGCGCGTTACCGGAGGTGGAGGAGAGGCGGGTCGTCACTCGTGCGTAGCCGCGTGTCCAGGACGCCGTACCCGCCTGTCCGGGAGTCGAGTCCAGGGCCCGCATGAGGTCAAGGACCCCTTCGGTGGGGAGCCCCGGACGGGGGGCGTCGTCGGCTGCCGGGTCCTGCGGGCGGGACAAGGTCTGCACCACCTGTCCCGCCTGGGTGAGGAAGGTCGTTCCGACGCTGTCGCCTCCCGCGATCCCTTCGAGCGGAGGTCCGTCGACCTGCACGGGGGGCTGCCCGAGCAGGTGACGCGCCGAACCGTGCATCAGCAGGCGACAGCCCGTCTCATCTTCGTATGCGGGGTCCTCACCCGGGGCGGGATCGGCGAAGAGCACCATCTCGCGAAACCTGCCTCTGAGGGAGATCTGGCGCAACGGGGCCTCGAAGTAGACCCAGTGGCCAGGTCGCAGGTCCGGATCCGCGAACCAGCGGGCCGACTCTCCGAGATGCTCGGACACCAGGTCCAGCTGCCGCTGCCGTGCTCGCTCGGCGTCCGCCACGGGGGCGTCGAGTTCGATTCCGCCGAAGGGCGTGGACAGGCGCAGTGCCGCGGTCCGGCGGAGCCGGCGCGGTGCGGCGCTGAACTGACGCAGCTTGTTGTCCGAGACGTAGATGAACTCGCGCAATGCAGCCCCCCGGCTGAGTCTGTCTCCCTTGGGGGATCATCTTGCCACTGCTACCGCACGGCGGGTCGTGCGGTCCACCCGCTGCCGAGTGAAGGCCAGGGGGGCAAGCAAAGGGACGTTCCTCCCCTTCTCCATTCCTCGGGGCGTGAACTCTGCCACACGTCCAGCCTGTGGGGCCCCTGTCCCCGGGGCGCGACCGGGAAGGACCTTCAAGACGGTTATGCACTTAGTTGCAAAATCACGTGTGCCTCGCTAGAACAGGTTCATCACCCCGTGCGAGGAGGCACCCCCGATGAACCAGAGTTCCCAGAGCCGGTACCCGCACCTGCTCAGCCCCCTGGACCTCGGATTCACCACCCTGCCGAACCGCGTGATCATGGGCTCGATGCACACCGGCCTCGAAGAGCACGAGCGCGGCTTCGAGCGCCTCGCCGCCTTCTACGCCGAGCGCGCCCGCGGCGGCGCCGGCCTGATCGTCACCGGCGGCATCGCCCCCAACGACGCCGGCCGCCCCTTCGAGGGAGGCTCCCGCCTCACCACCGAGGACGAGGCCGCCGAGCACCGGGTGATCACCGAGGCGGTCCACGCCGAGGGCGGGAAGATCGCGATGCAGATCCTCCACTTCGGTCGCTACGCCTATCACAAGGACCTGGTCGCCCCGAGCGCCCTCAAGGCCCCCATCAGCCCCTTCGTCCCCAACGAGCTCACCGACATCGAGGTCGAGCGGACCGTCGAGGACTTCGTGCGCGCCGCCCGCCTGGCGAAGCTCGCGGGCTACGACGGCGTCGAGATCATGGGCTCCGAGGGCTACCTGATCAACGAGTTCATCGCCGCCGCCACCAACCGGCGCACGGACCGCTGGGGCGGCGCGTACGAGAACCGCGTGCGCTTCCCGCTGGAGATCGTCCGCCGCACCCGCGAGGCCGTCGGCCCCGACTTCATCCTGATCTACCGGCTCTCCATGCTGGACCTGGTCCCCGGCGGCTCCACCCTCGACGAGGTCGTCCACCTCGCGAAGGAGATCGAGGCGGCCGGCGCGACCATCATCAACACCGGCATCGGCTGGCACGAGGCCCGCATCCCCACCATCGCCACCTCCGTCCCGCGCGGCGCCTACACCTGGGTCACCAAGCGGCTGATGGGCGCGGTGAGCGTGCCACTCGTCACGAGCAACCGCATCAACACCCCCGAGATCGCCGAGGAGGTCCTCGCCGACGGCCGCGCCGACCTGGTCTCGCTGGCCCGCCCCTTCCTCGCCGACGCCGACTTCGTCTCCAAGGCCGCCGCCGGGCGCCCCGAGACCATCAACACCTGCATCGGCTGCAACCAGGCCTGCCTCGACCACACCTTCAGCGGCAAGATCACCAGCTGCCTGGTCAACCCGCGCGCCTGCCACGAGACCGAACTCGTCCTGTCGCCGACCCGCACGAAGAAGCGCGTCGCCGTCGTCGGCGCCGGCCCGGCCGGCCTCGCCTGCGCCGTCTCCGCCGCCGGACGCGGCCACGCCGTCACCCTCTTCGAGGCCTCCGGCCACATCGGCGGCCAGCTCGACATCGCCCGCCGCATCCCGGGCAAGGAGGAGTTCGAGGAGACCATCCGCTACTTCGGCCGACAGGTCGAGGAGAGCGGCGTGGAGCTGCGCCTGAACACCCGCGCGGACGTGGATACCCTGGCCGGCTACGACGAGGTCGTCGTCGCCACCGGCGTCACCCCCCGCACCCCCGACATCGAGGGCGTCGACCGGGACAACGTCGTCAGCTACCTCGACGTGCTGCGCGACGGCGCCCCCGTCGGCGAACGCGTCGCCGTCGTCGGCGCCGGCGGCATCGGCTTCGACGTCGCCGAGTTCCTCACCGACAGCGGCGAAGGGGCCTCCCAGGACCCCGCCGTCTACTTCCGCCACTGGGGCGTCGACACCGCCTACACGGGCCCCGGCGGCCTCACCGCCCCCGAACGCCCCGCCTCCCCCCGCCGGGTGCACCTGCTCCAGCGCAAGACCACCAAGGTCGGCGGCGGCCTCGGCACCACCACCGGCTGGATCCACCGCGCGGAGCTCAAGCACCGCGGCGTGGTCTCCGTGGCCGGCGCCACGTACGAGCGCATCGACGACGAGGGCCTGCACATCACCGTCGACGGCGAGGCCCACCTCGTGCCCGCAGACACCGTCGTCCTGTGCACCGGGCAGGAGCCGCGCCGCGACCTCTGGGAGGCGCTGCGCGCCGCCGGCGTCGAGGCGCACCTGATCGGCGGCGCCGACGTGGCCGCCGAACTCGACGCCAAGCGGGCCATCAAGCAGGGCACGGAGCTGGCCGCGAGCCTCTGAGTACCGGCTGCACGCGGGGGAGTTGTGGCGGCCCGCCCAGGGCCGCCACAATCGGCGCGTGACGCTGACTCCCGCCGACGCGGACCGGATCCTGAAGGACAACTTCGCCCCCTGGGTGCTCGCCCTGGGCCTCACCGTCGAGGAGACGGGCGAGCGGCACGCCGTCCTGCGGCTGCCCTGGTCCGACACCCTCGCCCGGGACGGCGGGGGCCTCAGCGGCCAGGCCCTGATGGCCGCCGCCGACACCGCCACCGTCATCGCGATCTCCGCCGCGCGCGGCGCGTACGGGCCGATGACCACCGTCCAGCAGTCGACGAGCTTCCAGCGGCCGGTGACCGGCGCCGACGTGCTGATCGACGTACGGGTCACCAAACTCGGCCGCCGCATGGCCTTCGCGGACGTCAGCATGACCCCCGAGGGCGCCTCCGAACCGGCCGCCAAGGCCTCCACGGTCTACGCCCTGCTCGGCTGAGCCGTTTTCCGGGTCCGTGACCGGCCCCGGATGTCGCCCACGGTCGACGTGGACGGCACCCGGGACGCGGTATTCAACGGTCTTCGACGGTCTTCAGACGATCAGAACCGTCCGGGCGTCGACGGCAGCGGCAGCGGCGTCGTCCCCGGCCGCGCCTCGTGGCGCTCGGCCGTACCGGGGGCCGTGCGGCAGTTGATGTCCTTCGCGGGCAGCCGGCCCGTGATCAAGTAGTCGTTGACGGGGGCGTTGGCGCAGGAACGCGGGTCGGCCAGGTACACGCCGTGCCCCTCACCACCCAGGGCCAGCACCATCCGCGAACCCTTCAGGGCCCGGTGCAGACCCTGGCCGCTGACCAGCGGGGTCTGCGAGTCCCACTCGTTCTGCACGGTCAGGACGTTCGCCCGGGTCTTCATCGGCGTGGCGGCCTCGACGGGCCGCTGCCAGAAGGCGCACGGCTTGATGTTCGAGGCCATGTCCCCGTACAGCGGGTACGCGGCCTTGTCGCGGACCGCGTCCCGCCGGTACCGCTCCGGATCGCGCGGCCACGCGTCGGTGTCCCCGCACACCACCGACCAGAACACGGCGGTGCCGTTGTCGGACGCGGGGCCACCGGCCCGCGCGGGCTCGGGCGCCGACTCGGGCTGCCGCCCGAGCGCCTTCTTCACGTCCGCCGCCGCCATCCCCGCCGGCTGCGGCTTGCCCTCGGCGGCGGCCTTCAGCGCGGCGATCACGGGAGCCGCCTGCTCCGGGTAGAAGAACAGACCGCGCGCGCCGGCGCGGATGTCGTCACCCGTCAGCTTCAGCCCCTCGAACTCGATCGGCTCGCGGTCCGCCCGCGCCACCAGCCCCCAGAGCGTCTGCGACACGGCCTGCGGCGTCGCCCCCAAGCCGTACGTGGAGTCGCGCTCCGCCGTCCAGCTCGTCCAGCGGGCGAAGGCCGGCTCGGCCTCCGTCGCCCAGACCTGGATCATGCCGCGCCAGGCCCGCTGCGGGTCGACGCCGCTGTCGAGGACGAAGCGGTCGGTGCGCGCCGGGAACATCTGCGCGTACACCGCCCCCAGGTAGGTCCCGTACGAGTAGCCCACGTAGGAGAGCTTGCGCTCGCCGAGCGCCACGCGGATCGCGTCCATGTCGCGGGCGGTGTTGCGGGTGGTGATGTACGGGAGCACCGCGCCGGCCTTCTCGCGGCACTTGTCGGCGACGGTGCGCGCCCAGGTGACGTCCGACGGGAAGGTCTCGGGCCGGTAGGCGCGGTCGAAGTTCTCCTCGGCCTGGGTCAGTCCGCAGGTCAGCGGGCTGCTTTCGCCCACCCCGCGCGGGTCGAAGCCGATCAGGTCGTAGCGGTCCCGGACGTCCTTCGGCATCGCCTCCTGCATCATCAGCGGCAGGTCCAGCCCCGACCCGCCCGGACCGCCGGGGTTCAGCAGCATCACGCCGTGCCGCTTGGCGGGGTTCTCGCTCTTGATGCGCGATATCGCGAGGTCGAGGGTCTGCCCGTGCGGGCGGCGGTAGTCCAGCGGGACCTTGATGGTGGCGCACTCGTACGAGGCCGGCTGGTCGGCACTGCAACGGTGCCAGGAGGGCTTGCTCGGGGCGTAGTCCGAGACGGGATCGGCGGCGGCCTGAGTGGCCGTCAGCAGGGGGAGGGCGGAGGCGAGGAGACCGCCTGCGGCGAGCAGGGGTGCGAAGCGTCGCATGCGCACGAAGAGCCGTTCCTTTCGGAGAAGGGCGAATCCCTGCTCACGCTGGAGCAAACGGCGTTCGGGCGAATCCTCCCTCAGGGCGGCTTGTGTACTCCTTGCGAACGAGGCGGGTTCCGGTCAACTGGCCGACGCGCCGGAACTCAGTGGCCGGTGTGGTCCGGGGCGGAGCCGTGGGGCGCGGTGGTTTCGACGCTGCCGCCGAGCCGGGCGCGTACGGGCGTCAGCGCCTGCGGCGACGGGGCGGTGACGACCCAGCGGTTCCCGACCAGGTAGGTGCCGCCGTACGCCCGGGTCTCGTCGAGCCAGACGCGCAGGGCCCGTTCGGCGACGAAGGTCGTCACGCGGAAGGCGCCGTCGGCGGTCTCGCAGCCGCCCTGGCGCAACTCATCGACGTCGATGCTCACTTGGGCGGTGCAGCCGATGGCGCTCGCGATGTCCTCGACCGTGGCGGGCCGGGTGCGCGCCGCCGCGCCGTCGTGGTCCGTCGCCGTGCCGCAGCCCTCGCAGGACAGCGCGACGCCGCACAGTGCGGCGAGGACGAGGAGGACCCGGCGGGTCCTGCGGTGGAGGCGGGGCGGCATGGCGACCTCACGGGCTGATCGGTGGGTGGACCGGGTGGACCGGGTGGACCGGGTGGTGCGGCCGTGGTGCCCGGCGGGGAGGGCCGGGCACCACGGCGGCTGAGGGGGCGGGGGTGGCGAGTGGAGGCTGAGGCGGTTATGAAACCTTCGCCTTCTTGCCCTGGTCCGTGACGGCGAACCAGAGGCCCTGCTTGTTGTGTCCGGCGGTGTCACCCGGCTGCTTGTCACCGGTGAACGAATAGACCGGCCAGCAGTCGATCGTCAATTGTTCCGATCCGTCCGGTCGTTTCACCGAACCGATCAACGCGGCCGGAATTCCGGACACCATGGTCTTGTCGACCGGCTTGGCCGGCTTCCACGTGTCCAGGCAGGAATCGAGACAGCCGATTTTCATCGGCCAGGCACTGTCCTTGTCGAAGCGATAGAGAGTACGGCCCTCGCCATCGGCGACGATGGTTCCGAGTCGGGGATCCTGCCGGGTGGAAAGTCCGGCGCCCATTCCGTTGTGCCCCGCGCCACCGGTATTGCCTCCGGTCCCGGTTTTTCCGGGATTCCCCGGGTCGGCGCCGGTCCCGGCCCCGGCCCCGGTTCCGGCCCCGGTCGACCCGGCCGGGGCCGCCGGCTTTCCGTCCGGGCCCAGCGCGTGCCAGGTGCCGCCGACGCCCTCACCGAGCGTGTCGCCCGCCTTGGTGTCCTTCGCGTACCGGTAGACGGGCCAGCCCCCGAGCGTCAGTTGCCTGGTGCCGTCCGCCCGGGTCACCGAGCCGAGCAGACCAGCCTCGATGCCCGTACCGGCCGTGGCCGCGTCGGCAGGAACCACCGGCCAGGCCTTGGCGCAGTCGCCCTCGCAGGCGGACTTCGGGGGCTTCGCCGTGTCCTTGTCGAACCGGTAGAGCGTGAAACCCTCACCGTCGGTGACCGTGGAGCCGAGGTTCGGGACGTCCCGCACCTGTAGCTCCCCGGCCGCGCCGGCTGCGCCCCCGGCGCCGTTCCCGCCCGCCGGGGAGGCCGCGGAATCGCTTCCGTACGCCGCGTCGGAGCCGGATCCGTACAGCGAATCGAGCCCCTTTCCGGCGCCCGCCGGCCGGACCGCGTCCGATTTTTCCGAGGGCCTGTCGGCGAGACCGCAGCCGGCCGTCAGAAGCAGTACCGCGACCGCCGAACCGGCGCATATCCCACGACGCACTTCCCGCACGATCTCTCCTTCAGGTCGGCTTTGCCATTCCGCTGTCCTCGCCCATTCATACGGGCCCCGGCGCGGCTCGGACCCGTATTCCCCGGAATTTGTCAGATCGCGACAGGAATGAACCCGGGCCCGGTGCGCGGACGTGCGGGCTATTCCTGGATGCGCAGGGCCAGCGCCGGACAGCGTCGGACCGCGCGCAGTGCCTTGGGTCGCAACCGCCCCGGCACCGGCATGGACGCCCGGTCGGGGAAGCCGTCCGTGTCCAGCCGTACGACGTCCGGGAGGATGTCCACGCACAGCCCGTGGCCCTTGCACAGCGTCCAGTCCACGACCAGCCGTTCGGGGCTCTCGTCGCGCGGCAGCGGCAGCGCTCCGAGCACGCGCCGGCCGCATCCGCTGCCGAGGGCGTGGTCGTGGAACTCGTCGGGGAAGGCGGCCAGCGCCGAGGCCACGAAGTGCGAGGTGCCGTCGGGGTGGCTGCACGCCCCCCGGCCCCGCACCGCCCGCAGCCGGGCCTCCACCGCTTCGAGCGCCGGCCGGCCTCCTCCCCGTACGGCGTCCTCCAGTACGTCGGCGAGTCCGGGCAGGCCCCGTACGCAGGGACCGCACTGGCCCGCGGACTCCTTCGCCATCCAGCGGGTCACCCGGGCGACCTCGCCGGCCGGGCAGGTGTCCTCGGGCAGCGGGAGGACCGCCCCGGCCCCGAGCACCGCGCCGAGCGCGGCCAGGGACTGCCGGGACACCTCCGCCGACAGGGCCGCGCCCGGATCGAGCCACCTGCCGTGGTAGCCGCCGACCAGCACGCCCTGTCCGGGCCGGGTCCCGCACAGCTCCAGGATGTACGCCAACGCCACGCCGGTAGGCGTCTCCACGACCGTGGAACCGGCGACGGTCAGCAGGACCGTGCCCGGCTCGGACGGCAGGCCCGCCGTACGGTACTCGGGCGCGCCGAGCCGCGCCGCGACGGCGAGTTGGGCGTACGTCTCGGTGTTCGACAAGAGGGTGGGCGCACCGCCCAGGCCGCGTTCGCTGGTGCGGACCTTCTGCCCGGACGGCAGCGCCGGCCCGCCGCCCAGTCCGCCGACGAGCGCGGTCCCCTCCCCGGTCACGAAACGCTCGGGCAGGCGCACCACCCGCACCTGCCGCCCACCCGGGCCGCGTTCGGCGACGGCGTCACGGACCGACTGTTCCACGTCGGCCCGGGTCACGGCGACCACGACGTCCTCGGCGGCGATCGCGGCGGCGGCCAACAGGGCCCCGTCCAGCACGAGATGCGGGGCGTGCAGCAGCAGGGCGGTGTCCTTGAGGCAACTCGGCTCTCCCTCACTGCCGTTGACGACCACCGCCGTCTGCCCCGCCCGCCCGCGCGCCGCCTGGGTGACGGCGCGCACCTTGCGGGCGAAGGGGAAGCCCGCCCCGCCCCGCCCCCGGAGGTCGATGTCGCCGGCGAGGGCGACCAGGTCGTCGGGGTGGTAGCGGGGGAGCGCGCCGTGCGCGGTCAGGTGCGCGGCGCGGTCCAGTCGGGGCGCCCGGTCCAGCCCGGCCAGCAGCCGGGGCGCGCCCACACAGCCGAGGCCGGGGCGGGGATCGTCGCTCACGCGGACCCCTCCCGGGCGGCGAACCGCTCGGCGGCCCGGGGCGCCGGCACGGTCCCGGACACGCTTCCCGACCAGGGCGGCGGGGCGGCGTGGCCGACACCTGCGCCAGGGCGCGCCCGCCGGGCGCGCCGGGGGTCGGGTCGGCGGTCGCGTCGGCGGTCGGACGGGCTGTCGGAACTGCTGCCGGGCGGCGGTCGGGTCGATCCCGTCGGCCGCGACGCCCACCCTCCGCGACCTGGCCCGGAACGCCAGCACGCCCGCGACGCCGATCAGGCACAGCGCGTACGCCGCCGTCACCCAGGCGTCGGCGGGGCGGCCCGCCTTGAGGCCGTGCACCAGGCAGGCGCCCCACGCCGGGTACGCGCCGATGTGCAGGGCCCGCCACCACAGGGAGCGACCGCGCGTCGCGAAGACACTACGCACCGCACCGGAGACCGCGACGGACACGAAGAGATATCCGGCCAGTGTGCCGAGGCCGATGACGACCGGCCGGTCCGCGTCGGCGAACGGCACCGCGGCGGCCGTCCCGGAGGTCTGGCCCTGCGCGACCTTCACCCAGATGTGCAAGGCGAGGAAGCCCAGCCCCGCCACCGCCAACCCGCGGTGCACGCCCTGGGCCAGCAGCCGGTGCCCCGACCCGAGCACCATCCGGTCGGTGGCCGCCAGTCCCCACAGGACGGTGGCGGTGAGCGAGACGAGCGAGAGCACGCCCGCCCCGTAGTCGAGGAACTCCCACACCCGGGTCAAGGCGCCCGCGCGTGCCGCGACGAGGAGGGAGACCAGCGCCGCGGCGGCGGCGCAGATCACGCTCGGACGCAGCCTGCCGGCGGAGGGGAGCAGGGAGGGCCGCCGGACGGCCCGTTTTCCGGCGGCGGGTGCGGTGGCCGCGTGTCGGCTTCCGCGTCGGGCTCTGTGCGAGCGGGGCATCTGCGGCTGGTACAGGGGCATCCAGGTCTCCTGTGCACCCGGGCTCCGAGCACTCCACCTGGCGCTCGGCACCCGGGGTTGTCGTCGGTGGTGGCCGGCAGCGCTGTGGATTCCCGCGCCGGCCGAGGGGGCTCGGGGCCGGAGTGCAGCAGCATCGTGGAGGCACACGGCACCTCCACGGAATTTATCGAAACGTGATAATTTCTCGCGCGCCGTCTCCTGGCCATCGAACAACGCCGGAAGATTCCCTTCCAGTGGGGGTTGTGACAGGCCACCGCGCCGCTCGCCGACTACGCGCCGACGGCGGCAAAAACAAGGCAAAACCGCGGGACCAAATGTGGCCGAATCCCTCCAGAAGGGGGTCAGGTCACTGCAACTCTCTTGGCACACAAGGTTGTTGGCGAGACAGGCAACCTCGGTGGGCCCGGCCGTGCTTCCTGCGGACAGGCCTTCCCCGGCAAGAACGAGGCAACGATGTGTGAACTTCTGAACCGCATCTGGTCCCGCCCCCGAGGCGAGTGGAGACGCGTCCTGCGCACGGAACTCCCCGGGTTGGCGGCCGAGATAGTGGAGGAGCTTCTGCATGGAATTCCAGGATTTTCCGCATTTATCGATGACAACGATGCCGGCGGTGACGAAGTCCTCAGACAGCGGGTGGAAGAGGCGCTGCTCAGCGTGCTCGGCTACCGCGAGGAGGAGGACCGGCACGACGGCCGGCAGGAAGGAGGGGACGAGGAAACGCGCGAGGGGGTGAGGGGGCGGGCCTCCGCCCCCACGGGCCCGTCCGCCCAGGCCATGTCCCTGGCCGCGCAGGACCTCTTCCGCGCCCTCACCGACGACCGGGCCGCGTCGGAAGCGTCCCTCGCGGACCTCGCCGAGGCGGCCGGTTGGCCCCTGCCCGACGCCGTACGGGCCGTCGCGCTGGCCACCCCTGGCGAGACGCAGCAGTTGGCGGCGGCCCTGGAGGACGCCCTGCCCGGCATGTTCGGCGGACGCCCCTGCCTGCTGCTGCCGAGTACGGACCCCGACGGCCGCGCCGAGCTGGAACTTCCGCTCCGCGGCCGGTTCGCCACCGTCGGCCACGCCGTCCCCCTGCGGGACGCCGCGTCGTCGCTGCGCTGGGCCCTGCGCCTGCTCGCCCTGGCGCCGTCACGGGGAAGCCAGGACGCGCGGGCCGTCTTCGTGGACGACCACCTCTCCACCCTCCTCCTGCTCCAGGACGAGCCGCTGGCCCACGCGCTGGCCGCCCGCTGGCTGCGTCCGCTCGCCGACCTGACCCCCCGCCAGAGCGAACGCCTGGAAGTGACCCTGCTCGCCTGGCTGGAGGGCGGCGGCGCACCCGAGGCCGCCAAGGCCCTGAGCGTGCACCCGCAGACCGTCCGCTACCGCATGCGGCAGCTGGAGAAGCTCTTCGGACCCAACCTGCGCGATCCGCGGACCCGGTTCGAGCTGGAAATGGCCCTGCGCACCCGCAGGTTGATGGCCCAGGTGCGGCGCCGGCACTCGCGCGTCGGCCGCCGGGCCGGCCGCGTCGTCACCGCCGACTTCACCCCGCCCCTCGTCGGCCGGATGGCCCGCGTCAACGGCCTGTGACCCCCCTCGCGTGACACGCCCGCGGCCCGGCACCGTCCTCGTGACGGTGCCGGGCCGCGGTGCCGCGTAGGGCACGGCAAGGGGAGGGGGTGGTCAGCGGCAGGTGCGGCCGGAGTTGATGCAGTCCACCGCCTTGGCCATCAGGCCGTCCGACATCACGTTGATGAAGTCGCCGTGGTCGGTGACCGGCTTGTGGAGCTGCTCCGGGAAGCTGTCGACGGCGATCCGCGCGCCGGGTGCCACCCCGTAGGTGACCTTCTGGACCAGTGCCGGGACGGCCGTGAAGCCCTTCTTGCAGCGGCCGTTGGCATCGGGGAAGGCCATGTGCGTGCGGTGGTTGGCGCTGTCCGTGTTGCGCCCGTCCCAGCAGCTCTGGAAGGTGAAGGTGCGCACCACGTCACTGCCCTTCGGGCAGATCGGGTACTTGTCCTTGAGCTGGCGGTCCTCGAAGCCGGTGCAGCTCCACGAGGCGTTGGCGTTGGCCGTGCCGTTCGCGAAGGCCTTCGCGTCCCCGGTGATCACGCGCAGGAAGCGCGGCATGGCTTTCACCTGCCCGACGGGGCTTCCCTTGAAGGTGGTCGTGACCTGCTTGGGGCGCAGGATGGTGCCGACGTTGGCGTCCTGTCCGCCGCCGGGCGCCCGCGCGTCCCGCTCGGCCTTGCCGTCGCGCAGCCTCAACACCGGCCAGTAGTAGGTGGATTGGTCGCCGTTGCGGCAGGTGGTGCCCGAGGCGGCGAGGCTGTCGTTGGTGGAGAAGGCGTCGGTGGACTGGTTGCCGACGTAGTCGTGCATGTGGTGCGCCCCGTTCGAGACGCCCGGGGCGACGATCACGTTGTCGGGGTTGAAGTGGCCGTTCTCGTTGCGGCCGCACTCGGAGCTGAAGGAGCCCGAGGAGGCGCCGCGTTGGGGCGCCGGCGTACGGACGTTCGGACGGACCTTGGTGATGGACACGAAGTCGCTCCGCGCGGGCCCGCCCTTCTGACCGAGACCGCGCGCCGCCGACGCGTCCGCCGCCAAGCCCGCTGCCGAGTCGGAGGCCGCGTCGGAGGCCGCGTCCTCCTCGGCCGGGGCCTCCTTCATCTCACACCCGCTGAGCGCCTCCAGCCCCTCCGCGCGCCCGCCCGACCGGCCTATCGCCTCGGATATCCGACCGATCGTGGCGCCGCGCTGCTGCTTCAACTGGCCGAGCAGTGCCTCCGATTGCTTCTCGCCGGCGGCGAGCCGCCGGTAGGCGTCGGCCACCTGTACGTCCAACCGCGCGAGGTTCTCGTCGACCTCGGACCGGGCGCCGTCGGGCACCGAGGTCAGCCGGTCTCCGACGTCCGGGCAGTCGATGGTGGTCGTCACCCGCCCCGTGCGCGCGTCGTCCTGTCCGGCGTTGGCGTTGCCGGCGATGAAGGCGACCGCGCCGCCGCCGAGCGCCAGGGCGGAGATCACGGCCAGCAGCTTGCGGGAGGGACGGGAATGTCGCGTCGTTCGCGTCGTTCGACTCATCGGATCACGTCACTTCACTTCTTCGGTCGGATATGGGAGGGGGACGAGGCCCCCTGGTGGCCGGACGGGGCGGGGGAGCTGTCGGAGAGGGCGTCGAAGTCGACGAGCCCGCTCTCCTCCAGCACCGAAATGTGGTCCAGGACCGTCGCGTTGGCCGAGGTGGCCAGGGCCCGCACCATCGAGTTGCGCGTCTGCGCCCGTACCTGAGCCACGAGCGCGAAGACCTTGCCGTGCGCGCGGCGCAGTAGCTGGATGAACAGCCGCTCGTACTCGCTTCCCTGCGCCGCCCGGTCCAACTGGCCGAGCCACTCCTGCTGTTGGGGCGAGGGCCGGTCCGGCAGGTCCATGCCGAGGGCCTGCCCCACCTGGAGCACCTGCCGGTCCAGTTCGGTGTGGCCCTCCACGAGGTGGTCCCCGGCCGTACGGACCGAGGCCCGCGTCCCGCGCTGCTGCGCCTGCCGCCCGGCCGGCAGCTCCCACAGCCCGGCGAGGCGCACCTTGCGCACGAAGTCGCGGTCGACGGCGGTCAGCGGCCCGTACGCCGTGCTCATCGTCCCGGCGCCATCGTCATCGGCGGCGGAAAGCCCGCCGGCCGGGGCGGCGTTGGCGCTCACGGCGGACGCGCGGTCGCCGAACTTCGAGACGGGGATCAGCAGCGCGACGAGGGTGACGGCGAGCGCGGCGATGACGAGACCGCTTCCGATCGTGTATCTGGTCGCCACCGACATGCCGCTGCCGGATCGTCGCCGGAATGACAGCACAGTGCCTCCTTGCTCCAGGGGCCGGCGGGAGCCGGGCGCGAGCGCGAGGCCGTACGCGCCGCGTGCTCACCCGCACTCCCGAGGTGCCACGGGACGCTAGTGCCCGTGAGGGCACCGCCACGGAAGGGCCATCACCATCGGATAAACATCCGGACCGGCTCCCGGGGCCCTGCTATGGTGCCGCGTCCACACAGCACGGGGAGACCCTCGCGGCGTCCGGGGGCATCCTGGAGACATGACCCGAGCCAACGACGAGGTCGAGGCGCTCCTCCAGGAGTACGCCGACATCATCGCGATCCGGGGCGGGGAGGCGTTCAAGGCACGCGCCTACGAGAAGGCCGCCCGCGCCGTCGGGGGCTACCCGAAGGACATCTCGACCCTCGACGCCAAAGGCCTGCGCGAGATCCCCAACGTCGGCAAGTCGCTCGCCGACAAGATCGTCGAATACCTGCGGACCGGCCGCATGCCCGCCGTCGACGAGGCCAGGGCGTCCGTGCCCGCCGGAGTGCGCGAGCTGATCGCGATTCCCGGCCTGGGGCCCCGTAGGGCCATGGTCCTGTACGAGGAACTGGGGATCACCTCGGCCGAACAGCTCGCCGACGCCATCCACCGGGAACGGCTGCGCGATCTGAAGGGCTTCGGCGAGCGGACCGAGGAGAACATCCTCCACGGCATCTCCGTACTCCAGAAGGCCGGCGAGGGCCGGATCCTCATCAGCGCGGCCATGGACATCGCGGAGCAGATCGTCGCCGAGCTGTCGGACGTCCGCGGTTGCGTCCGGTGCGCGTACGCCGGGTCCCTGCGCCGGATGCGGGAGACCATCGGCGACGTCGACATCCTGGTGGCCGCGCACCGCTCGGCCCCGTTCATGGAGGCCCTCACCGCCCTCCCGCAGACGGCCGAGGTCATCACACGCGGCGAGAAGAAGACCTCCGTACGCACCGCCACCGGTCTTCAAGTCGATCTCCGGGTCCTCCCGCCCGTCTCCTGGGGCGCGGGCCTCCAGTACTTCACCGGTTCCAAGGCCCACAACATCCGCACCCGGGAACGCGCCGTGCGCCAAGGCCTCAAACTGTCCGAGTACGGGCTCTTCGACACCGAGAGCGGCGAGAACCTCACCTCCGCGACCGAGGAGGCCATCTACGCCAGGCTCGGACTGCCCTGGATACCGCCGACACTGCGCGAGGACCGCGGCGAGATCGAGGCCGGGCTGCGCGGCGAACTGCCCGAGCTGCTCACGGAGAAGGACATCCGCGGCGACCTGCACACCCACACCGACCTCACCGACGGCCTGGCCCCGCTGGAGGACATGGTGGCCGCCGCTGCCGCCCGGGGCTACGCGTACTACGCGGTCACCGACCACGCCCCCAACCTGTACATGCAGCGCATGACCACCGAGAAGATCCTCGCCCAACGCGAACGGATGCGCGCGCTGGACGGCGCGCACCACAGGATGCGGCTGCTGCACGGCACCGAACTCAACATCGGCCCGGACGGCTCCCTGGACTGGCCCGACGAGTTCCTCGCGGACTTCGACCTCTGCGTGGCCTCGGTCCACTCGCACTTCAACCAGAGCCGGCGGGAACTCACCCGTCGCCTCGTCCGTGCCTGCGAGAACCCGAACGTCGCCGTCATCGGCCACCCCACGACCCGCCGGATCGGCAAACGCCCCGCCATCGACGCCGACTTCGACGCGGTGTTCGAAGCCTGCGCGCGCTCGGGCACCGCCCTGGAGATCAACGCGCATCCCGAGCGGCTCGACCTGTGCGACGAGGACATCCTGCGCGCGAAGGCCTACGGCGTGAAGTTCGCCGTGAACTCCGACGCGCACGCCACCACGCACCTGCCCTACATGCGCTACGGGGTGGCGACGGCGCAACGCGGCTGGCTGACCAAGGACGACGTCATCAACACCTGGCCCCTGGCCAGGCTGCGACGGTTCCTGGGGGGAAAGAAGGGCACCTGACGCGAGCTACCCGAGTTGCCGGCGGACCAGCTCGTGGAAGGGGCCGTCCGTATCGGCGAGCAGCTCGGCGGGCGGTCCCTGCTGGGCGATCCGGCCCTCCGCCATGACGATCACCCGGTCGGCGTCCATGATCGTGGAGAGGCGATGGGCGATGACGATACGGGTGGAGCGCAGGGCGCGGGTGGACTCGATGACCACGCGCTGGGCCTCGTTGTCCAGCGCGCTGGTGGCCTCGTCCAGGAAGAGCACGCGGGGCTTGCGGATGAGGGCCTGGGCGATCATCAGCCGCTGGCGTTGGCCGCCCGAGACCGTGCCCCCGCCGTCGGACAGCATCGTGTGCATGCCCATGGGCATGGCCTTGATGTCCTCCGCCAGGCCCGCCATCGATGCCGCCTCCCACGCCTCGTCGAGCGTGTACGTCTCGGCCCCGCAGACGCAGTCGAGGATCGAGCCCGAGAAGGGCCGGCTGTTCTGCAGGACGACGCCGCACTGGCGGCGCACGGCCGCCTGATCGAGCGCCGCCAGATCCTGGCCGTCGTACAGCACGCTGCCGGCGGCCGGCTTGTCGAAGCCGATGAGCAGGCGCATCAGTGTCGACTTGCCGCAGCCGCTGGCGCCGACGATCGCGACGAACTCGCCCGGCCGCACGCGCAACGACACGTCGTCCAGTACGAGCGGCCCCTCCTCGCTGTAGCGGTAGGAGAGGTTCCGCGCCTCGATCGCGCCACTGAGCACGCCCGGCCGGGCGCCTGCGCCCCGTACCTCGGGGGCCTCCCGGAAGACCGGCTTGATCTCCTCGAACATCGGCTGCACGGCGGCGGCCGACAGGAGTGCGCCGGTCAGCTGGGTCGCCGAGGACAGCATCATCGTCACGGCGGTGCTGAAGGTGAGGAACTCGCCGGCGGACATGCTGCCCCGGGCCGGTCCGGCGAGCAGCATGAACATCACGAGCGTGCAGAGCATCGGACAGACCGCGCCCAGCACCGTGACGACGTTCTTGATCCGGCCGATGCGCTGCTGGAGCTCGCGGGTGCGGGCGAACTCCCGCGCCCAGGCGGCGTACGCGAAGCTCTCGGCCGCCGCGACGCGCAGCTTGGGCAGCCCCCGCAGGGTCTGGAACGCCTGGTTGTTGAGCTTGTTGCCGAGTGTGATCAGCCGCCGCTGGTAGCGCAGCTGCCACAGCCCCATGCCCAGGAAGACCGCGGCGATGACCAGCAGGAGGGCGACCGCCACCAGGGCCAGGGGCACGCTGTAGACGAGCAGCAGCACGAGGTTGACGGCGCCGACCGTGCTCGCCTGTACGGCCACCGACCCGATGCCGGACATCACCCGGCGGATGGAGCTGATGCCCATCGCCGCGCTCGCCAGTTCGCCGGTGGAGCGGCCGGCGAAGAACGTCACCGGCAGCCGCAGCAGTCTGTCCCACACGGCCGGCTGCAACGTCGCCTCGATACGGCCCTCCATGCGCAGGATGGAGACGTTCTGCAGCAGCATGAAGGCGGCCGAGACGACGCTCGCCGCGATGAGCGCCAGGGCGCTCTGCACGATCAGGCTGTTCTCGGCGCGCGGTACGTACTCGCCGAGCACCTTGCCGGTCGCGATGGGTACGAGCGCGCCCAGGCCGACCGCGGCCAGCCCGCCCAGGACGAGGCCGCGCAGGTCCTCGCCGGTGCCGCGCAGGCTGAAACGCAGCAGCGCCGGCAGCCCCGTCCCGCCGTCGGGCAGCGGGCGGTAGAGCATGACGGCGGACGGCTCGAAGTCCTCGGCATTGGCCTTGCCGACGCTCTCGCGCGCTCCGGTCGCGGGGTCGACGGCCTCGTACCGCCCCCGCCGCCACAGCAGCGCGACGGGCGTCCCGTCCTCCTCGCGCCGGCCCACCAGGGGCCCGCTGTTCTCTCGCCACCAGCGGCCGGCGAGCCTGACGGTGCGGGTGCGGATCCGTGAGGCGCGCGCGATGCGTTCGACGGAGTCGATCCGCCCGGACGCGGCGTCCGGGGTGCCCGGTTCGGACAGGGTGATGCCGGCCGCGCCGGCGACCAGACGGCACACCGCCAAGGTGGCGTCGTCGCGCGTACCGTGGCGCGAACGCCGGCCCGAGCGGTCGATGGAAGCGAGGAGCGTGCTGTCGGCCTGGGCACGGGCGGCCTCGCCGGCCTCGATGCCGGCCGCCGTGCGGTCCTCGTGGGCGCGTTCGAGCTGCTCGATCCAGTCGTCCAGGGCGTACAGCAGGCGGTACTGCTGGTCCACCATGCCCTGCCACAACGCGGCGTCGACGAGGAGCGCGGCGGCCTGGCCGTATCCCTCGTACCCCTCATATCGCTCGTACAGGGCGCCGTACCGCACGCCGCCCGGCGTCATCTGGATCCACAGGATGTCGTCGTCGGCCCCGGCGCCGCCCTCTCGGCCGGTGGTGGCGCGGTTGTCCAGCGGCGCCTGGTAGAGCACCCGAAGGCCGCGGCCGACGCCGAGCGCGAAGGCGTACTCCAGCGGGCCGAGCGGTGCCTCGGCGGTCGCGTACTGTCCCTGGTTCCACCCGCCGCCGTACTCGGGGCCGCGCTGGAGCTCGTGCAGCTCGATGCGCCGCAGCCGGCAGCCCCGTAGCGGCCGGGCGGTCAAGGTGTGTTCGGGGCCTTCGGCCGGGCCCAGCAGCAGCGTGCCCGCCTCCAGCCGGCCCAGGAAATGCCAGTGGCCCCCCTGCGCGGCGTCGACGGCGAACAGGTCGAGCTCGCCGTCCACGACGAGCCACAGCACGAGCGGGCCCTCCAGGGACAGACTCCGGGCGCCCGCGCAGTCGACGGGCGACCCGAGCCCGCCCAGGGCCGCCACGACCGGATCCGGAGTGGCCACGTAGGCCTGGTGGGGGGACGTCACCCCAGTCACCCCAGTCACCTCAGTCACCTCAGCCACCTCAGTGCTCCTTGACCAGTTCGGCGTACGCGCCCCGCGCGGCGATCAGGTCCTCGTGCCGTCCGCGCTCGACGACCGTGCCCCGGTCGAGCACGACGATCTCGTCGCTGTCGCGCACCGTGCTCAGCCGGTGGGCGATGACCACGCAGGCGCAGCCGCGGCGCCGCAGATTGTCGATGACGAGCTGCTCGGTCGCCGCGTCCAGGGCGCTGGTCACCTCGTCCAGGACCATGACGCTGGGGCGGCGCACCAGCGCCCGCGCGATCTCCAGGCGCTGGCGCTGGCCGCCGGAGAAGTTGCGGCCGTCCTGCTCGACACGGCTGTGGATGCCGCCGGCCCGGCGCGCGACCACGTCGTACACGGCGGCGTCCTCCAGGGCGGCGATGACGGCCTCGTCCGGGATGGAGGGGTCCCACAGCGCGACGTTGTCGCGGACGGTGCCCTCGAAGAGGAAGACGTCCTGGTCGACGAAGGAGACGGAGGCGGCCAGCGCGCCGCGCGGGATGTCCTCCAGCCGCATCCCGTCGATGCGGATGGTGCCCTCCCAGGGGGCGTAGAGGCCGGATATCAGCCGGGAGACGGTGGACTTGCCGCTGCCCGAGCCGCCGACGAGCGCGACCTGCCGGCCGGGGCCGACCGAGAGCGAGAAGTCCTCCAGCAGCGGGGCGTCCAGCGGGTTGTAGCCGAAGGTGATGCCCTCCAGCTCCACGTGGCCCTTGAGTCGCCGGGTGGCGGCGGGCGGCTCGCGCCGTGAGAAGAGCGGGTCGACGGGGAAGTTCTCGACGTCCTTGAGGCGGGCGACGTCGGCGGCGAAGTCCTGGATGCGTCCGGCCACGCCGCCCAGACGGGTGATCGGGGTGGTGAAGCTGGTCACCAGCGTCTGGAAGGCGACGAGCAGACCGACCGACAGGAGCCCCTCCACCGCCCGCAGACCGCCGATCATCAGGATCAGCGCGCTGTTGAGCGCGGCCAGCGTGGGCGCGACGATCGCCAGCCACGCACTGGGCACCCCGAGGCGCTGCTGCACGTCGAGCGTGACCGCGTGCTGCCCCGCCCAGCGGCGGAAGAAGCCGTCCTCGCCGCCGGTCGCCTTCATCGTCTCGATGAGCTGGAGACCGCTGTACGAGGTGTTGGTGAGCCGGGCGCTCTCGGCGCGCAGCTTCTGCGTGCCGGTGGCCCGTACGTGGATCACGATCCGGACGGCCGCGATGTTGAGCAGCGCGATCAGCACGCCGACAACGGTCAGTTGCGGGTCGTACGTCCACAGCAGCACGGCGTAGAGGACGACCACCACGGCGTCCACGCCGGCGGCGGCCAGGTCCCGGGCGAGGGTCTCGGCGACCGCGTCGTTGGACTGCAGGCGCTGGACCAGGTCGGCCGGGTTGCGCTGGGAGTGGAAGGCGACCGGAAGTCTGAGCAGGTGGCGCAGGAAGCGGGCGCTGCCCAGGGTCGAGGAGATGATGCGTCCGCGCAGCAGATTGGTCTGCTGCACCGCCGTGAGCACCGCCGTGAGCACCACGGCCGCCGCCATCGACGCGAAGAGCACACCCAGCAGCGACGTCTGCTCGCCGATGAGGAACATGTCGATGTACGTGCGGCTCAGCGCGGGTACCGTCGCCCCGACGACCACCAGCAGCAGGCTGGAGATCACGGCGGCGAGCATGGTCCCCGACGTGCCGCGCAGGCGGGCCGGCATGGCGCCCATGACGCCGGGCTTACGGCCGGCGCGGCGGAAACCCTCGCCGGGCTCGAAGGTGAGCACGACGCCGGTGAAGCTGGTGTCGAACTCGTCCATGGGGACGAACCGTCGGCCCTTGCCCGGGTCGTTGACGTACACGCCCCGGCGGCCGAAGCGGCGGCCCATGCCGTCGTAGACGACGTAGTGGTTGAACTCCCAGAAGAGGATCGCCGGGGGGCTCACCCCGGCGAGCGCGGCCAGGTCCATCTGCATGCCCTTGGCCTTCAGCCCGTAACTACGGGCGGCCTTGAGGAGGTTGCTCGCGCGGGACCCGTCGCGGGAGACCCCGCAGGCGATGCGGAGCTCCTCCAGGGGGACGAAGCGGCCGTGGTGGCCGAGCACCATGGCCAGCGCGGCGGCGCCGCACTCCACCGCCTCCATCTGCAGCACGGTGGGGGTGCGCACGCTCCGGGGGGTGCGGCCCTTGGGGGCGGGTGCGGACCTTCCGTGCGCGGAGCGGCGCCCGGCTCCCCTGTCGGCCGGCGCCGGACGGCGGCGACGCGTGCCGCCCCGGTTCGCGGTCACGGCAGCAGCCAGTCGACGGGCCGCTGAGCGGCGAGGTGGACGGCTCCGGTGACCACGGTCGTGGAGTCGACGGCGTACGGGGGCCCGTCCGCGGAAGACCAGCGGTAGCCGGACGCGGTCGCGGAGGAGCGTTCGAGCCGCACGAGGACGGCGACGGGATTGCCGTTCCGGGCGTACTGCGCGGCGAGCCGGCCGTCGCCGAGGAAGCCGCTGATCTGCGCCTCGGTCTGGGGAGTGCGGCCGATCTCCTTGACCCGGCCGCGCAATACGCCGAACCGTTGGCGGGGCACGGACTGGACGCTGAGGTCGACCGAGGCGCCCACGGAGATCGCCGCGCCGCTCTCGGCGGGCAGGTAGAGCACGGCCACCAGCGGGTCGCCCGGATTCCTCACACGCTCCACCGTCGCGAGGTCCGCGCCGGCCCTGACGACCGAACCCGTCTTGGCGACGAGGGTCCTCACCCGCCCCGCGGCCACCATGCGTACGGCCCGCTCCCCTTGGTCCGTGCCGACCTGGAGCAGGGGCGCGCCCGTGGACAGCAGCTGGCCCTCCTTCGCGAGGACCGCGGTGACCTGTCCCGCGTACGGGCTCTGCAGCAGGTAACTGCCCTCGGCGTGGGTGAGGACGCCGGGTGCGCTCAGCTTGGAGGACACGGATCCGGTGAACGCCCAGAAGCTCGCGGCCGCCATGGCCACGACCGTGACGGCCAGGACGAGCCGACCCTGCGGACGCGCGAAGCGTACGGGCAGGTCGAGTTCATCGGGTGATTGCAGCTTGGAAAGCGCCTTTTGACGGAACTGCACGGACTCTTCCTTCGACTGCGTTCGTCACACCTTGCTGAATTGCTGTGAGTCGCCGAGCGCCCGTGAACCCCGGAACGGGAATGTTCCGGGGTTCACGGGCAGCGGATGTCCGCTCAGAGACCGGCGACACCGACGTTGACGCCGGCGATGCCCATGACCTGGCCGGGCACGGCCAGCGCACCCTGGACGGTCTCCAGCGAGGTCGCCACGCCCAGCACGGTCTGGACGTCGCCGGTCACGGCGCCGGCGAGGCCACCGGAAATCCCGAGGCCACCGGACACGGCGTCCAGCTCGGTGTCGGCGATCTCGCGGGTCTCGATGTCGTTACGCATGGTGTGCGCACCCTTCATTCGTCTGGCTTTTCACATGGTCGCGACGGCCTCGTGGGCAATCGACCACCGTTCCGAGAACCGCCGCGGCCCAGATGTAAGCACGCGAACGAGTGGCCCGGCCAACCGTGTTGACGCCTCCTCACGCCCGAGCCGAACACGTGGACACCGGGCTTTCCGATTCATTCGGGAGATCGCCACAACTTCTTCCCATGATCGAGTAACACATCGGTGCAGCGTTTCGAGGGTGCGGAGCGAAACCGGACATACGCCTACCAAGCGCGCGGCGCGTTCCCGACATTTCGGCGGCCGACACAAGGGGAAGCGTCCCCTCCATCCTCACAATGTGAAGACTCCCCGCCGCGACACTCCGTGATCTACCAGCCACAGCGGGTCAGGTTTCCCCGGTGCGGCCCCCTGAAGCGCCTGGTAGCGTCGAATAGGCGGAGGGGGACGTGTGCTGCTCTGGAAGCAGCCGCAGGAAGGCACGCCGATGCGTCGCAGCCGGATTTCCGCCTTCGTACCCGCCCGGTCGCCGGCCCCGACCGGAGCCGGCGGGGGGTTGCTGCCCGCACGGGATCTCGCGGCCGCCTGGATCCTCGTCGTCCTGATCGCGGTGCCCGCCTGGGTGCTGACGATCCGGCAGGCCCAGGACATGGGCGTCGAGCCCGGCACCATGGGGATGGCCCTGCCCCTGTTCCTGCTGCTCTGGGTGACGATGATGGCGGCCATGATGCTGCCGTCCATGGCGCCGGTTGCCCTCACCTGGGCACGCGGGATCGGCCGGCAGTCCTCCGGCTGGGCCCGGACCGCCCGCACCGTCGAGTTCGTGGGCGGATACCTGCTCGTGTGGACCGCCTTCGGACTGCTCGCCTACGCGGCCCTGGCCTTCACCGGCGGCCTGGTGGACGACCACCCCACCGCCGGACGCCGGCTCGGCGCGGTCGCCTTCCTGCTCGCCGGCCTGTACCAACTCGGCCCCCTCAAGAACGTCTGCCTGCGGCACTGCCGCGACCCGCTCGGTCATCTGGTGCGTTACGCCGGCTTCCGGCGACCGGCCCGCGACCTGCGGGTGGGCCTCCACCACGGCGCGTACTGCGTCGGTTGCTGCGCGGGGCTGATGGTCGTCTTCATACCGCTCGGCGTGATGAACGTGGCGGCGATGGCCGGACTGGCCGTGGTGATCTTCGTGGAGAAGCTGTGGTCCCGGGGCGTCCTCCTCAGCGGTGTCGTGGGCCTCGCCTTTCTCGTCCTGGCGGTGCTCGCACCGTTCCAGGACTGGATGCTGCCGGGGCTGGAGGGCTCGATGCCGTGAGGTGCAAGCTGGAAGGGAGACCGTCTTCCGCTTCCGCTCCTGGGAACGGGCTCGGGGCACGCGGTCTCGCCACTCCGAGTGAGCTCCTCGTGGCTCGGCGGGAGGAAGCGACATGACGCAGCAGGACACCACCGGCACGCGTTGGCACCTGGCCGGCGACTGGTTCGACGTGTGCAAGTGCGCCATTCCCTGCCCGTGCACCTTCGCGCAGCCCCCTACCTACGGCGACTGCGAAGGCGTATTGGCCTGGCACATACGGGAAGGCAACTTCGGCGACGTACGGCTCGACGACCTCAACGTCCTGATGCTCGCCTCCTTCGAAGGCAACGCCTGGGCCGGCACGCATACCCATCCGTACGCCGCGGTCTTCCTCGACGAACGCGCCGACGACCAGCAGCGCGCCGCGCTCGGGGCCGTCTTCGGCGGTGAGGCGGGCGGATGGCCGGCGGAGTTCGGGGCGATGTTCCACCCCGAGATGCGGGGCATGGACGTCGTCCCGATCCACGTGGAGATCGACGAGGACCTCGCCACCTGGCGCGCCGAGATCCCGGGCCGTGTCACGGCGACCGCCGAGGCGCTCACGGGCCCGACCACCCCGAACGGCGCACGCGTCCAGGTCCTCAACGCCCCGGGCTCCGAGGTAGGGCCGGGCCAGACCGCCACGTGGGGCCGGGCCACCGTCGACCGCGCCGACGCGTTCGGCTTCTCCTGGGAACGCACCGGCAAGTCGAGCAAGCACTTCCCCTTCGACTGGAGCGGCCCCGACTGAAGAGCCCTTGACCTGCAAAAACGCAGGCTGGACGCCTGACCGGCCGCAAGATCCCGAACGCCAAGCCGGACTACCCGGGCAACCACATCAGCTTCGGGCGGCGGGGGACGGGATCCTGCAGATGGTCGGCGACGAAGCGCAAGCAAAGCCGAAGTGTGTGGGCGGCCGGAAGGCCGCGCGGTCATGCGGCGATGCCCGCCATGCCCGGTCGTCACTGCTTCGGACGGCCTGCTGCCCACGAGGGAATCCCGCGCCGCACAACCCTCTCGACCCCGAGGTTCCGGTCCGTCGAAGGCATGGTGACGGCCGCCGGTCCTTGACCACCCTTGGTGCTCGGGCCCGACGATGGTGCCGAGTCGGAAGGTAGGCGGCCGGGTGACGGGTCGTAGCGCACGGGTGTGGCACTCGCTGTTCACCGCGCATCCGGCCCGCACGGTGGTATCGGCGTTCGCTTTGGCCAGCGGGTCCGTGCACACCAAGGCGCGAGGTGTGCACGCCATGCCCAGCAGGCCGCAGAGGATCATCCAGAAGGCGGCACCCGGGCCACCGATGGAGACGGCGACGGCGACACCGGCGATGTTGCCGAGGCCGACCGTGCCGGAGACGGCGGCGGTCAGGGCCTGGAAGTGGTTGACCTCGCCGGCCGCCCCCTTCTCGTCGTACTTCCCGCGCACCACGTCCACCGCGAGGCGGAACTTGCGTATCTGGACCAGGCCGAACCAGCCGGAGAAGACGAGTCCGGCGACGACGAGCCAGGCGACGATCAGCGGCAGCTGGGTGCCGGCGACGGGGACGGAGTAGAAGACGACGTCTCCGAGCCACTTGGCTATGGGCTCGAAGAATCCGCTGACTGCCTCGTCTACGGAGTTGGTGATGGTGTCGTGTCGAGTGACATCAGGCTTCACCTCGATGGCGCAGAACCGGCGCAGTGCGGTGCGACGGTGTGAGTGCGGGCGGGCATGAGCAAACGCCGTTGTCCGATCGGCGACCCTGGGCGTCTCGGTCCGCGGACTCGGAACGTGACCTCCCTGGCCGTGCAAAGCCGGTGCGTGCCGGCACTCCGTGGTCCGGTGAGGGGTGGGCCGAAAGCGGAGTTGCGCATTCTTAGCACCCTCTTTACGTGATCTTTAGTGACCCGCGTCACGTGGCTGCGGCTGCGCCCCGCAAATTCAAGGGTCGGTGATGCGATCGTTATCCGGATTTGAGCTTCCGCTGAGCGGACGAAGCATCCGATGTGCCCGGCTTTCTCCCGGCGGGGCGCTTCGAGCGCACGACTGCGGCGGCCGAAGGAGGGAAGGGGAGCCGGATGAGCTGGCTGTTCAACATCGCGGGCGTGGTCCTGGTGCTGTTCGTCCTGCGGGACGTCTTCCACACGTTGTGGCATCCCACGCGCCACGGCGGTCTGAGCCGACTGGTCATGACGGGGCTGTGGCGGCTGTCCGGGTCGCTGACGGCACGCCGCCGGGCCTCCGGGCTGGCCGGGCCCCTCGCGATGGTGGCCGTGGTGGCGGTGTGGGCCCTGACCGTGGTCGTGGGCTGGGCGCTGATCTACTGGCCGCACATGCCGGATTCGTTCACCTACGCGGCCGGACTGCGGCCCGCCGATCACGCACGATTCCTCGACGCGCTCTACATCTCCCTGGTCAACGTCTCCACGCTCGGCCTCGGCGACATCGCACCGACCAAGGGATGGCTGCGGGTCATCGCCCCGATGGAGGCCCTCGTCGGCTTTGCCCTCCTGACGGCGACCGTTTCGTGGACCCTCGGCATCTACCCCGCCCTTGCCCGCCGCCGGGCGCTGGCGCTGCGCCTCTCCCACCTCGCCCGCACCCACCCCACGACGGAGCAGATCGACGCGGACGCGGGGGCGGCGATCCTCGACAGCCTGGCCGGCGGGATTTCGGTGATCTCGGTCGATTTCATGCAGTACGCCGAGTCCTACTACTTCTACGACGGAGAAGACCGGACGTCGCTGGCACTCCACATCACCTACGCCGACAACCTGGCCGACCAGGCGGCGGGCGCCCGCCATCCCGATGTCCGGCTCGCGGCCGCCGTGCTCCGCGCAGCCTTGGAGGACCTGGCCCTGATCCTCGACCAGCGCTTCCTCCACACCCAGGGCACGGCGCGAGAGGTCTTCGACGCCTTCGCGCGCGACCACGGCCGCCATGCCGGAGCCTGACGGCGGTCCGCCGTGAGAACCGGTTCGCTGTCGTGTGCCGCTCTCCTCGCCCGCTGCGTGCCGGTCGGCCGGACGTACGAGTCGGTGACGCGGGTGGGTGGCACCGCGCGGTCGGCGGGGCTCAGGGTCGTACGGGTGCCTTCTCGTGCAGTCGGACTCGGAGGGTGACGGCGAAGTCCTCGGCGCGGGACAGCTGGACGCGGAGCTTCTCGACCTGTTCTGTGGCGGCCCGTTCGTACTCGCGTACGCGGTCCAGCAGGGCTTCCCGGCCCTCGGTCGCGAGATCGTCGTCGGCGTCGAGGCGGTCGGTCGCGTCCAGCAGGTCGCGCATCTGGTCGAGGGTGAAGCCGAGGGGCTTCATCCGGCGGATGACCATGAGGCGGTCGACGTCCGTCTCGGTGTAGAGGCGGAAGCCGCCCTGGGAGCGGGCGGACGGGGTGACCAGGCCGGTCTCCTCGTAGTGCCGGATGGTGCGCAGGGACAGCTCGGTCCGCGTGGCGACCTCGCCGATCTGCATGTGCTTGTCGTCCACGCCGGTGATCCTCTGGTCCTGGGCCTCGTGGCCGGGCCGCCTACAGCGCGACCCCACCGATCTTTACCCTAACGTTAGGGTAGGGTATCCGGTGTGCGGGTGGCCCGTGACCACCCCGCCGTTGCTGTGTCGGGGCCGACGGCGCCCCCGGCGAAGATCCGATTCTTGCAGGAGCGAGCGTGCGCGAGCCCATGACGCCCGGCGCCGTCGCCTGCCCGCCGTGACGCTTCGCCCCTGACGTGCGGCCGGCCGCGCCTCCGCGCAGGCCACCGCTCCGTCCCTTTGACCTCCGGCCCTCCTTGCGGGCCGTCCGCGGGGGTGCCGGCCCGGCCCTTCCGCGTCTCCCGTACGTCCCCCGGCCTGCCCGGAGCGGGGCGTACCCGAGTACGACAGGTTCCCGTTTCCCTTGTCCTCTTCTGCTTCCGCGGTGTCTCCCGCCGCGCGGCTGCGCGGTCTGCGGCCCGACTGGCTGTCCGATCCGAAGGTGTGGCGTACCGAGGTGCTGGGCGGCCTGGTGGTCGCGCTGGCGCTGATCCCGGAGGCGATCTCGTTCTCGATCATCGCCGGGGTGGATCCGGCGATCGGTCTGTTCGCCTCGTTCACCATGGCGGTGGTGATCTCCGTCGTGGGCGGTCGGCGGGCGATGATCTCGGCGGCGACCGGCGCCGTCGCGCTCGTGATCGCGCCGCTGAACCGTGAGCACGGTCTGGGTTACCTGGTCGCGGCCGTCATCCTGGCCGGCGTGTTCCAGATCGCGCTCGGCGCGCTGGGGGTGGCCAAGCTGATGCGGTTCATCCCGCGCTCGGTGATGATCGGCTTCGTCAACTCGCTCGCCATCCTGATGTTCATGGCTCAGGTCCCGGAGATGCGGGACGTGCCGTGGGCCGTGTACCCGCTGATCGCGGCTGGGCTGGCGCTGATGGTGTTCTTCCCGAAGGTGACCACCGCGATTCCGGCCCCGCTGGTGTCGATCGTGATTCTGACCGTGATCACCGTCGCGGCCGGGATCGCGGTGCCGACCGTCCGCGACAAGGGCGCCCTGCCGTCCTCGCTGCCCGTTCCGGGCCTTCCGGACGTGCCGTTCACGTTGGAGACCCTGACGACGATCGCCCCGTACGCGTTCGCGATGGCGCTGGTCGGCCTGATGGAGTCGCTGATGACGGCGAAGCTGGTCGACGACATCACGGATACCCACTCCGACAAAACCCGCGAGTCCATCGGCCAGGGCGTCGCGAACATCGTCACCGGTTTCTTCGGCGGCATGGGCGGCTGCGCGATGATCGGCCAGACGATGATCAATGTGAAGGTCTCCGGTGCCCGCACCCGCCTGTCGACCTTCCTGGCCGGCGTGTTCCTCATGGTGCTGTGCATCGTCTTCGGCCCGGTCGTCTCCGACATTCCCATGGCCGCCCTTGTCGCCGTCATGGTCATGGTCTGCTTCGCGACCTTCGACTGGCATTCCATCGCGCCGAAGACGCTTCGGCGGCTGCCGGCCGGGGAGATCGCCGTCATGGTGGTCACCGTCGCCTGCGTCGTCGCGACCCACAACCTCGCCATCGGCGTCGTCGTCGGCTCCGTCACCGCGATGGTCATCTTCGCCAAGCGCGTCGCCCACCTCGCCGAGGTCACCTCGGTCACCGACCCCGATGGCACCACCGTGCTCTACCGGGTGACAGGCGAGCTGTTCTTCGCCTCCTCCAACGACCTCGTGGGCCGGTTCGACTACGCCACCGACCCCGACAAGGTCGTCATCGACCTGTCCGCCGCCCACATCTGGGACGCCTCCTCCGTCGCCACCCTCGACGCCATCGAGAACAAGTACGCCCAGCGCGGCAAGACGGTCGAGATCATCGGCCTCAACGATCCGAGCGCCCTCATCCACAAGACCCTCAGCGGCGAGCTCAGCGGCAGTCACTAAAGGTCGGCAAACGGTCAGCATGAGTCCCTGAAAGACCCGGGGACAGCTGACCGGACATGCGAAGCGTTGTAGTCTGCGGAGACCGCCCTTGACCTGCAATGAGCAGGCAGGGAGCAGACATATCGGGAGTTACTCCATGCTTCGCACCATGTTCAAGTCCAAGATCCACCGCGCCACCGTGACGCAGGCCGATCTGCATTACGTCGGGTCCGTCACCGTGGATGCCGATCTGCTCGACGCCGCCGATCTGTTGCCCGGGGAGCTCGTCCACATCGTGGACATCACCAACGGGGCCCGGCTGGAGACGTACGTCATCGAGGGGGAGCGCGGGTCCGGGGTCATCGGGATCAACGGGGCCGCCGCGCATCTCGTGCACCCCGGGGACCTGGTCATCCTCATCAGCTACGCGCAGGTCGAGGACGCCGAGGCGCGGGCGTTGAGGCCGCGCGTCGTGCACGTGGACGCCGACAATAAGATCATCGAGCTGGGTGCGGATCCGTCCGCGCCCGTTCCGGGGACGGATCAGGAGCGCAGCCCCCACGCGGTGGCTGTCTGAGGGGAGTCGAGCATGGCGGTCGAACTGCGGGACGAACGGAAGGCCGGGCGGCTGCTCGCCGTCGAGGGCGGGGAACCGGTCGGCTCCATCGCCTACTTCGTCCTCGCGGCCGAGCCCCACGCCCTCGTCGCCGTCCACACGGTGGTCGAGCCGGGGAACGAGGGGCGCGGCATCGCCGGGGACCTGGTCAAGGGGTTCTACGGGATCGCCGCCGCCGAGGGCGTCCCGGTCGTACCGCTGTGCCCCTACGCCGCCGCCTGGGCCGCCAAGCACCCCGACCAGGCGCCTGTGGCCCCGCTCGACCTGGTCGAGGCGGCGAAGGCGGAGCTGGACGCCGACCCCTCCCGGTGGTGACGGGAGCCCCGGCCGGGCTCACCCTGCTGCACACCTCGCCTGTGCACGTCCCGGTCTTCGAGGCCCTGCGCGACCGGGACCACCCCGGCGCGGTCCTGCGCCACCTCGTCGCCCCCGAGCTGCTGGAGCGGGCCCGGACGCGCGGCCCGGAGTCCGTCGCCGACGACCTGCTCGGGCTGCTGGCGGACACCGGCGGTCCGGTGCTGGTCACCTGCTCCACCCTCGGGTCGGTCGCCGAGTCCCTGGCGCCGGCCGTGGGGTCGCCGGTGCTGCGCGTGGACCGGCCGATGGCGGCCGAAGCCGTCCGCGCCGGCCCGCGGATCGTCGTACTCGCCACGGTGGAATCGACGCTCGCCCCGACCGGGGAACTGCTCGCCGAGGAGGCCGCCGGGAGACCCGTGGCGGTCCGGGCGCGGGTGGTGCCCGGCGCCTGGGAGCTCTTCGAGGCCGGCGACACCGCCGGCTACCTCGCAGCCGTGGCGCGAGCGGCCGACGCCGTCACCGAAGCGGACGTCGTGGTCCTGGCCCAGGCCTCCATGGCGGATGCCGCGGCCCTCGTACGCACCCCGCTGCCCGTGCTGTCCAGCCCGCGCCTCGGCCTGGACGCCGCCCTGCGCCTACACCTACGCCCGGCCCGCGCGGGTGCGCACGCCGGGCGTAGGGGGTCGGATCGGGGGAAGGTGTGACCTATGGTGCGAAACGTAGAGCAGACGCAGCCCCCGGTCCCGGAGCCCGATCCGAAGCCGTTCCCGCCGCTGCCCGACCCGGAACCGATCCCGCGCCCGGTGCCGCCGGTGCCCGGACCGGTCCCGGAGCCCGATCCGGTGCCCGCGCCGCCCGGACCGGCGCCGATCCCGCAGCCGGGGCCGCTGAGCTGAGCGCCCGCGCGCGTCAGTCCGTACGGACCTCGGAGCGGTCGCCGCTCCAGAGGGTGTGGAACGAGCCCTCGCGGTCGGTGCGCCGGTAGGTGTGCGCTCCGAAGAAGTCGCGCTGGCCCTGGGTGAGGGCGGCGGGCAGGCGCTCCGCGCGCAGTGCGTCGTAGTAGGCCAGTGAGGCCGCGAACGCCGGCACCGGGATGCCCTGGCGGACCGCGGCGACCAGCACCTCGCGCCAGTCGTCCTGGGCGGCGCCGGTCTCGGCCGCGAAGTGCGCGTCCGCGAGCAGGCTCGGCAGGTCGGGCCGGGCGTCGTAGGCGGCGCGGATCCGGTCGAGGAAGGCCGCCCGGATGATGCAGCCGCCACGCCACAGCGAGGCCACCGCGCCCAGGTCCACGCCCCAGCCGTACTCGGCGCTGCCGGCCTGGATCTGGTGGAAGCCCTGCGTGTACGAGACGATCTTCGAGGCGTACAGGGCCTGCTCGACCTGCGCGGCGAAGGCGTCCGCGGCCTCCCCGGACAGCGGCGCCGCCGTCGGTCCCGCCAGCTCGCGCGCGGCGGAGCGCAGGTCGCCGTGGCCGGAGACGGCGCGTGCGAAGACGGCCTCGGCGATCCCCGAGACGGGCACGCCCAGGTCCAGGGCGATCTGCACGGTCCAGCGGCCGGTGCCCTTCTGCTCGGCCGCGTCCGCCACGACGTCCACGAACGGACGACCGGTGGCGGCGTCCGTGTGCGCGAGGACCTCGGCGGTGATCTCGATCAGGTACGAGTCGAGGCGGCCCCGGTTCCAGGCGCGGAAGGTCTCGGCGATCTTCGCGGGGGAGTAGCCGGCGACCTCGCGCAGCAGGTGGTAGGCCTCGGCGATGAGCTGCATGTCGGCGTACTCGATGCCGTTGTGCACCATCTTGACGAAGTGACCGGCGCCGTCCGGGCCCACGTGCGACACGCACGGCGTGCCGTCGGCGGCCTTGGCGGCGATCTTCTCCAGCAGCGGACCCAGGGACGCGTACGACTCCGCCGGACCGCCGGGCATGATGCTGGGGCCGAGCAGCGCGCCCTCCTCGCCGCCCGAGATGCCCGCGCCCACGAAGTGGATGCCCTGCTCGCGCAGCTCGCGCTCGCGGCGGCGGGTGTCCTCGAAGTGGGCGTTGCCGCCGTCGATGATGACGTCGCCCTCCTCCAGCAGCGGGGCGAACTCGCGGATCACGGCGTCGGTCGGCTCCCCGGCCTTGACCATGATGATCAGTCGGCGCGGGCGCTCCAGCGCGTCCACGAACTCCCTCGCGGTCTCGGCCGCGACGAAGGCACCCTCGTGGCCGAACTCCTCCACCAGGGCCTTCGTCTTCGCGGCGGTGCGGTTGTGGACGGCGACGGTGAAGCCGTTGCGGGCGAAGTTCCGGGCCAGGTTGCTGCCCATCACCGCGAGTCCGGTGACACCGATCTGGGCGGTGCTGCTGCTCATGCGTGCGCTCCTGCGTGCCTCGATGTGCGGGGAGTGTCGACGCTACATCGACACGGATCACGACAGATCCGATGTTCTCGACGTGTCCTCAACTTCGCCTTGAAGGCGGCTGGTTGTCGCTCTTGTCGGCCATTGCGAGCAGCGTTAGGTTGTGCGGTTCCTGATGTCTTCAAGGGGGCTCCCATGGGTGTACGGGGCCGGCACCGCCGGTACCAGCCGAGCAGCATCAACCGGGCCTCGCTCGCCGTCACCGCCGGCGGCGCCGGCATGGCCCTCCCCTTCATGGGAGCCGGCGTCGCGCATGCCGCGTCCGTCGACACCTGGAACGACGTCGCCGCCTGCGAGGCGACCGGGAACTGGCACGTCAACACGGGCAACGGCTACTACGGCGGCCTCCAGTTCAGCCAGAGCACGTGGAAGGCCTTCGGTGGCACGGCCTACGCCCCGCGCGCCGACCTGGCCACCAAGGACCAGCAGATCGCGGTCGCGGAGAAGGTCCTCAAGGGGCAGGGGCCGAAGGCGTGGCCCGCCTGCGGGCCGCAGGCGGGGCTCAGCCGCAGCGGGCCGGCGCCGGCGGTGGACGCGAAGCCGTCGGCGAAGCCATCGGCGCAGGCCACGGGGCCCTCCGCGACGTCGAAGCCTCCCGTCGGGACGGCGCAGGCGCCCATGGACGCGCAGCTGCCGACCAAGGCCACCACCCCGGTTCCCGTCACCGCGCCCCGCCCGACCGGCACCTCCGTGCTGCCGAACCCGTACGTCGTCGCCCCCGGCGACTCCCTGTCGGCGATCGCCACCGACCAGCGCGTCGAGGGCGGCTGGCAGGCCCTCTACGAGACCAACCGGGCCACCGTCGGGGCCAATCCCAACCTGATCTTCCCCGGCCAGCGGCTCACGTTGCGCGTCACCACCGCACCGGTGGCCCCGCCCGCGCAGAACCCGGAGAAGCCGCCGCGCACCGCCGAGCCGGTCAAGCCGGTGGAGCCGGCCGCCCCGAAGCCGGAGCAGACCAAGCCGGCCGCCCCGAAGCCCGAGCAGACGAAGCCCACGCCCCAGCCGAGCAAGCCCGCCGAGAAGCCGGCGGACAAGCCCAAGCCCAAGCCCGAGCAGGCCGCCAAGCCCGCCTCACCGCAACAGAAGCCGGCCTCGGGTGGGTTCAGCGCCCCCGTCGACGGCGCCATCGGCACCGCCTACCGCGTCTCCGGGTCCTCCTGGTCCAGCGGCTACCACACGGGCGTCGACTTCCCGGTGCCGACCGGCACCAGCATCAAGGCCGTCGGCTCCGGCACCGTCGAGTCGGCCGGCTGGGCCGGAGCCTACGGGTACCAGGTCGTCATCCGGCACTCCGACGGCCGCTACTCCCAGTACGCCCACCTCTCCGCGCTCGGCGTCAAGGCCGGCCAGCAGGTCTCCGGCGGCCAGCGCATCGGCCGCTCCGGCTCGACCGGCAACTCCAGCGGCCCCCACCTGCACTTCGAGATGCGCTCCGGGCCGGGCTACGGCTCCGACATCGACCCCCTGAAGTACCTCCGCGGCAAGGGCGTCGCCATCTGACCCGCGCACGTGCGGCGGCACGGCCGTGAGCAGGATCAGGCCGGCCGCCGCCAGCACGCCGCTCGCCAGTGCGGCCGGCGCGCCCGCCGTCCCGAACCGGAAGCCCTCGTCGAACAGGGAGATCCCGACCGCCGCCGCCACCACCGGGTTGGCCACGGTCACCGTGGCCAGCGGCGCGGTCAGCCCGGCGCCCCGGTAGGCCGCCTGCGACAGCAGCAGCCCGCCGGCCGCCAGGACGGCGATCGCCGCCGCGTCCGCCGCCGGCGCCGCCAGGGCCCCCGGCGTGAAGCCCTCGGCCACCGCCTTGGTGAACACCGAGGCCATCCCGAAGGCCGTTCCGGCGGCGGCGGCCAGCAGGACGCTGCGCACCACCGGCCGGTGCGCCCGGTGCGCGGCGACCAGCAACGCCGCGACCACGGCTCCCGTCACCGTCAGCAGCAGCCACCGCTCGCCGCCGTCCAGGCCCTGACGTCCGCGCCCGTCGCCGCCGGTCAACGCCAACAGCCCGGCCAGGCCGACGGTGGCGATCAGCGCCCCGCGCCAAGCCGCCGCGCCCGCCCTGCGCCCCACGAAGACGGCCGCCATCGGCAGCGCGAACACGATGGTCAGCGCGCCCAGCGGCTGGACCAGGCTCAGCGGCCCGTAGGCCAGCGCGAGCACGTGCAGCAGGGCGCCGAGCCCGTTCAGGCCGATCGCCACCCACCAGCCGGCCCGGCGCAGCGGGGCGTAGGCGTGCTCGGGGGAGCTCGCCGCGACGTGTTCCTGGACGATCGCGCCGCCCGCGTACGCGACGGCGGACACCAGGCAGAGCAGAACCGACAGGCTCAGGGCACTCATGAAAGCCACCATGCCCCACCCGGGCGGGTGATTCATCCGTCCGGAGGCTTCTTGATCGACGCGCGAGTCATCCTCGTGGCATACACCGCCCGCAGTACAGCGGACCCGGCCGACAACGCGTTTCGGCCACCTCCGCGCGCTCCTCGCGAGACCCGCTCGTGACACCGCTCGTGACGCGGCTCGTGACACCGCTCGTGACACGGCGCTCGCCGTGCGTGAGGCGGACGCGTACGGGTTTGTTCCGGGCGTGTCGGCTCCGTACAGTTGCCGTTTTGGGGACTTCCGCAGCAGGCGGATGCGGACGAGTGAACAGGGAACGGCAGCGGCCATGACGGTGACCGAAGACAACCACGTGATCGGGGACGACCACGGCTACGGGCCGGGCATCGACCCCGAGCGACTGGCCGTGTGCCTCAGCGTGCTCGACGAGCTGGACAAGATCGACGTCGACCACCCGGACGCCATCACCGTACGCCGCGCCACCGCCGGCATCTACCGCACGGTCAAGCAGCGCCGGCGCCAGGAGCGCCGCGCCGCCAAGACCGCCAACGACAAGGCCGTCACCGAGGCGACCGCGACCGGCTCCGCCGAACGGATCGACGACGAGACGGAGGGCCTGCTGCCCTCCTCGGTCACCGAGGCCGGCCGGATCGCCGGAATACTCCAGCGCCCGCGCTCCTGCTACGTCTGCAAGACCCGGTACGTCGAAGTCGACTACTTCTACCACCAGCTCTGCCCCGCCTGCGCCACCGTGAACCGGGCCAAGCGCGAGGTCCGCGCCGACCTCACCGGCAAGCGCGCGCTGCTCACCGGCGGCCGGGCCAAGATCGGCATGTACATCGCGCTCCGGCTGCTGCGCGACGGCGCCCACACCACGATCACCACCCGCTTCCCCAAGGACGCCATCCGCCGCTTCAAGGCGATGGACGACTCGGCGGACTGGATGCACCGCCTGGAGGTCGTCGGCATCGACCTGCGCGACCCGGCCCAGGCGGTGGCGCTCGCCGACCAGGTGGCGGCGGCCGGTCCGCTGGACATCCTCGTCAACAACGCGACGCAGACCGTGCGCCGGCTGCCCACCGCCTACGCGGCCCTGGTCGAGGGTGAGAGCGCCCCGCTGCCCGCCGGCGAGCTGCCCGCCCACCACGTCATCGGTGCCTTCAACTCCGGTGCGGTCGACGGCCTCGCCGCGCTGCCCGTCGGCGTGAGCGGGCTCGAAGCCCAGAAGGTCGCCGACCTCGCCCTGGTCGCCGGCAACGCCAGCCTGGAGCGGCACCTCGACGGCACCGCCATCGACGCGGGCGGCCTGCTGCCGGACGTGGTCGAGAGCAACACCTGGGTGCAGACCATCGACCAGATCTCCCCGGTGGAACTGCTCGAAACCCAGCTGTGCAACTACACGTCGCCGTTCATCCTGATCAGCGCGCTCCGGCCGGCCATGGCCGAGGCCGCGCGGAAGGCGTCCAGCGGCCGGGCGTACGTCGTCAACGTCTCCGCGATGGAGGGCGTCTTCAGCCGCGGCTACAAGGGCGCGGGGCACCCGAACACCAATGCCGCCAAGGCGGCGATGAACATGGTCACGCGGACCAGCGGCCAGGAGATGTTCCAGTCCGACGGCATCCTGATGACCTCGGTCGACACCGGGTGGATCACCGACGAGCGTCCGCACTTCGACAAGCTGCGCCTCGCCGAGGAGGGCTTCCACGCCCCCCTCGACCTGGTCGACGGCGCGGCCCGCGTCTACGACCCGATCGTGCGCGGCGAGGCGGGCGAGGACCTGTACGGCGTCTTCCTGAAGGACTACGCCCCCGCCAACTGGTAGGCCCCGCTCCAGACGAAGCCCCGGCACCCGCGGCCGGGGCTTCGTCATGTCGGAAAGTTCACCCGTCCGGGTGTGCGCGTCAAATCTGGTACGCGCCCGCGGCGATGAGTTCCAGGACCGGACGCCAGTCCTCCACGACGCCGGCGTCCGGGTCGGCGATCGCGCTCGTCTGGGCCGCCAGCCGCAGGGCCTCCACGTCGGGGGCGTCGGCCGCCGGATCACCCGCCCGGAGCAATCGCGCCACGCGCTCGCCCAGCAGTCCGCGCACGGCCTCGGCGGCGCCGTCGCCGCCGCTCGACAGCCCGTCGAGGCCCTGGAGGAGCCCCGCGACCTGCAGTTCCTTGTCGAACGGGTGAGAGCGGCGCAGCAGTGCGGCCGTCCGCAGTCCGCTCCCGTGCCGCGCGTGCAGCAGCTCCATCAACTCGTCCACACTGCGGACCAAGGGCACTCCGGAACTCGCCACCCCAACTCCTTCCGTCGTCCGCGCTCGCGCGCCGCCAACCGCCGAGCAGATCAGTCCGGGCGGGCACACCGGAGTACGACTTCCTGAACTCACGGAGAAAACAAGCGGTCCAGCGCGAATTTTACCGATCCATCGAGCGGAACCCCGCTCATATGTGTACCCTGATCGGCAAGGAGGCCCCACCCGGGCCCCGCTCCACCAAGGCGCCACCGCGTCCGGAAAACCTTCTATATCCCTACTCCGGCGCGCGGACGAGCCCGCCGGGTTACGCGACACAAGGGAGTGCGCGGTGACTGAAAAGACCAAGCCCGAACAGACCATGGAGCGCAAGGCGCCGGGGGTGAACACGCGGTCCGACGAACTCGGCAGTCTCGACGTGTGGGCCCGCTCCGCCCCGATCCGACTGGCCGGCTACGAGGACGACCTGGCGGAACCGCACATCCTGCCCAGCGTCGACTAGTAGCAGACCAGACCGGTCCGGGTCGCCTCGGATCAGGTCAGGACGCCCATCGGCCCACCCCACGGGCCCGAACCGCGCCCCCGCACCCCACGGTGACGGGGGTGTGGCGTGCGCGGACGCGGGCTGGGAGAGGTTCCCGTCCGGTCTACGCCCACAGCGTCATCGCTGTCGGCGATCAAGGGTGTCCCCGCCGCCCCATACCGGGCAGGGTCGACCCCATGAGACTGCTGATGTTGGGTGGAACCGAATTCGTCGGACGTGCGATCACCGAGGACGCGCTGGAGCGCGGCTGGGAGGTGACCGTCTTCCACCGGGGGCACCACGCGCCGCCGCCCGGGGTCGCCTCGCTCCACGGCGACCGCACCGCCCCCGGCGGGCTCGACGCTCTCGCCGAGGGGGAGTGGGACCTCGTCGTCGACACCTGGAGCGGCGCCCCCACCGCCGTCCGCGACAGCGCGCGCCTGCTCGCGGGCCGCGCCGGCGGATACGCGTACGTCTCCAGCCGTTCCGTGTACGCCTACCCCGCCCCGGCGGGCCTCGCCGAGGACGGCCCGCTCGTGGAGGGCTCGCCCGACGCCGAATCCACCGCCTACGCCGAGGACAAGCGCGGCGGCGAACTCGCCGTCGAGGCCGCCTTCGGGGAGCGCGCCCTGCTGGTGCGCGCCGGCCTGATCCTCGGCCCGTACGAGAACGTCGGCCGGCTGCCCTGGTGGCTGAACCGCGTCGCGCGCGGCGGCCCGTTCCTCGCCCCCGGCCCCGGCGAGCTGCCGCTCCAGTACATCGACGTGCGCGACCTCGCGCACTGGACCCTCGACGCCGCCGAGGCCGGACTCGCGGGCGCCTACAACCTGGTCTCCCCGACCGGCCACGCCACGATGGGCGCCTTCCTCGACGCCTGCGTCGCCGCCACCGGGTCCGCCGCCGAACCCCGCTGGGCGGACGCCGCCACCATCGAGGCGGCCGGCATCGAACCCTGGGTCGAACTGCCCGTGTGGATCCCGGAGGGCGCGTCGCACGACTACATGTTCCGCGCCGACGTCACCAAGGCGTTGGAAGCGGGCCTGCGGTGCCGCCCCGTCGAGGAGACCGTGGCCGACACCTGGGCCTGGCTGCGCTCGATCGGGGGCGAGGCCCCGATGCGTTCCGACCGTTCGACCAAGGGTCTCGCGCCCGAGCGGGAGGCCGAGGTACTACTCGGGCTCGGCTGAGGCCGCCTCCGCGAGACGGGTGGGCGGCAGGTACTCGCGCAGCAGCGTGCGGTGCCACCACGCACCCGTCTCGCGCAGCTCGCGCCAGGTGGTGAACCGGTAGCGGTAGAGCCTGGCGCGGACGTAACGCGGCGGGGCGTCCGGGAAGGGGTTGTGGCGCAGCAGCCGCAGCGTGTCCCGGTCGCCCACCAACAGCCGCTCCACGAACGGCCCGAACCAGTCCCGCGCGTAGGCCGGCGACAGCGCCGCGAACCACATCAGCCAGTCGAGGCGCAGATGGTACGGGGCGAACTGGCGCGGGATCCGGCGCGGTTCGCCCGGCTTGCCCTTGAAGCCGTACTCCCGCCACGTGCCGCCCTCCGCCTCGTCGCGCGGCACCCGGTCCGCCGTCCCCTCCACCACCACCTCGTCGCGGATGCGGCCGACCGTGCCGAAGGCCCCGTAGGTGTTGACCAGGTGGAAGGAGTCGAAGGAGCGGTTCATCACCTGGCGCCGCGAGATCAGGTTGGCCACCGGATGCCGGCTCAGCACGAGCACCAGCACGGTCACCGCGCACACCACGATCACGTACCAGAGCGGCGCCCCGCGCGAGGCGGCCGCGGGCGGCGCTCCCGCGAGGCCCGTGAAGTCGACGGCCGACAGGGCGAGCACGATGGTCAGCCAGTTCAACCAGGCGAAGTTGCCCGAGAGCACCAGCCACAACTGGGTGGCCACCATGAGCCCGGCGGCGTACGAGGCGATCGGCTGCGGGGTGAACAGCAGTACGGGCACCACCAGCTGGGTCACGTGGTTCGCCGCGCACTCCACCCGGTGCAGGGGCCGGGGCAGATGGTGGAAGAACCAGCTGAGCGGGCCCGGCATCGGCTGCGTCTCGTGGTGGTAGTACAGGCAGGTCAGCTTGCGCCAGCAGGCGTCGCCCCGCATCTTGATCAACCCGGCGCCGAATTCGACCCGGAACAACACCCACCGCAGCAGCCACAGCATCAACACGGGTGGACCGACGTGCGCGTTGCCGAGGAATACGGCCAGGAACCCGACCTCCAGCAGCAGCGACTCCCAGCCGAACGAGTACCAGGTCTGGCCCACGTTGACGATGGACAGGTACAGCAGCCACAGCACCGCCCACATTCCCATCGCCGCGCCCAGCGGCACCATATCGCCCACGCCGGCCGCGAGCGCCGCCGCGATCACCGCCCCGCTCCAGGCGCAGGTCGCGAAGAGCCGGTCCGAGTAGCGCAGTTGGAACAGGCTCGGGGCGTGCCGGAAGGGGACGTAGCGGACGTAGCGCGGGACGGGCAGCATGCCGTGCGCCCCGATCAGGGCGCGGAACTGGAGGGCGGCTCCGACGAAGGCGCAGAGGTAGACACCGGCCAGGGCCCGCTGGAAGACCAGCCGGCTCAGCCAGTAGCCGGGTGCCGTGAACCAGTCCATCCCCTCCAGTATCAGGCGGCGCGGGCCAGTGCGCGCAGCCGACGGCCCAGCCGGGCGGCGTAGCCGCGCTGGAGGAGCGGGACGAGCGGGCCCGCGAGCCGGGTGTACCAGGCGTTCGGGCGGCTGAAGGCGGTCACCGTGAACCACACCGCGCCCGCGGCGTCGATCTCCACGAGGAAGGACTCCTCCCCGCACTCCGGGTGACCGGTCAGCGTCCCGTACGCGAACCCCGTCCGGGTGGGCTCGTACGCCGTCCAGATCACCTCGCAGGGAGCCGTGATCCGCAGCGGGCCCACGCCGATGCCCACCCGCACGCGGGTGCCCGGCCGCACGGCGCCGTTGTCGGCGCGGATCCTCATGCCCGAGGAGCGGTGCGCCTCGAAGGTGGTGACGGCCGTCCCGGCGGTCTCGAAGACGGCCCGCCCGTGGCCGATGCGCGTGCGGTGGTGGAGGTGGTTGTACCCGGCGGGGAGGGGGCGGCGGGCCGTCGCGCCCCGGTCGGGGTAGTTGAGGGTGCTCCGTCCGGTGTTGAGGAGGCGGGTCATGGCGTGGTCTCCGTTCGGTGGCGAGGTCGGAAGGCGGGGGCGGTGGCCGTGGGGGCGGTGGCCGTGGTGGGGGTGGGGCTCAGGCGGCGCCACGCGAGCAGCGAGCACACCGCGAAGCCGAGCGCGTTGCCGAGGCCGTGGGTCGCCGCCATCCAGGTCAGGGTCGGGTGGACGATTCCGGTGGCCTCGCCGACCGCCCACCACAGGGCGAGCAGCATCGTGGCCACCAGGACCACCGCCGAGGTCGCGAGCAGCGCCCCCGTCGTCCGGTCCCGCGCGCCGGGGCGCAGCTCCCGCCAGGTCGTCAGGGCCACCGCCCACATCCCGGCGGTCAGCACCGCCGCGCCCAGCAGCTCCGCCCAGTCGTCGACGAAGTAGCCCAGCAGCACCAGCAGGGTCCCCGCCGGGACGCTGTACGCCGCCCCGCGCGCCCCGGGCCGGCGCGGCGCCGCCCGGCACACCAGCCCGGCGATCAGGGCGGCGGCGAACCCGGCGTAGTGGAAGTGCGGCACGGTCAGCGCGAGGATGTCGAGGTCGAAGCCGAACAGGCGGTACCCGGCCCGCTCCGCGACCAGGGCGATCGCCGCGACCGACGGCGAGGCGAGCGCGGTGGAAGCGGCCACCTCCGCCGGCGCCGGTACGCCGCCCCACCGGCCGGGGCCCGCCCCGCGCCGCCCGCCGCAGCCGGGCGGCGCCGCCGCCGCCAGGGCCGTGGCGGCCAGGGCGTACCCGCGGCGAGCGCGGAGGCGAGCGCGCCGCGCGGCAACCACAGGCACACGGCCGCCGGCAGCGCGGCGAGGGGCCACAGCCGGGCGGCGCGGCGCAGCCCGGTCGGGTCGATCAGGCGCAGGCCCACGGGGACGACGTAGAACATCCCCAGGGTGACGACGAGGTTCACGAGTACCGTCACGACCCCACTCCTTTGAACGTGTTCAAGTCGTTGCGGTGGTGACCCTACGGGGTTCGTTGAACATGTTCAACACGCTCTTTCGGCAGACCCTTCGGGGTGGCGATAGGTCCCTTCGCGCCGCTCCACTTGCGGCCCCGTGGGACATGCGTCAGACAAGAGAGGACAACTCGGGGCGAAAAGGAGAACAGCGTGAACGACGTGAAGGACGTGTCCGCACCGACGCACCGTCAGACGCCGCACCGTCAGGCGCCACGCCGTCATGCACCGGCCTGCGCGGCCCTTTTCGCCCTCGCCGGCCTGCTCACCTCGGGCTGCACCGGTTCCGCAGACGAACCGACGAAGGGCTCCGCCGCCGAGAGTCAGGAGGTACACCTCCAGCCCGTCGGATCTCCCGGGCTCGATCCCTTCACCGCCTCCACGGCCACCGCCGAGTCGGCGCCCCTCCAACCCCCGGTGCCCAACGCGAGCGGCCGGGGCATCCGCACGATCGCCGCCGCCACCCCCGGCCTCTACGGCGGAACGAACCGGCTCGGCAGCTGCGACGTGGAACGACAGGTCAGCCTGCTCACCACGGACGACGCGAAGACGCAGGCCTTCGCCCAGGCCTCCGGCATCGAACAGCAGAAGCTCCCCGATTTCCTGCGCGGCCTCACCCCCGTGGTCCTGCGCGCCGACACGCGCGTCACCGACCACGCCTTCCGCGCCGGCGGCCCCGCCGGCTACCAGGCCGTGCTCCAGGCCGGCACGGCCGTGCTGGTCGACGAGCACGGCATGCCCCGCGTCCGCTGCGCGTGCGGCAACCCGATCGCCGCACCGCGCAGCGCCAAGGGCAGCCCGGTGCTCAAGGGCGAGCAGTGGAGCGGCTACCAGGCCAACCAGGTCGTCGTGATCGAGCCCACGGCCCAGGTCCTGAACCACCTGGTCATCGTCAACACCGCCGACAACACCTGGATCGAGCGCCGGATCGGCGACGACGGCGCCCAGGACCGCACCCCGAAGGTGGTGCCCCGCTTCAACCCCGCCGACGGGATTCCGGAGGGTCCCCTGACCCCGACCGTGCCCTCCCCGTCCGACCCGTGTGCCGGCACGCCCGGCCGGGGCGGCCCGCAGAACTCCGCCCCGCAGGCCGCCCCGCCGGCGCCCCCGGCCGGCCCGCCCAAGGACCTTCCGCCCGCGGACGTGCCCACGGCTGAGCCCCCCACCGAGGTTCCTCCCGGGGACGCGCCTCCCGCCGACCTGCCGTACGAGCAGCTGCCCCCGTCGGAGGTGCCGTACGAGCAGCTCCCGCCGGGCGAGGTGCCCCTCGCCGGCCCGTCGTCGGTCGACGTGCCGTCCACGGCTGTGCCGCCCGCCGCCGGTCCGCCCGCCGCCGATGCCCCGTCGGGCCCGCCCGCGCCGCCGACCGACGTACCCGGCGACGTTCCCTACGAGCAGCTTCCGCCCACCGACCTTCCGTCGGCCGCGGTGCCGCCCGCCGGTCCGCCCGCCGCCGAGCTTCCCGCGGCGCCCTCCACGGGCCCGAGCCCGAGCGCCCCGTGCCCGTCCGAGAACGCGGCCGGCAACGGCGTCCCGTCCGCGCCGCCCGTGGCCCCGCAGCGACCCCCGGGGGAGCAGCCGTCGGACGTGCCCTCCGACTCGCTCGGGCCGCTTCCCCCCGAGGACGGGCCCGTCGACCCGTCCGTCCCCCTGGACCCGTACGGTTTCGACGAGGAGCCGGAGTCCTCGGACGCGGCCCAGAACCTGGAGAGCGCCTGAAGCGCCGCTGTGTCATGGTGGACCGGTGCCGAGCACCGTATCGCTGCCGGATGACTGGCCCGCGCATCCGGACCGGTCGCTGTCGCTGAACCGGATGGGCAGTTTCGACTGGGACCTGGTCACCGGGCTCATGCACATGGACGCGGCCGCCCTCGACGTGTTCGACACGACCCCGGACGCGTACGACGGACGGCCCGAGTCGCTGAGCCCGCGCGTGCCGCCGGCCGAGTCCACCCGGCTCGATGCCCTCGTCTCCAGCGCCCTCAAGAGCGGAGTCGACAGCTACGGCGCCTACTTCCGCATCCGCTGCCACGACGGCCGGCTGCGCTGGACCCACACCCAGGGCCGCGTCCTGCGCGAGGCGGACGGGCGCCCGTACCGGATCATCGGCATCGTCCGGGACGCGACGGAGGAGCTCGGCCACTCCGCCGAACGCCTCGGCCTCGACGAGGAACGGCGCCGCCAGACCTCCGTGGTCGAGAGCACCACGGCGGCCCTCGCGCACGCCCGCACCGTCAAGGACGTCATCGACGTCATCGGCGACGCCCACGGACTGGAGCGCCTCGGCTCCATGGGCATGGTCATGGGCCTCGTCGAGGCGGGCCGCATCCACCTGGTCGCCGAAGGCCCCGCCGACAGCTTCGTCCCCGGCACCCGCTACACGCGCATCGACGAGCAGTACCCGATGAGCGAGGTCGTCCGCTCCCTCCAGCCCCGCTTCCTCGACTCCGCCGAGGAGTTCGCCGCGAACTATCCCGCGCTGTGGTCGAAGATCTCCTCCATGCGGATCTCGGCCGCCGCCTACCTGCCGCTCATCGCCCAGGCCCGCCCCATCGGCGCCATCGGCCTGCTCTACCAGGACAAGGACGGCTTCACGCAGGAGGAACGCAACCTCCTGGTCGCCCTCGGCAGCAGCATCGCGCAGAGCCTGCAACGGGCCATGCTGCTGGAACAGGAGCACGACCTGGCCGAAGGGCTCCAACAGGCGATGCTGCCCCGCCGGCTCCCGGACGTCCCCGGCGGCCGGATCGCCGTCCGCTACCGCTCCGCGCGCATGGGCCGCGACATCGGCGGGGACTGGTACGACGTCATCCCGCTGCCCGGCGGCAAGATCGGCGCCGTCATCGGCGACGTCCAGGGCCACGACACGCACGCCGCCGCCGTGATGGGCCAGCTGCGCATCGTGCTGCGCGCGTACGCCACCGAGGGGCACTCGCCCGCCACGGTGATGGCCCGCGCCTCCGTCTTCCTCCACGAACTCGACACCGACCGCTTCGCGACCTGCACCTACGCGGAGGCCGACCTCGCGACCGGAGTCCTCCAACTGGTCCGCGCCGGCCACATCGACCCGCTGCTGCGCACCCGCGACGGGGACTGCCGGAGGCTGCCGGTGGAGGGCGGGATGCCGCTGGGGCTGTCGGCGGAGTTCGGCCGGCTGGAGTATCCGGTGGCCACGGTGGAACTGGATCCGGGGGAAACGCTCCTGCTGTGCACCGACGGCCTGGTGGAACAGCCCGGCGCGGACCTCGACGACGGCGTCCGACTGCTGACGGAACTGGTGCGCGGCGGACCGGACGACCTCCAGGTGCTCGCCGACCGCCTGTGCGAGGTCGTCGACGAACGGGGCGGCGACGACGACATGGCCCTGCTGTTGCTGCGCCGCCAGGGCGAGGAGACCCCGCGCAGCGGCGGCCGGTTCCGCCGGCACGTGGCCCCGGGCGACCCCGAGGCGCTCGTCTCGGCCCGCCACATGATCGGCGCCGCGGTCCGCGCGTGGGCCGCGCGCGGTCGGGCCGACGAGATCGAACTGGTCGCCGACGAGCTGATCGTCAACGCCCTCATGCACACCGACGGCCCGGCCATCGTCACGCTGCGCGTCCTGACGGGTCCGCAGCGCCGGATCCGGGTGGAGGTGGAGGATCGTTCCAGTGCCCTCCCCCGACGCCGCGAGGCGGGCGATTCGGGGGTCTCCGGCCGCGGCCTGATGCTCGTGGACCGGCTGGCGGACGTCTGGGGCGTGGAACCGAGGGGCGGCGGCAAGTGCGTGTGGTGCGAGTTCGCCACGTCCTGACCACGTGACCCGCGCGGTGGGCCGGGCCGGCTCGCGTTTCCCGGAGCGCGGCGGCAGGCTGGGAGGATGCCCGAGCTGCCGGAGGTCGAGGCCCTGCGGGAGTTCCTCGACGAACACCTCGCCGGGCGGGTGGTCGAACGCGTCCTCCCGCTCGCGGTCAGCGTGCTCAAGACCTACGATCCCCCGCTCACCGCCCTCGAAGGCGGCCGGGCCGGCCCCGTCGCCCGCCACGGCAAGTTCCTCGCCATGGGCGTCGGCGAGCTGTACCTCGTCACGCACCTGGCCCGCGCCGGCTGGCTGCGCTGGCAGGAGACCCTGCCCGACCGGCCGCCCCGACCGGGCAAGGGCCCGCTCGCGCTGCGCCTCGCCCTGGAGGGCGGCGGCGGCTTCGACCTGACCGAGGCGGGCACCCAGAAGCGCCTTGCGGTGTACGTCGTACGCGACCCGCAGGAGGTCCCCGGGATCGCCCGCCTCGGCCCCGATCCGCTCGCCGACGACTTCCGACGGGACGACCTCGCGGCGCTGCTGGCCGGGGAGCGCCGGCAGATCAAGGGGATGCTGCGCGACCAGGGCGTGTTGGCCGGCATCGGCAACGCCTACAGCGACGAGATCCTCCACCGGGCGAAGGTCTCGCCGTTCAAACCGGCCGCCTCCTTCGACGAGGAGCAGGTCACGCACCTGTACGAGGCGATGCACGACACGCTGCGCACGGCCGTCGAACGGGCCCGGGGGCTGGCCGCCGGCGAGCTGAAGGCCGAGAAGAAGAGCGGGCTGCGGGTACACGGCCGGGACGGGGAGCCGTGCCCGGTGTGCGGGGACACCATCCGCTCGGTGTCCTTCGCCGATTCCTCGCTCCAGTACTGCCCCACCTGCCAGACCGGCGGAAAGCCCCTGGCGGACCGCAGGCTCTCCCGTCTCCTCAAGTAGCGGGACACCGCTTAGACTCCGCTGCACCATGGCCGAGGAGCAGCAGCCGTCGCAGCCCCGGCGGGAGATCGTCACCGGGGTGCCCCGGGGTGCCCGCCGCCGGCCGCCCGCGCACACGCCGGCCCGCTCGGAGATCTCCGAGCAGACCACGCTCGGGGCGACCTACGTGCGCGCCCTGATGCGTACGCAGCTGCGGTCCGCGCTGGCCGCGTTGGCGGGCCTGGCGGCGCTCATGGGGTTGTTGCCGCTGGCGTTCCTGCTGCCCCGTTCGGCCTCCGGCGCCCTGGTGTGGGTGGCGCTCGGGCTGGTCGTGTACCCGGTGATGTGGCTCGTCGCCCGCTGGTACGTGACGCGGGCGGAGCGCAACGAGGCCGATTTCACCGGTCTGGTGACCGACCCGAGCGATCCGCCGGGCCCGCCCACCCCGACCTAGAACAGGTGCATCGCCAGGTGGCCCAGCGGCAGTCCGAGCTGCCAGGCGGGTGTCCAGACGCGCGCGTTCTCGTCCAGGCCGGGCGGGGTGTCCGCGGGGCCGGGCCGGCCCGGGTCGAGGTTGGTGGCGAACAACTCGGTGCGGTCCAGCCAGCGCCAGGCCGCCCGCGCCAGTTCGAGGTCCGGGTCCTCGCCCCGGCCGCGCTCGCGGGCCTCCTCGCCCAGGGCGAGGAAGCGGGTGTGGACCCAGTCGCGCCAGGGGTGCCCGTACGCCGTCAGGGACAGCCACTCGTCGAGCTGCGAGACCACCCGGATCCCGGAGAGTTCACCCGCCGCGTCCGAGAGGTAGATCGTCAGCGCGAGCGTGTCGCGCCCGGCCCGGAACTCCAGCGTGCCGGCCGGGATCAGCCGGCCCGTGCGCAGCAGCTCGTCCGCGATGTACTCCGCGTAGAGCCATGCCATGGGCACGGCAAGTCCACCGTCGCTGGTGCCGTTCATACCCTCGGGCTGCACCGCTGCCACCTTCTCCCGCGTGTCGAGCTTCCCGTCGTCACCCCGAGCCTTCACCGAACGGCTCGCGGAGCGGGGGATGTTTACTCAAGTTGAACGGTCCGATGCCTATATCGGTGCGGTATGTGTCCGATTCATGCGCATCGAAGACGTTCCTTGAGTGCTCCTCCAGCGGTTCCGGAGCGGGCCGCGACGCTCGTGGCGGCGCCGCGCGTCGCCCGTGGCTCAGGCGCCGAGCCCGTACCCCTGGAGGCCCTTCCGCAGGGCGCGCAGGGCGTAGTACGTACGGGATTTGACCGTACCGGTCGGGATGCCGAGCTCCGCCGCCGCCTCGGCCACCGAGCGGTCCTGGAAGTAGACCTGTACGAGCACGTCCCGGTGCTCGCGGCCCAGGCTGCCCATGGCCCGCCGGACGTCGATCGCGGTGACCGAGCCCGCCACCGCGTCCTGCGGCGCCGGCGCCTGCTCCAGCCCGTCCGGGTCGACCTCCTGGGGGCGCGAGAGGCGGGCCCGGCGGGCATCGATAGCGAGCCGGCGGGCGACGGTGAACAGCCAGGGCCGCATCGACTCGTGTCCGCTCGACAGCACCTCGGGGTGCTGCCAGAGCCGTAGGAGGGTCTCCTGCAGGAGATCCTCCGCACGCTGTGCGTCGCCCGCCGTGAGGCCGAGCAGGAAACCGAACAGGGCTCGCCCGTGCTCACGCTGGAGATCGGCGAGGGCCTCCGGTTCCGTGCGCTGGAGTGTGGGGGAGAGCGGCACGAGTGGCTCCTTCCGGGGTCCGCTGGTCTTCCGGGGCCGCTGGGGGCCCGACGCACTTACCCTGACCTGCGCCGAGCCGCCCCGGAACCGTTCGGCGTGGCCGTTGCGCCCAAGCACCCCGGTCGACCGGTGGGCGGGCGCGCGGGGCGACGAACGGTCGAACGGCGCGGCGAACGGCCCGCACCCGCCTGCGCCATCGAGGTGAGAGGGGGTGACGCGGCGGTTTCCGGTCCTTGACGCGGGGTCATCTCTCCTATGGATTTCAGGTGATCCGATAGTCGTAGGAATGTGGAATGGGAGCCGGTAGAGATGACCACGCGCACCCGGCACACCCTCGCCCTGCTCTCCGCCGCCCTGCTCTGCGCGACGGCGGCCGGCTGCTCCGCCCGCGGGGACCGGGCGCCGGCCCGGCTCGGCTCCAGCGCGGCCGGAGCCCCGGCCGCCACCCCCGGCGGCTCGGCGCCCGCCGCGAAGGGCTTCACCCTGGTCGCGAGCGGCGACGTGCTGCCGCACACCTCGGTCATCAACCGGGCGGCCGCCGACGCGGACGGCGAGGGGTACGACTTCCGCCCCATGTTCTCGAAGGTCAAACCGGTGGTCTCGGCGGCCGACCTGGCCCTGTGCCACATGGAGACCATCTACGGCGACGAGGACGGCCCGTTCAGCGGCTACCCCGCCTTCGTCTCCCCGCCCAGCGTCGCCGACGGACTCAGGGACGCCGGCTACGACGGCTGCTCCACGGCCTCCAACCACACCCTCGACGACGGCGCGGACGGCATCGACCGCACCCTCGGCCGCTTCGACAAGGTCGGCCTCGGCCACGCCGGCTCCGCGCGGACCGCCGCCGAGGCGGCCCGTACCACCCTCTACCCGGCCGGTTCGGCCAAGGTCGCCCACCTCGCGTACACCTACGACACCAACGGCTACCCGATGCCGGAGGGCCGGCCCTGGGCGGTCAACCTCATGCGGCAGGAGAAGATCCTCGCCGACGCGCGGGCGGCCCGGAAGGCCGGCGCGGACGTGGTGCTGGTCAGTCTGCACTGGGGCACCGAGTGGCAGACGGAACCGGACGAGACGCAACTCGCACTCGGCCGCGCCCTGACCGCCTCGCGGACCGGCGGCCGCCCGGACGTCGACATGATCCTCGGCACGCACGCCCACGTCCCGCAGGCCTACGAGAAGGTCAACGGCACCTGGATCGTCTACGGGATGGGCGACCAGGTCGCGGGCCAGATGTTCAACCACTCCGGCGCCCGGGACATGCGCGGCAACTACGGCTCCCTCGCCCGTTTCACCTTCGCCCCGCCCGCCGCGGCCGGGCAGCGCTGGCAGGTGACCAAGGCCGAGTTCATCCCGCAGATGATGGACCTCGACGTGGGCCGGGTGATCAACCTCCCCGCGGCCCTGGCGACGGACCCGGACAACGCCGCGTACGAGCGCGCCCAGGACGCCGTCTCGGAGGCCGTCCTCAGCCGGGGCGCGGCCAAGGACGGCCTGACGATGGCTCGCTGACCCGCGTGGGGAGCCGTACGGGGACCCGGCCGGGCCGCAGCCGCTGCCGGGCCGCGGGTCCCCGTACGGCCACAGCGACGCCGTAGGCCATTCGGCTCGGCGCGCGCGTCGGCGTGGGCCTCCCTACAGTGCGAAGCATGAGTGTCACCGTGGAGGAGGCCCGAGGGACCCGCAACCGGTTCCTGAACCGGGTTCCGGACGCCTTCGGCGCGTTCTTCGGAGCGCTCGGTCTGCTGTGCGCGCTCCTCGCGCTCTCCCCGACGCTGCGCAGACTGCTGCGACCCGCGGTGCGTTTCCTCGACGCGGTCGTGGTGCCGGTCAGCGAGAACCTCGCGTACGCCGTCTTCCTCTTCCTGCTGGCCGCGGCCCTCGGCACGCGCAAGAAGATCGCCTGGTGGATCGTCGTCACCTATCTGGCCCTGCTGATCCTCGTCGACGTGCTGATCATCGCCGAAGGGGACTTCTGGACCGGCGGCCCCTCGCTGGTCATCGCGGTGGCGGCGCTCGGCGTGCTCGTCGCCGCCCGCGCGGAGTTCTACGCCGCCTCGCGCCCCGGCGCCGTCTGGCGGGCCATGCTGGTGCTCGGCCTCGGACTGCTCGCGGCGGTCTTCCTCGGGTGGGGACTCGTCGCGCTGTTCCCCGGCACCCTGACCAAAGGACAATGGCTGGACTGGGCGGCCAAACAGGTCTTCGGCGGACTCTTCTCCGCCCGGGAGTTCGACGGCCGTCCGCCGCGCCCCCTGTACTTCCTGCTCGGCCTCTTCGGCGCCCTCGCCCTGCTGAACGCCGCCGCCACCCTCTTCCGCTCCCAGCGGCTGACCGCCGCCCTGCACGGCGACGAAGAGCCCCGCATCCGCGCGCTGCTGGGCGCCTACGGCCGCAACGACTCCCTGGGCTACTTCGCCACCCGCCGCGACAAGGCCGTCGTCTTCGCCCCCAACGGCAAGGCCGCCGTCACCTACCGCGTCGAGGCCGGCGTCTGCCTGGCCAGCGGCGACCCGGTGGGCGATCCCGCCGCCTGGACGCCCGCCATCGACGCCTGGCTCGGCGTCGCCCGCCGCCACGGCTGGCAGCCCGCCGTCATGGGCGCCTCCGAGGACGGGGCGACGGCGTACGCCCGCTCCGGGTTGAGCGCCCTCCAGCTCGGCGACGAGGCCATCCTGCACGTGGCCCACTTCGACCTCGACGGCCGGGACATGCGCGTCACCCGGCAGGCCGTCAACCGGGTGCGGCGGGCGGGCGCCACCACCCTCATCCGCCGCCACTCGGCGCTGTCCGAGGACGAGATGCGGACCATCGTCGACCGGGCCGACCACTGGCGCGACACCGAGACCGAACGCGGCTTCTCGATGGCCCTGGACCGGCTCGGCGACCCCGCCGACGGGGACTGCCTGCTGGTCGAGGCCTTCGACGCCGCCGGGGAGCTGATCGCCCTGCTCTCCTTCGTGCCCTGGGGCAAGGACGGCATCTCCCTCGACCTGATGCGCCGCGACCGCGCCGCCCCCAACGGGGTCATGGAGTTCATGGTCGCCGAACTGTGCGCCGCCGCCCCGGGCCTGGGGGTACGCCGGATCTCCCTCAACTTCGCCGTGTTCCGCTCGGCCTTCGAGGAGGGCGGCCGGATCGGGGCCGGGCCGGTGCTGAAGCTGTGGCGCAGACTGCTGCTGTTCTTCTCCCGGTGGTGGCAACTGGAGGCCCTCTACCGCTCCAACGTGAAGTACGGGCCCGAGTGGTACCCACGCTTCCTCTGCTACCAGGACGCCGGCTCGCTCGCCCGGGTCAGCCTCGCCTCCGGCATCGCCGAGGGCTTCGTCTCCGTCCCCAGCCTGCGCACCCTGTGGGGCAACGGCCACCCCAAGGGGTTGACCGCTCCCGCCAACACCTCCGGGCTGCCCTCCATCGACTCCCTGGGCCTGGACCTCGTAGGGGAGGACGGCGTCCCCGCCGCGGCGAGCGAACGGCTCCCCGAACAGGTCCGCGTCCGCCACGCCAAACTGGACCGCCTCCGCGCGGCCGGCGTCGACCCCTACCCCGTCGGCATCCGGCAGCGCACCCACACCGCGGACCGGTTGAAGGCCCTCCACCCCGGCCAACCGCCCGGCCAACCGCCCGGCACCCGTACCGGCGAGCAGGTCACGCTCGCCGGACGGGTGATGGTCGTACGGGACCTCGGCGGCGTGGTCTTCGCCGTGCTGCGCGACTGGACCGGCGACGCCCAGTTGATGTTCACCCGCGACGAGAGCGGCGCCGACGTCCTGGACGCCTTCACCTCCCAGGTCGACTTCGGCGACCACGTGGTGGTGAGCGGCGAGGTCGGCAGCAGCCGCGCGGGCGAACCGTCGGTCGTCGTCGACTCCTGGCAGCTCGCCGGCAAGTGCCTGCGCCCGCTGCCCGACAAGCGCAAGGGCCTCGCCGACCCCGAGGCCCGGGTCCGGCGCCGCTACCTCGACCTCGTCGCCAGTCCCGACGCGCGTGACGTCGTACGGGCCCGGTCGAGCGCCGTGCAGGCGCTGCGGCAGGGCCTGCTCGACCGGGGCTACCTGGAGGTCGAGACACCGATGCTCCAGCAGATCCACGGCGGGGCCAACGCCCGGCCCTTCCGCACCCACATCAACGCCTACGACCTCGACCTCTACCTGCGCATCGCCCCCGAGCTGTACCTGAAGCGGCTGTGCGTCGGCGGGATGGAGAAGGTCTTCGAGATGGGCCGCACCTTCCGCAACGAGGGCGTCTCCTACAAGCACAACCCCGAGTTCACGATGCTGGAGGCCTACCAGGCCTTCGCCGACTACGACGTCATGCTCGACCTCACGCGCGAACTCATCCAGGGCGCCGCCACCGCCGCCTTCGGATCGCCCATCGCCCACAAGGCCGGGCCCGACGGGGCCCTCGTCGTCCACGACATCTCCGGGCCCTGGCCCGTCAAGACGATGTACGGCGCCATCAGCGAGGCCCTCGGGGAGGTCGTCGACGCCGACACCGAGGAGCACGTGCTGCGCCGCCTGTGCGAGCGCGCGGGCGTCCCGCACCGGCCCGAGGACACGCGGGGTGACGTGGCCCTGGAGATGTACGAGCGGCTCGTCGAGGAACGGACGAAACTCCCCACCTTCTACAAGGACTTCCCGACCGACGTCTCCCCGCTCACCCGACAGCACCGCAAGGACCCGCGGCTGGCCGAACGCTGGGACCTGGTCGCCTTCGGCACCGAACTGGGCACCGCCTACTCGGAACTGACCGACCCCGTCGAGCAGCGCCGCCGGCTCACCGCCCAGTCGCTGCTGGCGGCGGGCGGGGACCCGGAGGCGATGGAGCTGGACAACGACTTCCTGGACGCCCTGGAGTACGCGATGCCCCCGACGGGGGGCCTCGGCATCGGCGTCGACCGCCTCGTCATGTTCCTCACGGGTCTGACGATCCGCGAGACGCTTCCGTTCCCGCTCGTGCGACGTGGCTGAACGTCGTTCGTGAGCGGCGGCGGCGTGGCTGGTCCGTGCGGGTGAGCGGGACGGGGAGCGTCCGCGCCTCTCGACAACTTCGACGATGTCGTTGATACGTAGTAATAATGAAAAATGACGAGCAGACAGTAGGGCGACGCATGCTCCTGCGTACAGCCGTCTTCCTCGGAATCGCCGCCGCCTCCGGACTCCTCACCGGGGGCGAAGCGGACACCCCCGGCTCGCCGACCGCCTCCGGACCCGCCCCGGCCGGCGGGCCCGGCGCCGGAGGGGTCCCCGGGCTGCGTCCCGCCGGGCCGCCGGAGAAGTCCTACCGCCTGCGACCCATGACCGCCGAGGCCCCCGCCCGGCCGCCCACCGTCAAACCCGCCGTCCGCAACCGACCCATCCTGGAACTCCCGTCCGACGCGGCCCACGCCTCCGCCATGGTGCTCACCTTCGACGACGGCCCGGACCCGCGCTACACCCCGGCCATCCTGGACGTCCTGGCCCGGTACGGGGTCCGCGCGATGTTCTTCGTCTGCGGGGAGATGGCCGGCGAACACCCCGACCTGCTGCGCCGGATGGTCACCGAGGGCCATGTCATCGGCAACCACACTTGGACCCACCCGCTCATCCCCACCCTGGGCCGGTCCGCCCTCGAAGCCGAGATCGGGCGCACGAGCGAGGTCGTACGGCAGACCGTGGGGGAGCCCCCGCTGTGGTTCCGGGCCCCCTACGGGGCCTGGAACCGGGCCGCCTTCGAGATCGGGGCCGACCTGGGCATGGAGCCCCTCGCCTGGACCGTGGACACCCTCGACTGGAAGGAACCCGGCACGGCCACGATCGTCTCCCGGGTCATGGAGGGCGCTGGCCCCGGGGTGATCGTGCTGAACCACGACGCCGGCGGCGACCGCACCCAAAGCGTCCACGCCCTGGCCACCTACCTCCCCCAACTCCTCGCCCAGGGCTACCGCCTGACCCTCCCCACCCACCCACCCCGCTGACCACGCAACCGAACGGCCAGGCCCCCGGTACCGGTCCGGGGGCCTGGGGGGAGGGGTCAGCGGGTGGTGACCATGCGGGCGAAGACCACTACGTTGCCGTCGTAGCCCTTCGCCTTGGAGTAGCCGCCGCCGCAGGTGATCACGCGGAGCTCCGGGTGGCCCGTGTCCCCGTACACGCGGGAGCCGGGGAAGGCGTCCTTCGAGAACACCTCCACCCCGTACACCTCGAACACCGCCGTGCGTCCGTCGTAGCGCTGCACCTCGACCTGCTGGCCCGGCTTCAACGAGCCGAGGCCGTAGAAGACCGCCGGGCCCTGCGCGTTGTCCACGTGGCCGACGATCACGGACGAGCCCTTTTGGCCCGGCGAAATGCCGTTCAGGTACCAGCCCGCCAGGTTCCGTTCCTGCGGGGGCGGCGCTTCGATCCAGCCCTGAGCGTCCAGCCCGACCGTCATCACCGGCGCGTCCACGTTGATCGCCGGAATCCGGATGCGCTGCACCGACGAGTGCTCCAGCACCTCCATGCCCGCCGCCGGCGTCGGCGGATTGGCCGGCAACTGGTCGGCGCGCACGGCGACGGCCGCCGCGGCCGTCGGCTGCGGCGGCCCGTCCTCGGTACCTGCCCCGTTCCGCATCATGGCGAGGCCGCTGAGCATGACCATCGCGAGGACGCCCCAGGGGGAGCGTCGTCTCCTCGAAGGCAGCTCACTCTCGTCCTCGGTCATGGCTCTCCCTTCCCGACGCGGGGGTCCCGACCCGCGTTCCAGTCCCTCCCCGGTACGCCCTTCTTCACGCACGTTAAGGCCGCTCGCGCGGGACGGCGATCGGGGACGTGCGAACGGGTGGTGAGTGGGCGGCGGGAGGGCGGCGGGAAGGCGATGCGGCCGGAAGGGGTGCGCCCATCCAGGTAATCGTCACATAAACGCCTGACGGCTCGTGACCTGCGGATCCGTCAGATGATCGGCTCGCGCTTCGGCGTGTCGCTCAACCGGGCGGCCCAAAGGCGAACATGCGCCGGATGCGACAGGCCCCGAGGGTTCGTGATGGGAGGCGTTCTCGTCGATCTTCCCGGGCCACCGCTCCGGGGCGCTTCCCGCTGGAGGTTCCACCATGCGTGTCTTCCGCGCTCTCACCGTGACCGCGGCCGCTTGCGCCGCGATCGGGCTCAGTGCCACGTTCGCCGCCGCGAACCCCCCGCAGGGCGGCGGGAACGGGCCCAGCAACGTCACGGTCAACCCGTACTCCGTGCACCAGGGCGCCTCGATGCAGGTCAGCGCCTCGGGCTGTGGCCACGGCGGCACCGTCTGGTCGCACGGCAACTTCCCGCAGACCAACCTGTCGGCCGGCTCCATCGGCTTCGCGACCGTCCGGATCTTCAACCACGCCTCGCCCGGCAACCACACGCTGTCGGTGAAGTGCCACGACAACAACCTGGTCGCCACCCACCGCTTCACGATCCTGCGCGGGAACGGCGCCCAGGGCGGCATCGGCGGCTCCTTCGGCCCGTCCACGGTCGAGACGGTCATCGGTTCCGGTCTGGTCGGGGCGGCGGCGCTGGGCGCCGGTGTGCACGTGATCCGGCGTCGTCGTCCGGCGGGCAGCAGGGCCTGAGGAGGTCGCCCACGGGTTCTCCGCTCCGCGCCCCCGTGCTTCCCACGCCCCGCGTTCCGTGCTCCGGTTCCGCTCGTCCTGCCGTCCCTTCCCCCCCGGCCCCGGCCGACCGCCGGCCGTTTGGGATCCCGCCCGGGACCCGAAGCGGCCGGCCGTCGCCGGGGGCTCGCCGTCGGGGGAGTCAGTGGTCGCGGGCCGAGCCCCGCCGGCGCACGGCGTACGCCGCCCCGGCGGCCGCCGCGAGGAAGAGGCCCGCGCCCGCGCCGAGTTCCAGCAGGTCCATGCCGGCCACGCTGCCGCCGAGTCCGCCGCGCACCCCGAGGCTCGCACCCTGGGACGCGACGGTGCCCGTGACGGTGCCCGTCGTCGTACGCGTGGCGGTGGTGCGCGGGATGGCGCCCGTGGTGCTCCGGGGAGTGGCGGGTGAGGTGGTACCGGTCCGGGGGCCGCTCGTCGAACTGGTGCTGGGCTGCGAGGTGGTGCCGCCGGCGATGGTGAGGTCGGCGGAGGCGTTCTCCCCGTTGCAGGTGAAGGTGACGGAGTACTGGGCTCCGCGCCGGGCGTCCCGGTCCACGGTGACCCGTACGGTCTGCCCGCGCGCGATGCTCACGGTGTCGAAGACACCGGAGGAGGCGGTGGCGTAGGCGGCGTCGCAGCCGGTCACGGACAACACGGTCTGGCCGCCGGGGGCCACCGTCGAAGGGGTGACGGCGAAGCCGAAAGAGGCGACGGCGGGCGCCGCCGCGAGCGCGGCGGGTGCGGCGGGCACGGCGAAGGCGCCGAACGCGAGGGCGAGGCCCGCGGCGCCGGCGATCGGCAGGGCTGTGGCGGAGCTGCGTATCGCACCCATGGTCGGTTCTCCGGATCCCCGAGGGGCATTCGCGCAGCGTTTCCGCACGTGGGAAGAGTGCACCTCGATGCTCGTCACGCTAGGCGCGGGGGCGGTGACCCGCGATCAGGAACGGGCGAATGGGGCACGGCCGTAGGCCGAACCGGGGACGGGAGGCCCGTCCCCGGTTTAGCTCCGGGGGTTACCTCCGGGGGTTACCTCCGGCAGGAGAGCGGGGCTCAGCCCCCCAGCCCCAGGTGTCCGAACTGGGCGAGGAAGGGCTCGGCGGTGGCCGAGATGCCCCGGCCGAAGGGGGCGTCGAAGTCCCAGATCAGGAACAACAGGAAGGCGATCAGGGCGCTGAACAGGCCTGCCAGGAGCAGCTCGCGGAACGAGCGGCGGATCTGGAGGGTGAAGATCAGACCCACCGTCACCAGGGCGCCCGCGATCAGCCCGAACCACACCACCCCGGGCATCGTGGCGCCGGCGCCCAGACCGCGCGCGTTGCGGGCGTCGTCCACCAGCGCGACCTGGTCGACCAGGGGCTGGTAGGCCTGCCCCTCGTGGTCGGTCTGCGGCTCGTAGTCGGTCACGTCCCGGCGGATACGTTCCAGCAGCTCCCCACCGCGGTCCGCCAAGGTGCCGTGATCGACCATCTGCTTCCACTCGGTGTCGACCACGAAGGTCACGTAGGCGTCGACGTCCGAGCGGATCTTCTTGCGGACCTCGGCCGGGTAGACCTCGGAGCGGACGCTGATCTCGTGCAGCGCCTGCGCCTCCTGGCGCACGTACTCCTGGGCGGCGCCGCGACCCTCCCAGACGCCCGCGATGGCCAGGCCCAGCACGATCGCGTAGATCACCCCGATCATCATCGTCATGTACTCGATGACGTCCGGGGTTTCGTTCGGATCGTCGTCCTCGCCGATCCTGCGGTGGTTGAAGAAGGCGATGGACAGCACGACGGCGCAGGCCGCGGCCATCGCGAGGGACAGGACGAGCCATTCCGACAAGGTGACTCCCGATATCAGGGGCAGCGGTCAGCGGGGGCGCAGCGCGACGATCGCGAGCACGGCGGGGGCGGCGGTCATGAGCGTGAAGGTGACCGGGGAGATGTGGTGTTCCTTGGGTTTGCGGGTGGCCGCGTGGTACGCGGGCCGGGCGACCGGCTTCGCCTGAACCGGTACGGGCGGTGGCGAGGACGGCGGCGGCGGTGGGGTCGGCTCGGGGGCGGGAGGCTTGGGCGCCGGTGGCGGAGGTGGGGCCGGTGCGGCCTTGACGACCGGTGGGGACGGCTTCGGTACGGGCTGGGGCGGGGCGGGCGTCGGTCGCGGCGGGGTCGGTTTCGGTTTCGGCGGTGGTGTGGGGGTGGGCGTCGGGGTGGGGGACGGTGTGGGTTTCGGTGGGGTGGGCTTCGGTGGACACGGCGGGGGAGGGGGCGGTGGGCAGTGGTGGCCGTGCCCGTGCCCGTGCCCGTGGCCGTGACCATGGCCGTTTCCGTGGCCGCCGCCTTGGCCGCCGCCGTGATGTCCGCCACCCCGACCGGCTCCGGCGGAGCCGCCGCCGGCGGCCGCGAACGCGTGGACGAGGGGCGAGCCGTCGCCGGCGTCGATCGTCACGTAGGCGCAGCTATCGGCCACGGCCGGTGTGGCGGTCAGGGCCGCCCACAGCAGGACAGGGACCACCAGCAGGCGCCTGGCACAGGGTGTGTTCACCCCGGGAGCATGGGGTCGCGCGCGCCCGCGCACGTGAGGCCCGGCTCGGGTTCGCCTGATCGGGCGGAGCGTGGACCGTAGAGGTTTGAGCCATGTTCTGATCGGATCAGACCGCTTGAGAGTCAATTCCTAAAAGGTATTTGTCTGTTTTTCGACCATGGCTGTCCGGACTCGTGTGTGCCTTTGATGTGTGACCAAGAACGGATCGCCAATTTCCGCTTTTGCTCGCCCTGTTGGGCAATGATCAGTACATTCGGCTCGGACAGGAGTCCGAGCGCCGTCCCACCTCCTGGACGGACCGGAACACGACACGGCACGACTACGGCTTGGAGACCCCGATGGAGCGCCCCGCCTGGGCCCCGGCAGGCATCGACATATCGGTGCCGAGCGTGTCCCGCATCTACGATTACTACCTGGGCGGCTCCCACAATTTCGAGGTCGACCGCCAGGCGGCCCGCCGGGCCATGGAATTCCTGCCGGGGCTCCCCAAGATCATGCAGGCGAACCGGGCGTTCATGCGCCGGGCTGTGCGCCACGCCGTCGCCGAGGGCGTCACGCAGTTCCTCGACATCGGCTCCGGCATCCCGACCTTCGGCAACGTCCACGAGATCGCGCACGCCGCGAGCCCCGAGGCACGCGTGGTGTACGTCGACCACGACCCGGTGGCCGTCGCCCACAGCCGGGCCGTCCTGGCGGGCGACGACCGCACCGGCGTCGTCGCAGCCGACCTGCGCAAGCCGCGGGACATCCTCCAATCCGCCGAGGTCACCCGACTGCTCGACCTGGAGCGGCCGGTCGCCCTGCTGCTCGTCGCCGTCCTGCACTTCCTGGAGGACTCCGACGAGCCCTACGCGGCCGTGGCGGAACTGCGCGACGCCCTCGCGCCCGGCAGCCTGCTGATCCTCACGCACGCCTCCTACGAGGGCATCCCCCTCAGCGAGGAGGTCGCGGGCGGCGCCGTCCGCGTCTACCGGGACATCCGCAACCCGCTCGTCATGCGCAGCAGCGAGCAGATCAAGGGGTTCTTCGACGGGTTCGAGCTGTTGGAGCCGGGCGTCGTCTCGATGCCGAACTGGCGACCCGACCGCACCGGTCCGCTCGCCGAGGGTGAGAGCCCCGAGGATCCGTTCGCCTTCTCGGGCTACGCCGGAGTGGGACGCAAGGCGTGAGACTTCCAAGACTGCCCGCTCCCACCCCGCCACCGGCCACGCCTCCCTCGGCCGGCCTGCCGCCGGCCACCGGTGCCCAGACCCGCCCGGAACCGGTCGCCGACCCCTGCCGGGAGCCGCACCCGGCTCCCGGCGTGGCCGCGTCGACCGCTCCCGGGCCCGGACCGGGCGTACCCGGCCGGGCGGCGCCGCGCGAGCTGCGCAGCGGCCTGGAGGACCGGATCGCGCGCTTCGCGACGATCTGGGGGCGGGCGATCTTCCCGGTCACGGCGACCTCCCTGACCCGGCCCGAGTTCGAACAGCACCTCGTCCCGCTGACGCGCACCCTCACCGAGGCCCTGCACGCCCGCCCCTTCGACGCGGCCGTCGCCCAGCGCGTGGGCGCGGAACTCGTCGCCGTGCACTGCACCGACCCGGAGGCCCTCGCGGGCACCCTCGGCGTCGTCGAGTCCTACCTCGTGCTGTACTGCGGCCCCGACGGCTCCGGGACGGAAGGGACCGAGGAGTACCGCTCGCGCTGCGCCCGGCTCCAGCACGGCATCGCGGCCGGCTTCGCCCGCGCGCTGCGCGAACGGACCCTCAAGGAGCAGGAGGCCATCGCCCGCTCCGCGCTGACCGCCCGCAGCGACGCCCAGCAGGCCCTGCACGCCAGCGAGGAACGCTTCCGGGCGGTCTTCGAGGGCGCCGCCATCGGGATCGGCATCGCCGACCTCCAGGGCAACGTGCTGGAGGTCAACGACACCCTGCTCCAGATGTTCGGAGGCCTGGAGGGACACGTCCGGAGCCGCAACGTCAGCGAGTGGGGCCACCCCGACGACACCCCACACGTCTGGCGGATGTACGGGGAACTGGTACGCGGCGAGCGCGAGCACTACCGCGTGGAGAAGCCCTACTACCGGCACGACGGGACCGTGCTGTGGACCAACCTGACGGTGTCCCTGCTGCGGGACGCGGACGGCGCCCCGCAGTACCAGCTGGCCCTGATGGAGGACACCACCGAACGCCGGCTGCTCAACCTGCGCCTGCGCTACGAGGCCACCCACGACGCGCTGACCGGCCTGCCCAACCGGACGCTGTTCTTCGAACGGCTGGAGAAGGCCCTGAACGGCCCCGCCGGCAACCGCTTCGGCCTGTGCTACCTGGACCTCGACGGGTTCAAGGCGGTCAACGACAGCCTCGGTCACTCGGCGGGGGACCGGCTGCTGGTCGAGGTCGCCGACCGGCTCCAGAGCTGCGCCACCGGCCCCGGCGAGGTCGTCGCGCGCCTCGGCGGTGACGAGTTCGTGGCCCTGACCACCGGCCCGGCCGCCGCCGACACCGAGGAGAAGGTCACCGACCTGGCGGTGCGCATCCTTTCGGCCCTGTCCACGCCGATCCGGCTGGAGGGCCGGGAGCTGACGGTGCGGGGCAGCATCGGCATCGTCGAGGGGCGGGCGGGCGAGCGCACCCCGGCGGAGGTGCTGCGCAGCGCCGACATCACCATGTACCGGGCCAAGGCGGCCGGCGGCAACCGCTTCGAGTTCGCCGACGCGGAGGCCGACGCCCGCGCCATCACCCGGCACGGCCTGACCAACGCCCTGCCGGCGGCCCTGGAACGCGGCGAGTTCTTCATCGAGTACCAGCCCCTGGTGCACATGCACGACGGCAGCGTGCGCGGAGCGGAGGCGCTGGTGCGGTGGTCGCACCCGCAGTACGGGGTGCTCGGCCCGGACCGGTTCATCCCCCTCGCCGAGCGGACCGGGCTGATCGTGCCGCTCGGCCGCTGGGTCCTGGAGGAGTCGGTCCGCCAGGCCTGCACCTGGCAGCGCCAGCACGGCGGCACCCCCCTTCGGGTCAACGTCAACCTCTCACCGACCCAACTGCACCACCCCGGGCTGGTCGCCGACACCCTGCGGGTGCTGGAGAGCTCCGGGCTCGCTCCCGGCGCCCTGTGCCTGGAGGTCACCGAGTCGGCCCTGATCGGCGCCGACGACGAACTCCTCGAACCGCTGCGCCGCCTCGCCGCCCTCGGCGTGGACATCGCGCTCGACGACTTCGGCACCGGCTACTCGAACCTGGCCAACCTGCGCCGACTCCCCGTCAGCGTCCTGAAGCTGGACCGCTCCTTCACCCAGGGGATGCAGCAGCAGCCGGCCGACCCCGTCGACGTCAAGATCGTGGAGGGCATCGTCGCCCTGGCCCACAGCCTCGAACTGGCGGTGACGGTCGAGGGCGTGGAGACCGGGGCGCAGGCCGCCCAGCTGCGGGCACTCGGCTGTGACACGGCGCAAGGCTGGTACTACGCCCGCCCCGGTGCCCCGGACCGGATCCACGCCCTGTCCCTGTCGGACGCCGTACCCACCCCCTGACCCGCCCGCCCTGACCCGCCCGGTCCGCCGGCGCCGACGGTGGGCTATGGGACTGTGGGCTGTGGGCTGTGGGTGTGGGGTGCGGCTCCGGCGTGGGCTCCGGGTCAGTCGAGTCCGGCCTCCGTACCCCGCCCCGGCTCGCGCACGGCGGCCAGCACCCGCCGGTGCCGCTCGGTGGTGTCGGCCAGCAGGGCTTCCGCCGCCGGGAGGCGCTCGGCCTCGTACGCGTCGAGCGCGCCACCCGGCTCGGCTGCCGCCACCGGGTCGGCGAGGGCTGCGGCCAGCGTCCGGCCGAGGGCGGCCGCGTCCCGGATGCCGGTGTTCATGCCCAGCCCGCCGGCTATCGGGTGGACATGGGCGGCGTCCCCGGCGAGGAAGACCCGGCCGTCCCGCATTCGGGCGGCCCGGCGCACATTGACCCGCCAGTCGGAGAGCCAGGTCGCCTCGGTCAGCCGTATGCCCTCCATCCCGGCGTGCCGGTCGAAGAGCCGCTGGAAGCCCTCCTGGGTGGGCGGCAGTGGCTCGCCGCGTCCGTCGGTTTCCGGTGAGGCCTGGAGCTGGAAGGTGTCGGTCCCCGGCATCGGGCAGAGCATGATCCCGCCGCCGTCCGACGTGTACCACTGGTGCCAGTGGTCCCGGCTCAGCCCGGGGGCCCGGACGTCTCCGACCACCATCGTCGGCTTCTCCTCGGTGTGACCCTCGAAGGGGATGCCGAGGAGCTCGCGGGTCGTGCTGTGGCCGCCGTCGCAGCCGGCGAGGTAGGCGGCGCGGATCGAACGGCCGTCGGCGAGCCGCGCTTTGACCCCCGTCTCGTCCTGGACGAATCCGGCGAGCCCGGCCTCGTATTCGACCCGCACGCCGAGGCCGGCGAGCCGCTCGCGGAGGACCTCCTCGACCTGCCACTGACCGATCAGGAGGCCGGCGTCGGTCGGTGTGTCGTTGATGTGGGCGCCGTCGAAGTACTTGCGCAGGACCAGGCCCCGGGCGCCGATGGCGGACAGCCGTTCCTCGACCCCGAGCCGGCCGAAGACCTCCAGGCTGTCCGCGTTGAGGCCCTTGCCGCGGGATTCGCGGTGCGGACCGCCGCGCTGGTCGAGGACGCGGACGGGGATGCCCCGTACGGCCAGCTCGCAGGCCAGGGTGAGCCCGGTGGGACCACCGCCCGCGATCAGCACGGCGGTCGCGCCCTCGAATGCTTCGTTCGTGACGTCAGCCATCGGATGTTCCTCTCTCGTCGTCGTCGGTCGTCGCTGAATCAAGGAAAGCGGCTGAATCCCAAAAAAGCAACCGAGTCACAAAATTAACTCGGTCACGAATCCGTGGTAGGCTGGCGCCATGGAGAACACGACGGGTCTGCGCGAGAGCAAGAAGCTGCGTACGCGTCGCCGGCTGGCGGCCACGGCGCTGGAGTTGTTCCTGGAGAGAGGCTTCGACGCCGTCTCGGTCGCCGACGTGGCCGCCGCGGCCGAGGTCTCCAAGCCGACCCTGTTCCGGTACTTCCCGACCAAGGAGGACCTGGTCCTCGACCGGTTCGCCGACCACCAGGACGAGGCGGCGCGGATCGTCCGCGACCGGCCGGCGGGTCGGACTCCCGCGCGGGCGGTCCACGCGCACTTCCTGACGGCCCTCGCCGAGCGGGATCCGATCACCGGCCTCTGTGACCATCCGAACGTGCTCGCCTTCCAGGGGCTGCTGTACTCCACCGAGAGCCTGGAGACGAGACTGGCCCGCTACAAAGCGGGCGAGGTGGAGGCGCTCGCCGCCGTCCTGGAGGGCGAATCGGTGGAGCCGCTGTTCGCCCGGCTCGCCGCACTGCACCTGGTGACGGCCCGCCAGGAGCTGGGTCGGCAGAACTGGCGCCGCATCGCCGCCGGGCAGAGCGCCGACGAGGCCTACCCGGCCGCCGTCGCCGATGCCGACCGGGCCTTCGCCATGCTGGCCGACGGCCTCGACCGGACCCTGGTCCCGTCCAGACCCGCCGTCTGAGCCGGTTCGGTCCTTCGGCCCCGCACGATGCCTGTGGCAGGGTCGCCTTGAGTGGTGTGGGAGAGGTGGGTGTGCGCATGGCCGCGCGGTATGTCACCGAGCTGATGGGGGCGTTCGAGCGCTACGGGGAAGGGGTGGCGATCGGGGTCGGCCCCGAAGTGCTCCGCTTCTCCGAGGTGCTGGAGGCCGTCCACCGACTGGCCGGCGTGCTCGGCGACGCGGGAGTCGGGCGGGGCGCGGGACTGGCCTGTGTGACGGGCGCCAACCGGCCGGAGATGCTCTTGGTACGGCTCGCCGCGCATGTGCTGGGGGCGCGGCTCACCCAGGTGGTGGTGGGTCCGGCCGTCCACGGTCTGGACTTCATCCTGCGCGACTGCCGGCCGGCCCTCGTGGTGCACGACGTGCCGGTACCGGCGACCGGCGTCCCGCAGCTCGGCCTGGACGAGCTGGCCGGGCGGGCGGCCGCGCGGGAGTACGTCGAACTGCCCGTCCGGGCGCGCGAGGACGACGTGGCCCGGGTGACGTACACCGGGGGGACGACGGGACAACCCAAGGGAGTGGCCTCGACGTTCGGCGCGATGGCCGCGCGGGACGGCAGGCGCGGAGCCCGCTGGACCGAATCGGTGTACCTCTCGGTCGCCGACCTGGACCAGCGGTCCGGAGGCCGGTGCCTGGAGCAACTGCGGGACGGCGGGCGGGTGGAGATCCTCGCCCCCTTCGAGCCGCGCGGGTTCGCGGCCGCCTGCTCGCGACTGGGGCGGGTGTCCACGTACCTGACGCCTTCGATGGTGTACCGGCTGCTGGACGACCCTGCGACCGCCAGGGGAATCCCGGGGCTGGAGGCGGTCTCCTACGGGGCTTCGCCCATCCTCCCCGAGCGGCTGCGGGAGGCCGTGACCCGCTGGGGCGGGCGGTGGCGGCAGGGCTACGGGATGAACGAGGCGGGGGTGATCTGCCGGCTCACCCCCGCCGACCACGACGCGGCGGTCAGCGACCGGCCCGAGTTGCTGGCGTCCGTGGGTCGCCCCGCCCCGGGGGTGGAGGTCCAGGTGCGGGACGACGGGGGTGTCGTGCTGCCCGCCGGGCGCACGGGCGAGGTGTGGGTCCGGTCCCGGTCGATGATGGCCGGCTACTGGAACCAACCTGAGCTGACCGCCGACGCGCTGCGGGACGGATGGCTGCGGACCGGGGACCTCGGGCACACCGATGCCGGCGGGTACCTCTACCTGGACGACCGGACCAAGGACGTCGTGATGGTCGACAGCGAGAACATCTACAGCGCGCCGATCGAGGCGGCGCTCGCCCGGCACCCCGCCGTGGCCCAGGCCGTCGTGGTCGGACGACCCAGCGCCGTCACCGGTGAGGAGCTCTGTGCCTTCCTGGTGCCGGCGCCCGGATGCACCCCGAGCGGCACGGTGGCCGCCGAAGCCTGCGAGCTGGTGGAACGGGCGCTGGCCCCGTTGCACCGCCCGACGACGGTGTTCTGGGAACGGAAGCTCCCGCTGACCGGCCGGGGCAAGCCCGACAAGGGGCGGCTGCGCGACCGCGCGGCGGGCGCTGCCCCGGGCGCGGGGCTCCCGGGCCGGCCCGGTTCCTGACCCGGGTTCCCGGCCCCCGGTTCCTAACCCGGGTTCCCGGCCCCGGGTTCCCGGCCCGGGTCCCCGGCCCGGGTCCCCGACCCGGTTCCCGGCCCGGTGCCTGACCGCCGTTCCCGACCCGGGCCGGGAGCGGCGATTCGTTTCGCAGGGGCTCCGGAACCCGCGGCGGCAGGTTCGCCCAGGGCCGTGTGGTCGTACTCCGGACCTTCGCCGGCGCCGCCGGGGGACGAGCGTCAGGCCGGCCATGGCCGTGGTTTCGTCGCAGGGCGCCGGGGACGGCAGCCCCGCCGACGCTCGGGCCGCCCGGCCGGTTCCGGGGTGCGAGCGTCCGCCGCCTCGCGTCCGAGCGCCGACCCCGGTCGCAGGCCAGACCCACCCGCGCCCCGCGCCCCGCGCCACGCAAGCGGCCGGCCCACCGCCGGGTCAGCCCTCGCCGACGAGCATCCGCTTCAGTTCGCGGGCCGCGCGCGGGGTGCCACGTCCGTCCGGTGCGCCAGGGCGATCGTGCGCCGCAGCGGCGACCCCGCGAGGCGGGTGGCGCGCAGCCCCGGCGCGCCGTCGCCGACGACCATGGCCGGCACCACCGCCACGCCCAGGCCCGCCCGCACGAAGCCGAGCACCGCGTCCATCTCCCCGCCCTCCACGGTGAAGGACGGCTCGAAGCCGGCGGCCCGACAGGCGGCCACCGTCAGGTCCCGCAGGTCGTAGCCGTGCCGGAACATCACCATCGGCTCGTCGCGCAGGTCCGCGATGGTGAGCTCGCCGCCGCCCGCCGGGGCCGGCAGGTCCGCCGAGGAGACCACCACCAGGTCCTCCGTCAGCAACTCCACCGTGGTCAGCGCCGGAGCCGACGGGGGAAGCGGTAGCGCGATCAGGGCCAGATCCAGGACCCCGCGCGCGAGTTCCCGTACCAGGTCCAGCGAACCGCTCTCCTCGATCAGCAGCTCGATCCCCGGATGCGCCGTGTGGAAGGCGCGCAGCACGGCCGGCAGCAGGCCGGTGCACACGCTGGGCGTGGCCCCCAGCCGGACCCGTCCCCGGCGCAACTGCGCCAACTCCTGCACCTCCAGCCGCGCCGTGTCCGCGTCGGCCAGGATCCGCCGGGCCAGCGGCAGCAGGGCCTCGCCCGCGTCGGTGAGCGTGATGTTCCCCCGGATCCGACTGAACAGCTCGGCGCCCAACTCCCGTTCGAGCGACTTGATCTGCTGCGACAGCGACGGCTGCGCCACGTGCTCCCGCTCGGCGGCGCGAGTGAAGTGTCGGGTCTCGGCGACGGCCACGAAGTAGACCAGCTGCTGGAACTGCATGTCCCCACGCTACCCCCTGACGATAGGCGTGGCCTATCGCGATCAGCTTCACGATGTCTTGGACCTTTCGGGACCTTGGTCCTTACCGTCAATGACATGGCTCTGGCAACGCGGACGGATCGACGGCCGTCCACCACGCGCACGCTCTGGGACTCCACCGTCGGCAAGAAGTCCGTGATGGCCGTGTCCGGCCTGATCATGCTCGGCTACCTCGTCGTGCACATGCTCGGCAACCTCAAGATCTTCTTCGGGTCGGACGAGTTCAACGGCTACGCCCACTGGCTGCGCACCCTCGGGTCCCCCTTCCTCCACTACGAATGGGCGCTGTGGATCGTCCGGGTGGTCCTCGTCGCCGCCGTGGTGGCGCACGCCGTCTGCGCCTACCAGCTCAGCCGCCGGGACATCAAGGCGCGCCCGGTGAAGTACGCCAACAAGCGCCGCCGCGCGAGCTACGCCACGCGCACCATGCGCTGGGGCGGCATCATCCTCGCCCTCTTCATCGTCTGGCACCTGCTCGACCTGACGACCCTCACCGTCAACGAGCGTGCCTGGGTCGGTCACCCGTACGAGAACGTCCTCGCCACCTTCTCCACCTGGTACGGGAACACGATCTACATCGTCGCGATGGCCGCCGTCGGCCTCCACGTCCGCCACGGCTTCTGGAGCGCCGCCCAGACCCTCGGCGCCGGCAACGCCCGGCGCGAGCGGACGCTGAAGTTCCTGGCCAACGCCCTGGCCCTCGTCCTCTTCGCGGGCTTCGTGTCCGTGCCCGTCGCCGTCATGACCGGAGTGGTGAGCTGACATGAGCCACGCCCACGCCCACACCCATCCCGACACCGCCGCCCCCGACTACGCCGCCTACACCACCGGCGAACCGATCGCCGACACCAAGGCGCCCGAGGGCCCCATCGCCGAGCGCTGGGACCGCCGCCGCTTCGAGGCCAAGCTCGTCAACCCGGCCAACCGCCGCAAGCACCGGATCATCGTCGTCGGCACCGGCCTCGCCGGCGGATCGGCCGGCGCCACCCTCGCCGAACAGGGCTACCAGGTCGTCCAGTTCTGCTTCTCCGACTCCCCGCGCCGCGCGCACTCCATCGCCGCGCAGGGCGGGATCAACGCCGCCAAGAACTACCGCAACGACGGCGACTCCGTACACCGCCTCTTCTACGACACCGTCAAGGGCGGCGACTTCCGCGCCCGCGAGTCCAACGTCCACCGCCTCGCCCAGATCTCCGTCGAGATCATCGACCAGTGCGTGGCCCAGGGCGTCCCCTTCGCCCGCGAGTACGGCGGCCTCCTCGACACCCGCTCCTTCGGCGGCGTACAGGTCTCGCGCACCTTCTACGCCCGCGGCCAGACGGGCCAGCAGCTGCTGCTCGGCGCCTACCAGGCCCTGTCCCGACAGATCGCCGCCGGCAACGTCGAGATGCACGCCCGCACCGAGATGCTCGACCTGATCACCGTCGACGGCGCCGCCCGCGGCATCGTCGCCCGCGACCTGATCACCGGTGAGATCTCCACCCACTACGCGGACGCGGTCGTCCTCGCCAGCGGCGGCTACGGCAACGTCTTCTACCTCTCCACCAACGCCATGAACTCCAACGCCACCGCCGTGTGGCGGGCCCACCGGCGCGGCGCCTACTTCGCCAACCCCTGCTTCACCCAGATCCACCCCACCTGCATCCCGCGCACCGGCGACCACCAGTCCAAGCTCACCCTGATGAGCGAGTCCCTGCGCAACGACGGCCGCATCTGGGTCCCCAAGGCCAAGGGCGACACCCGCCCCGCCGCCGAGATCCCCGAAGCGGAGCGCGACTACTACCTGGAGCGGATCTACCCCTCCTTCGGCAACCTCGTCCCCCGCGACATCGCCTCCCGCGCCGCCAAGAACGTCTGCGACGAGGGCCGTGGCGTCGGCCCCGGCGGCCAGGGCGTCTACCTCGACTTCGCCGACGCCATCCGCCGCATGGGCAAGGACAAGGTAGCCGAGAAGTACGGCAACCTCTTCGAGATGTACGAGCGGATCACGGCCGAGAACCCGTACGAGGTCCCCATGCGGATCTACCCCGCCGTCCACTACACGATGGGCGGTCTGTGGGTCGACTACGACCTCCAGACCACCGTCCCCGGCCTCTTCGCGATCGGCGAGGCCAACTTCTCCGACCACGGAGCCAACCGCCTCGGTGCCTCCGCGCTCATGCAGGGCCTCGGCGACGGCTACTTCGTGCTCCCCTCCACCATCAACGACTACCTCGCCCGCCACCCGCACCGCGACGAGATCGACGACAGCCACCCCGAGGCCGCGGCCGCCGTCCGCGAAACCCGCGACTGCCTCGCCAAGCTGCTCGCCGTCGACGGCGACCGCACCCCCGACTCCTTCCACCGCGAGATCGGTGAACTCATGTGGGAGTACTGCGGCATGGCCCGCACCGAGGAAGGCCTGCGCAAGGCCCTCGCCCGCATCCCCGAGATCCGCGACGAGTTCTGGCGACGGATCAAGGTCCCCGGCAGCGGCGACGAGTTCAACCAGTCGCTGGAGAAGGCCAACCGCGTCGTCGACTACCTCGAACTCGCCGAACTCATGTGCCTCGACGCCCTCCACCGCGCCGAATCCTGCGGCGGCCACTTCCGCGAGGAGTCCCAGACCCCCGACGGCGAAGCGGCCCGCCGCGACGACGAGTTCGGCTACGCCGCCGCCTGGGAATACCAGGGAACCGGCGCCGCACCCGTCCTGCACAAGGAAGACCTCGTCTTCGAGTACGTCCACCCCACCCAGCGGAGCTACGCATGAAGCTCACCCTGCGCGTCTGGCGCCAGCGAAACGCCGACGCCCCCGGCGCCATGGCCTCCTACGAGGTCGACGGCATCTCGAAGGACATGTCCTTCCTGGAGATGCTCGACACCCTCAACGAGGACCTCATCCTGCGCGGCGAGGACCCCGTCGCCTTCGACCACGACTGCCGCGAAGGCATCTGCGGCGCGTGCAGCCTCGTCATCAACGGCGACGCCCACGGCCCCGAGCGCACCACCACCTGCCAGCTCCACATGCGCTCCTTCGCCGACGGCGACACCATCGACGTCGAACCCTGGCGGGCGTCGGCGTTCCCCGTCGTCAAGGACCTCGTCGTCGACCGCAGCGCCTTCGACCGGATCATCCAGGCCGGCGGCTACATCACCGCCCCCACCGGCTCCGCGCCCGAAGCGCACGCCACCGCCGTGCCCAAGCCCGCCGCCGACTCGGCCTTCGAACACGCCGAGTGCATCGGCTGCGGCGCCTGCGTCGCCGCCTGCCCCAACGGCTCCGCGATGCTCTTCACCTCCGCCAAGGTCAACCACCTGGGCGTGCTCCCGCAAGGCTCTCCGGAGCGCGAGACGCGGGTCCTCGACATGGTCGCCCGGATGGACGACGAGGGCTTCGGCGGCTGCACCCTGACCGGCGAATGCGCCACGGCCTGCCCCAAGGGCATACCGCTGCCGTCGATCGCCGCGATGAACAAGGAATGGCTGAGAGCGCTCCGCAAGCGCTGACCGCACGGGCGGTCCCCGGCCCCCGGCCCGCGCCCCCGGCCTGACCCGAAGATCCGAAAGGCGGGCCGTGGGCCGACCGGCTGATCCGATCCGCCGACCGGGCGCTCGTAGGGGCCGTACGCCGCGCCGCGCGGCGGCCGCCCGACGCGCGTGGGGTTCAGTGAACGCATGCCACACACCCCCGCCGCCGGGCTGCCGCCGCGCCGCCGTACCGTGCTGGCCGCCGCCCTCGCCGCAGTGGCGACGGCCGGCTGCGCGGCGCGGGACGAGCAGGCCCGTCCGGCTCCGGGCCCGCAGCCCACCGTCAAGGACGCGCTCGTGATGGTGATCCGGCACGCCGAGAAGCCCTACGCCGGAGACACCGGCGAGGACGACGACGGCAACGACGACCCCGGCTCCCTCGCCGGCCGCGGCGGCGCCGCGCCGAGGAGCTGGCCCGCCTGTTCGTCCCGGCCCCCGCCGCCCGACTGCCCCGGCCCGCCGTGCTCTTCGCGACCGGCGGGCCGGCGGGTGCCCCCGCCCGGTGCCGGCAGACCCTGGCCCCCCTGGCCACCGCGCTGCGGATGCCCGTACGCGGCGAATTCGCCCTCGGCGCGGAACCGGCGCTGGCCCGCGCCGTCCTCGCGGCCCGCACCCCGGCCCTCGTCTGCTGGGAACACACCGGGATCCCCCGCCTGGTACGCGCCTTGGGCGCCGACCACGTCCTCGGCCTCCCCGCCGCCTGGCCCGACCGCCACGACCTCGTCTGGAGCCTCACCCGTACGCAGGGCACCTGGACCTTCCGCGAATTCCCGCAAGCCCTGCTCCCGGGCGACGCCCGGCCCTGAGCAGTCAGCCGAAGTGGGTCACTCGCATCCCCTGCCTGCCCCATGTGCAAGAGGCCATTTGGACAGGGAAAACGCAACTTCGACATGGCCCGCGGAGGCAGCTACCTTCACCTGGTCTTCGGCGATCGCCCACGGTCGCACAGGAGTTCCTTCAGGCCGCATCAGGCACCCCACCAGGGAGAGACGTATGCCCCATCTCGCGCTGTACACATTCGGTGTCCTGAAGTCACCTCTCGCCGATCCCGCACCTCTCACGCGCGAACTCCACGACAGCGGCGAGGCCATCTACCCGAAGATCAGCGGGCACCCCGGCTACCTCGCTCATGCCGAAGCGGCAGACGGCGACCGGGGCGCACACTTCGACTTGGACTGGGGTGCTTGGGGAGAATTCGCCGTACCGAGCTGGTACGGCAAGGGCCGTACGGCGCAAACCACCGCCCTGGCCGCGACCCTCTCACTGTGGACCGATCTGCGCTCCGCCTTCGACGCGATCTACACCGGTCTGCACCGTGAGGCGCTGAACAGGCGTTACGACTGGTTCGAGAGGACAGGACACCCGAGTTACGTGTTCTGGTGGGTCTCCGACGGCGCGATACCCACCTGGCAGGACGGGGTTTCCAGGCTGGCACACCTCCACGACCACGGCTCCACGCGGCACGCCTTCACCTTCCACCACTCGTTCGCCCCGGAGGGAACTCCGACACGACGCTAGGCCAGCGCACGGGCCAGATACGGGGCCGTGCGGCTGTCGGGGTGGGCGGCCACCGCCGATGGGGTTCCGGTGGCCGTGACGCGGCCGCCGTCCGCGCCGCCGCCCGGACCCAGGTCGATCACCCAGTCCGCGCCCGCCACCACCTCCATGTCGTGCTCCACGACCACCACCGAATGTCCCGCGTCCACCAACCCGTGCAACTGCCCCAGCAACACCCGCACATCGGCCGGATGCAGCCCCGTCGTCGGCTCGTCGAGCAGGTACAGGGTGTGGTCGCGGCGCGACCGCTGGAGTTCGGTCGCCAGTTTGACGCGCTGCGCCTCGCCGCCCGACAGCTCCGTGGCCGGCTGCCCCAGCCTCAGGTAGCCCAGCCCGATGTCCTCCAAGGCGCGCAGGCTGCGCGCCGCCGCCGGGACCTCCGCGAAGAACACCGAGGCGTCCTCCACCGTCAGCGCGAGCACCTCCGCGATGTTCAGGCCGGCGCGGCGCACCTCCAGGGTCTCCGCGTTGTACCGGGCGCCCGCGCACTGCGGGCACGGCGCGTACGTACTGGGCAGGAACAGCAGCTCCACCGAGACGAACCCCTCGCCCTGGCAGGTCTCGCAGCGGCCGCCCGGCACGTTGAAGGAGAACCGCCCCGCCTTCCAACCGCGCGCCTTCGCCTCCGGAGCCGCCGTGAAGAGCCTGCGCACGACGTCGAACAACCCCGTATAGGTGGCCAGGTTGGAACGCGGTGTGCGCCCGATCGGCTTCTGGTCCACCTCCACCAGCCTCCGCACGGGGAAGCCCGCCTCCCCGAGCCGCCCGGTCACCTCCCCGGCCAGGGCCTGCCCGACCAGGGTGGACTTCCCCGAGCCGGACACGCCCGTGACCGCCGTGAACACCCCGAGCGGGAAGTCGACGCTCACGTCCCGGAGGTTGTGCCGTTCGACGCCGGCCAGTCGGACCGCGCCCGTCGCCGTCCGGGGCCGCCGCTCGGGCGCCCGCCCCGATGCCGGGAACAGGTGCCGGGCCGTCGCCGACTCGGCGACCCCCGCCAGCTGCCTCGGCGGCCCGCTGAACAGGACCCGGCCGCCGCGTTCCCCGGCCAGCGGACCTACGTCCACCAGCCAGTCGGCGCTGCGCACCACGTCCAGGTGGTGTTCCACGACGAAGACGGTGTTCCCCGACGCCTTGAGCCGGTCGAGGACATCGAGCAGCGCCTCGGTGTCCGCCGGATGCAGCCCCGCCGAGGGCTCGTCCAGTACGTACACCACCCCGAACAGGCCCGAACGCAACTGGGTGGCCAGCCGCAGCCGTTGGAGTTCCCCGGCCGACAGGGTGGGCGCCGTACGGTCCAGGCTCAGGTAGCCGAGCCCCAGCTCGACCACGGGCGCGATCCGCGATCGCAGGTCCTCGGCCAGGACCCGCGCCGCCTCCCCGGCCGGCCCGACCGGCGGCGCGGCGGCCAGTACGCCGTCCAGCTCGGTCAGCGCCAGCGCCGCCAGCTCGGCGATCGTCCGGCCCGCGAACGTCACCGCCAGGGCCTCCGGTCGCAGCCGTCTGCCCTGGCACCGTGTGCACGGCGAGTCGGTGAGGAACTTCTCGGCGCGGGCGCGCAGGGTGGCGCTCTTGGTGTCGGAGAAGGTCTTCATCACGTAGCGGTGGGCGCTCATGTACGTGCCCTGGTAGGGCCGTTGGATGCGATCGGCATCCCGCACCGGGTGCACCGTGACCACCGGCTGTTCCTCGGTGAAGAGGATCCACTCGCGGTCCTTCGCGGGCAACTCCCGCCAGGGCCGGTCCACATCGTGACCGAGCACCTCCAGGATGTCCCGCAGGTTCTTGCCCTGCCAGGCGCCCGGCCAGGCGGCGATCGCACCCTCCCGGATCGACAACCCGGGGTCGGGGACGAGGAGTTCCTCGTTGGTGCGGTGGACACGACCGAGCCCGTGACAGGAAGGGCAGGCGCCGGCGGCCGTGTTGGGGGAGAAGGCGTCGGAATCGAGCCGGGCGGCACCCGGAGGGTAGGCGCCCGCCCGCGAGAACAGCATCCGCAGCGAATTCGACAGCAGGGTCACCGTGCCCACCGAGGAACGCGACCCCGGCGTCGAGCGCCGCTGCTCCAGCGATACGGCCGGCGGCAGTCCCGTCACCGAGTCCACCGCGGGGGCGCCGATCTGGTGGATCAGCCGCCGGGCGTACGGGGCCACGGACTCGAAGTACCGGCGCTGGGCCTCGGCGTAGAGCGTGCCGAAGGCCAGCGAGCTCTTCCCCGAGCCCGACACCCCGGTGAAGACGGTCAGCGCGTCGCGCGGGATGTCCACGTCGACCCCGCGCAGGTTGTGCTCACGGGCGCCCCGTACGCGTACCCAGGGGTCGAGGGGCTCGGGCCGGAAGCCGGCGGGCAGATCGGTGGAACGGTGCATTCGCCCCAGTTTAGGGCCGCAAGCCCCGTACGCCTCACGTGAGCCCTACGAGAGCCCTTACGCGAGCCCCTACCCGAGCCCCGCGATCCGCGCCAGCCGGCCGAAGCCGTCCAGCAGGGCGGTCCGGTCGTACGTCGAGGTCGTGACCAGCAGCTCGTCGGCGTCCGTCGCCTCGGCGACCCGCTCCAACTCGGCCGCGACCTGCTCCTCGGTGCCGACGATGTGCCCGGTGAGGGCGTCCTCGTACAGCTCCCGCTCCTTGGGCGTCATCTCCGCCGGCCGTACCTCCTCGGCCGGGCGCAGGGGCGGGAAGCTGCCCCGGGTGCGGGAGTGCGCGAGCGACCAGGCCTCCGGGATCAGCATCCGGCGCGCGTCCTCCTCGGTGGCGGCGACCGCCACCGTCCCGGAGATCACCACGTACGGTTCGAGGCCCCACGCGGACGGCCGGAACTCCTTGCGGTACGTCTCGATGACCTCACCGACCTTCCTGCGGGCCCGCAGGTCCCCGACCACCATCGGGAGTCCGGCGCGTGCCGCGATCCTCGCGCCCTCGCCGGTGGCCAGTACGAACGGCGGGATCCGCAGCCCCTCGGCGGGCCGGGCGTGCACCTCGGGGTGCGCCGACTGGCTTCCGTCGATCCAGCCCAGCAGCTCGCCCAGCTGCTCCTCGAACCGGTCGGCCTCCTCCAGCTCCCGGCCCAGGGCTCGGCGGATGCCGTTGGTGAAGCCGACCGAGCGGCCGAGGCCCATGTCGATCCGGCCGGGGAAGAGGGCCTCCAGGACGCCGAACTGTTCGGCGACCACCAGCGGCTGGTGGTTGGGCAGCATCACCCCGCCGGTGCCGACCCGGATCCGCCGCGTGGCCCCGGCGACGGCCGCGGCCAGCACGGTGGGCGCGGAGCCGGCGACCCCGGGCACGCTGTGGTGCTCCGACACCCAGAAGCGGTGGTAGCCGAGCTCCTCCGCCGCGCGGGCCAGCTCCACGGTGTCGCGCAGGGCCTGGGGGGCGGTGTACCCCTCGCGGGTCCGGGACCGGTCGAGTATCGAGATTCTACGGATCACACACGTCTCAACGCGTGACGCCGACCAGGATTCCCGCGCCCGCACCCGTACCGCCCGACCCGAGCGCGCCGCGACCGGAACTCCACCGGGCCGACCGCCCGCCCCGCCCGCCGGCCCCACCCCGACCGCCCCGCCCCGGTCGCTCGAACGGGACTTCGACCACACGACTTAGGCTGCCGCCATGACAGAGCGCGCACCCCGTAGGCCCTTGGCCGTTTTCGACATCGACAACACGCTGGCCGACACGGCCCACCGGCAGCACTTCCTGGAGGTCAAACCCCGTGACTGGGAAGGCTTCTTCGGCGCCGCGCACGCCGATCCGCCGCTCGCGCGCGGGGTGGCGATGGCCGTGGAGAGCGCGCGGGACTGCGAGGTCGTGTACCTGACCGGCCGCCCCGAGCGGTGCCGCGCCGATACCGCCGACTGGCTGGCCCGGCACGGGCTGCCCGAGGGGCGGGTGTGGATGCGCGGCGACCGCGACCGGCGGCCGGCCCGGCTGACCAAGCTGGACGTGCTCCGCCGGATCGCCCTGGGCCGGGAGGTGCGCGTACTCGTCGACGACGACGAACTCGTCTGCCAGGCGGCGCGCGCCGCCGGGTTTCGCGTGCTCCTCGCCGACTGGGCGGCGGACGCCCCGGCCCTCAAGGACGCCCAGGAGGGCGAGGGCCGCACCTGACGCCCCTCCCGCGTCGCGTCAGTCCTTCGGCCTCGGCCCTCAGTCCTCGCCGTCGAGGCGGAAGCCCACCTTCAGACCCACCTGATAGTGCGCGACCTCCCCGTTCTCGATGTGTCCGCGCATCTGGGTGACCTCGAACCAGTCCAGGTTGCGCAGGGTCTGGCCCGCACGGGCGATCCCGTTCCGGATGGCCTGATCGATGCCCTCGTGGGAGGTGCCGACGATCTCGGTCACCCGGTAGGTGTGGTTGGACATGGGGTCTCCCGCCAGTCGTCGCTGTTGCCTTGTTCCACGGTGCCCCAGTACGGGCGGGTGCGCGAACTTTGTCTGAACAGTCCCGGGCGAAAGGGTCTTGACCGGCCCATTGGTCTATGCCAATTTCAAGCCATCTGAGATCCAGCCCCAGAAGGTGACCCGTGACCCCCGTGAAGATGCGTTTGCTGGCCGTGTGCACGGCCCTCGCGGCCGTGACCGCCCTGACCGGCTGCGGCCGGTTGGCCGATACGGCGGCGGGCGCCGAGAAGGTCACCCTCTGGTTGATGAAGGGCAGCGCCTCCGACGACTTCATCGCGAAGTTCACCGCCGACTTCGAACAGCAGCACCCCGGCATCGACCTGGAGGTCCGGATCCAGGAGTGGACGGGCATCGGCGACAAGGTGAACGCCGTCCTCGCCGGCACCGCCAAGGAGGGCGCGGACGTCATCGAGGTCGGGAACACGCAGGTCGCGCAGTACGTCGAGACCGGCGGCCTCTCCGAACTCACCCTCGAAGGCCTGCGCTCCTGGGGCAGCAAGGACTGGCTGAAGGGCCTGTCCGACCCCGGCAGCGTCAACGGCGCCCAGTACGGAGTCCCGTGGTACGCCGCCAACCGGGTGGTGATCTACCACAAGGACCTGTTCGCCAACGCCGGCATCAAGTCCGAGCCCAAGACCCGCCAGGAGTGGATCACCGCCACCCAGAAGCTGGACAAGGGCGACCAGCAGGGCATCTACCTCCCCGGCCAGAACTGGTACGTCCTCGCCGGCTTCATCTGGGACGAGGGCGGCGAACTCGCCGTCGAGACCGGCGGCCAGTGGGTCGGCGCCTTGGACGACGAGAAGGCGCTGGCCGGGATGGACTTCTACAAGCAGCTCCAGGGCCTCGGCGACGGCCCCAAGGACGCCGACGAGGAGACGCCCCCGCAGTCCGAGGTCTTCGCCCGGGGCCGGACCGCCCAGATCATCGCCCCGCCCGGCCAGGCCGCGCAGATCGAGGCCGCCAACCCCGCCCTGAAGGGCAAGCTCGGCTTCTTCCCGATCCCCGGCAAGAACGCCGACAAGGCCGGCTCCGTCCTCACCGGCGGCTCCGACCTGATCATCCCCGCGAAGACCAAGCATCGGGACCGGGCGGTGGACGTGATCACGGCCCTGGTCAGCGAGAAGTGGCAGACCGAACTCGCCCGCGGCATGAGCTACGTCCCCAACAAGACCACCCTCGCCCACGTCGTCCAGGGCAACGAGGGAGCCACCGCGATGACCGCCGGTGCCGCCCAGGGCAGGGCCACCCCGAAGTCGCCGCGGTGGGCCGAGGTCGAGGCCAAGAACCCGATCAAACCGTTCATGACCGCCGTGCTGAACGGGCAGGACCCCCGCCAGGCGGCCAAGACCGCGTCGGACACGGTGAGTAAGGTCCTCAGCTCGGATCGCTGAGTTCAGACTCCGCTAATCCAAGGGCCGCCGAGCGGTCATGCCGAATCCAGTCCGTCACGGAAGAAGTAAAGGAGCCAGGCCCGCCGCCCGCGGCCTGGCCCACCGTGCCCGGATCAGGAGCAGCCATGACCATCGCCCCCTGTCCCCGTCCCCCCTCGCACCCCCCGTGTCCCCGGCCGCCCCCACCCCCGAGGTCACCCCGAAGCCGGCGTCCTCGCCGGCCCCCCACTACACCGTCCGCCTCGCCCGCGACGAGGACGAGGTCCGCGCCGCGCAGCGGCTGCGCCACCAGGTCTTCGCCGGGGAACTCGGCGCCCGCCTGGAGGGACCCGAGCCGGGCCTGGACATCGACTCCTTCGACGCCTTCTGCGACCACCTCCTGGTCCTGGAGGAGGAGAGCGGCCAGGTCGTCGGCACCTACCGGCTGCTGCCCCCGGAGCGCGCCGCCGTCGCCGGCCGCCTCTACTCCGAGGGCGAGTTCGACCTCTCCGCCCTCGCCCCGATCCGCCCCGACCTGGTCGAGGTCGGCCGCTCCTGCGTCCACCCCGAGCACCGCAACGGCGCCGTCATCGCCCTCATCTGGGCCGGCCTCGCCCGCTACATGGACCGCTCCGGCCACAACTGGCTCGCCGGGTGCTGCTCGATACCGCTCGCCGACGGCGGGGTGCTGTCCGCCGCCACCCGCGAGACCGTCCTCGCCCGCAACCTCGCCCCGCGCGAGTACCGCGTCACCCCGCACCGCCCCTGGAGCCCCGAGGGCATCACCGTCCCCGGCCGAATGGAGCTGCCGCCGCTGCTGCGCGGCTACCTGCGCCTGGGCGCGTGGGTGTGCGGAGAGCCCGCGTACGACGCCGAGTTCGGCTGCGCCGACCTGTACGTGCTGCTGGACCTGCGCCGGACCAACCCGCGCTACCTGAACCACTTCCTCTCGCTCACCCCGGGCGCATGAGCGTCTGGCTGCCCACCGCGCCCTGCACCCCGGGCGCCTGCGCCGCGCACACCGGCCGGGTCGCGAGCGTCGCGCACGCGGTGCTCCGGCTCGCCGGCGCCCTCGCCCTGATCCTGCTCGCCGTGCCGGCGGCCGCGCCCGTGCGGCTGCTGCCCGTACGACCTCGGCACGCGTTGATCCGGGCCTGGTCGACCGCGCTCGTGCGGTCCCTGGGGGTACGGGTCACCGTGCACGGCGCCCCCGGCCCGGACGGGGGCCGCCTGATCGTCGCCAACCACATCTCGTGGCTGGACATCCCGCTCGTCGCCGCCGCCGTGCCCTGCCGGATGCTGGCCAAGAGCGAGATCGGCGCCTGGCCCGTGCTCGGCCGGCTCGCCGCGCAGGCGGGCACCCTGTTCATCGAACGCGACCGGATCCGGGCCCTGCCCGACACGGTCGGCGTCATCACCCGGGCCCTGCTGGCCGGCGACCGGGTCACCGTCTTCCCCGAGGGCTCCACGTGGTGCGGCCGGGCGCAGGGGACCTTCCGGCGGGCCGCCTTCCAGTCGGCGCTGGACGCGCGGGTCCCCGTACAGCCCGTGCGGATCGAGTACCGGACGGCGGACGGGGAACTGGCGGGGGCTGCCGCCTTCGTCGGGGACGATCCGCTGACGGCCTCGCTGTGGCGGATCGCCCGCTCGCGCGGCCTGCGGGCCGAGGTGTGGTTGCTGCCGCGCATCCCGCCCGGCCGCCACCCCGACCGGCGGGAACTCGCGGCGGCCGCGCGGGCGGCGGTCCTCGGGGCGGCGGAGCGAGCGCCGCTGCTGGTGGGCGTACCCGTACAGCAGCGGCGACACGCGCCGCGGCAGGCCCCTACCGGCTCGAACGACCGGTCAGAGGCGGCCGGTCACGCCGTCGGTCGGGTCGTCGATCAGGTTGTCGGTCAGGTCGAAACGCCGTCCGCCACCGACAGGGACAGCGCGAAGCGCCCGGCGGAGTCCGTCCACCAGTGCGTCAACTCAAGCCCCGCCGCCGACAGTTCCGCGCGCACCCCGTCCTGACGGAACTTCGCCGAGACCTCCGTCAGGATCTCCTCGCCCTCCTCGAACGGCACCACCAGGTCCAGTCCCCGGATCTTCACGGTGGCCGCCGACCGCGCCCGCAGGCGCATCTCGATCCACTCGTCCTCCCGGTTCCACACCGCCACGTGGGAGAAGTCGGCGGTGTGGAAGTCCGCGCCCAACTCCCGGTCGATCACGGCCAGTACGTTCCTGTTGAACTCCGCCGTGACCCCCTGCGCGTCGTCGTACGCGGCCACCAGCACGGCCTCGTCCTTCACCAGGTCCGTCCCCAGGAGCAACGCGTCCCCGGGCGACAGCATCGCCCGTACGGACGCCAGGAACAGGGCCCGCTCCGGCGGCAACAGGTTCCCGATCGTGCCGCCCAGGAACACCACCAGCCGGGGCCCGCCGCTCGGCGGCAGGTGCAGCGGCTTGGTGAAGTCGGCCAGCAGCGCGTGCACCCGCAGCCCCGGATGCGCCGCGATCAACGCCTTCCCGGCGCCCTTCAGCGCGCTCTCGCTCACGTCCACCGGAATGTACGTCTCCAGGGCCGGCATCGCCTCGATCAGGTGCCGGGTCTTCTCCGAGGAGCCGGAGCCCAGCTCGACCAGGGTGCGCGCGCCGCTCACCGTCGCGATCTCCTGGGCCCGCTCCAACAGGATCTCCCGCTCGGCGCGCGTCGGGTAGTACTCGGGCAACCGGGTGATCTCCTCGAAGAGTTCACTGCCCCGCGCGTCGTAGAACCACTTGGGCGGCAGTTCCTTGGGCATGCGGGTCAGCCCGCTGCGGACGTCCGAGGCCAACGCCTTCTCGGCGGCGTGCTCGTCGAGGGTCCGGGTCAACTGGAAGTCGCTCACGGGCAGTTCTCCTTGAGGGGGGTCAGGACGACGCGCGTGCGGCCGGCGGTCAGCAGGGTCCGCTCGGGGACCTCGCACCAGAGGGGATCGTCGTCATAGGGCTCCGACGCGACGACCACCCGGCCACCGGCCGTGCGGCCGTCGGCCAGGTACCACAGCGAGTCGCCCCAGGCAGTCGCCGCGATGGTCGTACCGTCGGTCAGCAGCAGGTTCAGCCGGGAACCGGGCGCGGCTCCGGCCGTCTCCCGCACCGTCTCGGCGAGGGCCGTGCCCAGGTCGTCGCCCTGCCGCAGCCGGTGCAGCACCAGCGCCCACAACAGGGCGGAGTCGGTGCGTGCCGCCAGCTGGAGCAGCTCGTGCGGGGGCAGGCCGCCGGCCAGGTCCGACAGCGAGTCGGGCCAGTCGCGTACGGCGCCGTTGTGGCTGAACAGCCAGGGCCCCGAGGCGAACGGCGCGGCGGCCGCCTCCCCGTCGGCCCCGGCGAGCGTGGCATCGCGTACGGCGGCCAGGACGGCCCCGCTGCGCACCACGCGGGCCAGGTCCGCGAAGGTCAGGTCCCCCCACACCGGCCCGGCGCGGCGGTAGCGGGCGGGCACCGGGTCCTCCTCGGCGTACCAGCCGACGCCGAAGCCGTCCGCGTTGATCGTGCCGGACCGCTGGCGGCGCGGTTGCCAGGCCTGCCGCACGAGGGAATGCTCCGGGTCGGTGAGTATCCGCCCCAGGGGTACTTCCTGCCCCAGGTAGGCGAGGTGACGGCACATCAGGCGTCCCTCGCGGTGCGGAAGCCGGAGAAGATCTGCCGCCGCACGGGCAGGTCCCAGTTGCGGAAGGTGCCCCGGCAGGCCACCGGGTCCACGGCGAAGGAGCCGCCGCGCAGCACCTTGTGCTCCGGGCCGAAGAACACCTCCGAGTACTCGCGGTACGGGAACGCCCGGAACCCCGGGTAGGGCAGGAAGTCCGAGGCGGTCCACTCCCAGACGTCGCCGATCAGCTGGCGCACCCCGAGCGGGGAGGCGCCGGCCGGGTAGCCGCCCGCCGGGGCGGGGCGCAGGTGGCGTTGGCCCAGGTTGGCGTGGGCCGGCGTGGGGTCGGCGTCGCCCCACGGGTAGCGGCGGGAGCGGCCCGTCGCCGGGTCGTGCCGGGCGGCCTTCTCCCACTCCGCCTCGGTGGGCAGCCGGCGCCCCGCCCAGCGGGCGTACGCGTCGGCCTCGTACCAGCTGACGTGCAACACCGGCTCCCCGTCGGGCACCGGCTCGATCACCCCGAACCGGCGGCGCAGCCACTGGCCGCCCTCCCGGTGCCAGAACAGCGGGGCCTCGATGGAGTGGGAGCGGATCTGCTTCCAGCCCTCGGGGGCCCACCAGCGGGGCTCGCGGTACCCGCCGTCCGCCATGAAGGCCCGGTAGGCGCCGTTCGTCACCGGCACCGTGTCGATGTGGAAGGCCGGCAGGTCGCGTACGTGCGCGGGACGTTCGTTGTCCAGCGACCAGGGCTCGGCGGAGGTGCCCATGGTGAACGGGCCCGCCGCCACGAGTACTTCGGAGGCGGGCGGGGGCGGTGCCGTCGGGGGTTGGGGATCGGGAGCGGTCAACACCGGGGCGCCCCGGCGCAACTGATGTGTGATCAACATCGTTTCGTCGTGCTGCTGTTCGTGCTGGGCGATCATCCCGAAGACGTAGCCCCGATCAAGCAGTGACGTTCCTTCAAGCGGGGTGCGCTCCAGCAGGTCGAAGACCCGCCCCCGCACCTCGGCCGCGTACCGGCGGGCCTCCCGCGGCCCCAGCAGCGGCAGCTTCGGCCGCTCGGCGCGCGGGTGCTCGAACGCGTCGTACAGCGGATCGATCTCCGGGTGCATCGACTCATGGCCCGCCACGTGCCGCAGCAGCCAGAGCTCCTCCATGTTTCCGATGTGCGCGAGGTCCCAGACGAGCGGGGACATCAGCGGCGAGTGCTGCGCGGTGAGGTCGTGGTCGCTCACGGCGTCGGTCAGCGCGGCGGTGCGGGCGCGGGCGGTCGTCAGGGCGGCCACCGCCCGCTCGCGCAGCCGCTCGGGATCCGTCTCGGGATGGATATCGGGGTGGATCTCGGTGTGGTGGGTGCCTGCGCGGTGGATCTCGGTGCTCACGGACGCTGTCCCTTCCCGGCGGGCTGTCGCCGGAGATCGTGTTCCCCACTGTCGTCGGCCGGGCAGCGGCCGCGCCCTACGTAGCGCTCCGCGAACGCGCCGACGGCGTCCCGGACCTCCGGGCCCGCCCCGAGCCGCGGCAGGGCCTCACCGGCCGCCGCGAAGCAGGCGACGGCGGCGGCGCGCAGTTCCCGATCGGCCAGGCCGACGCGCGCGGCGGACCGCCACAGCGGATTGCGCGGGGCGGGCCCGGGACCGTAGGAGTCCGCCAGCGCCTTCACCACCCGGTAGGCCGTCTCGGCGGCCTCCGGGTCGTCGAACAGCGCGTGGGTGACGGCGACCGGCACCAACCAGCCGTCCTCGCCCGGCTGCGCGTCGATCATGCGGAGCTCCAGGTGGCCGCGGGGCCGCACCGGCGGGAAGAGGGTGGTGAGGTGGTACTCCAGGTCCGCGGCGGTGGGCGCCCGACCGAGGGGCCCCGCGCCGGGTCCGCCCGGTCCGCCCGGTCCGCCCGGTCCGCCCGGTCCGCCCGGGGCGTCGACGTCGTCGCCCCGGGCGTCCGCGCCGGCGCGCAGCCAGGAGCGGAACGTGAGCCCGCGCGGCACCACCCAGGGGCCGTCACCGGAGCCGCGTACGCACATCACCTCGGTGTCCAGCGCCTGGCGGACCCAGCCGGCCCGGGGCGCGGCCTCCAGCGGCGGGGCGAGCGCGCGCCGACCGTCGAGGTCGTTCCAGATGCCCTGCCGCGCGCACCGCCAACCCCGGTACGGGCCTTCGCGCGCGGGGGAGTTGGCGAACGCGGCCACCAGGACCGCGCCCAACAGGTGCGCCATCCGCCAGCGCCGGCCGTGGCCCAGCGGGCCCGGCTCCTCGTGGCCGGCGTCGACGCAGACCTGCACGGACGCCGACGCGCGCATCATGGCGCGGCCGGCCGGGCCGGTGCGGTCGAAGTAGCGTTCCATCGCCTCGTAGCGCGGGCTGTCCAAGAGGCGACGCAGAGGCCGGCGCGGATCGCGGCCCAGGCCCCGCAGGACCAGACCCCGGTCGTGCAGGGCGCCGCGGACGGCGGCGAGGTCGGCCTGGAGGCCGTCCACGCAGGCGGTGAGGGAGGTGGCGGGGGCGGAGCTGAACTCCAACTGACCGCCCGGTTCGACGGTGATCCGCGAGTTCAGGGGCAACGCGCGGGCGGCCTCGTGCGCCTCGGCCAGCCGGTCGGGCGGCAGCGAGAGCCAGGGCCGCTCGGCGTCCAACACCAGCCATTCGAGCTCGGCGCCGACGAAGCGGGGCGGGCCGGTCTTGAAACAGATGCCGTGGACCAGGTCCTCGGCCGTCGCCTCGGTCAGTGGATTTTGCGCGTCGCCCTGGGCGAAGAATGGAGCGGTGGGGTCCTCGGGCATGGCCGGGTCCTCGTCTCCTGTGATCGGCGGTGATGTCACCCGTGCCTACCCGTCCTGGGAGCCGTAATTCCTTTGCCATCCTCGATTTCGGCGCCCGAGGATGGCGGCGTGAGCAGCAGGTTGCGCGAGATCGCGCGGGAGAACGCACGGATCCTGGCGACCGGTGAGTACCGGACGCGGTCGGGACGGCGGATTCCGCTCGCCGCCGACCTGGCGGAAGCCAAGGCCGGAACCAGGATATATGGGCCAAACCGGACCATTCCAGACGGACGGCCTGGGGGTGCGCGCTCCGCCACCGTCATCGAGGTCACGGGGGAGAGCAGTACGGTCGCCGCGCGTCGCCTCGTGGAGGACCCCGCCGGGCCGGCCTCGGTCGCCGTCCTGAACTTCGCCTCGGCGCGGAATCCCGGGGGCGGCTACGTGCGCGGGGCCAAGGCGCAGGAGGAGGCGCTGTGCCGCGCGTCGGCGCTCTACGAGACCCTGCTGGAGGCCCCGGAGTACTACGAGGTCCACCGCGCGGGCGTGAGCACGTTCTACACCGACCGGGTGATTCACTCGCCCGGGGTACCCGTCTTCCGCGACGACCGGGGCGAGCTGCTGGAGACCCCGTTCCGGGTCGGATTCCTCACCTCCCCGGCCCCGAACGCGGGCACGATCCGCCGCCAGGAGCCGGAGCGGGCGCACGAGATCCCGGCCGCGTTGGCCCGTAGGGCCGGGCTGGTCCTGGAGGTCGCCGCGCTGCACGGCTACCGGGGGCTGGTGCTGGGGGCGTGGGGGTGCGGGGTGTTCCGCAACGACCCCGCACAGGTGGCGGAAGCCTTCCGGAGCCGGCTGACGGGGCGCTTCGAGGGGGTGTTCGAGCGCGTGGTCTTCGCCGTCCTGGACCGCGACCCGGGCCCGCGCGAGGCCTTCGCGCGCGCGTTCGATCAGCTGATGATGCCACCGCCTCGGTAAGGGCGGTCAGAAGGGTTGGGCCGCCTGGAGGAGGAGCGGGGGCAGGTACGGGGAGTCGACCAGGATCCGCCAACCGCGCCGACGCGCGTGGCAGGCCAGCGCCAGGATCTCTTGGTTGACGGCCGCGTCGCTGGTGTCCGCGTGATCGCCGACCGAGTAGTGGTCCCGGTGCGCCTCCAACGCGTCGATCAGAGCCAGGTTGAAGCTCTCCTCGTCGCCGTCGACCAGCTGGGACAGGAGCACCGCCGGCGGCGGGGCGAAGCCCCACTCCGCGATCCTGCCGAGATCGGCCACCGCCCGGTCCGTCGCGGCCTGCGGGTCCTCGCCGCTCAGGTAGGCGTGCAGGGCCTCGCGGTACGAGGCGTAGGCGGAGCGGTCCTCGCCGTGCGCGGTGGGGCCCGCGAGGACCAGCGGCGCGAGGTCGGAGCGGTTGCCGGTGATCAGGGCGGTGGTGAGCGCCCCCTGCCACTCGCCGGGCGAGAGCTTCCGCCCGCCGAGGTCGTCCCCGCCCGGCGCACCGATCCGCGCGAACAGCTTCGCCACGTGGTAGTCGGCCCCGGCGACCGCCAGTGGCATCTCCGGCCGCTCGACGCGTACGGCGCCGGCGGCCAGCGCCGCGACCGCGTCCCGACGCCGGTCACGGCCGTACGCCGCCACCCGGGGCGCCGGTGCCTCGAAGCCGGTGACCAGGGCGCGGGGCAGGTAGCCCGAGTCCGCCGCCGGATGCCACCCCTCGCGCCGGTACGCGAGCGCCGCCAACGCCAAGGGCAGCAGCGGCAACAGGGTGTGCGGCGCCGCCCGTTCGTCGTCGAGGGCGGACTGCGCGAGGAGCAGTCCCGTCAACTCGGCGTCGAAGGACTGCCGTTCGCCGGCGGCCAGGGCGCGCAGGGCCCGTAGGGCGGTCGTGTACGCCTCGGCGCCGCGTACGGGGGGCTGTACGGGAGCCCCGGGGGTCTGCACGGGGGCCTGCGCTGGGGCCCGTACGGGGACCCGTGCGAGCGCCGCGTCGAGCGCGGCGAGCTTCTCCCGACGGGACGGCGGGACGCCCTGCGCCTCGTTCCCGAGATCCCCGGCGACGTACGCGCGCAGTCCGTTGATCAGTTCGATCTCGGGGAGGCCGGCGCCCGCCCCGTCCGCGCGCGCGGGTCGGGTGCGGGCGAAGTGGAAGGCCTCGTCGTGCCGCGCACTGCGGTCGGCGAGAACCACCAGACAGAACGCGTCGATCCAGTCGTCCACGCGGATCGACACCGGGGTTCCGTCGGACTCCGGCTCGTAGTCGCGGCCCCAGTTGACGTAGGGGAGGAAGACGTGGAACGACGAGGTGGGGTGGTAGGCCGCGTACGACACGGCGGCCGCGGCCGCCTCGGCCGCGTCGAACAGGATCGCCTTCGCCTCGGGCGTGGCGAGGTCGGGGGTCTCGACCGAGAGCGCGCCCAGCCCGTCGAGGTACTGCCGGGTGATCCGCAACCAGTCGTAGGCGTCGATCCGCCCGGCCCTCGCCATCGAGTGCACCTCGGAGCCGATCCGGTTCGCGAAGTCCTCGCGCGCCGCCGCCACGACGGCTTCGCCCACCCGGTGTCGCGCTATTCGCACTGCCGCTCCCGCTGTTCTGGTACGCCCGTTCTGGTACGCCTGTCCGGTCGCCCAGCGTAGAGCCATGTGCGGCGCGCTCCGACCCCCTTATTGCCAGCCGTAGCGCTCCTGGAGCCGGCCCACGACCAGGTGGAAGCGCCGGCGGTCAAGTGCGCACGCCTCGCGCCGCATTCCCGACTCGTGCACCCGGAGCACCCGGTCCAGATCCACCCAGGACTCGCGCCCCGCGCCGTCCCACGGGCCGGAGCCGATCGGCACCCACTCCCGGTCGGCGTCGTGCCGCTTGCTCGACAACTGGACGGCGAGCAGCGTGCGGCCGCCCGCCTCCCGCGCCACCACCAGCACCGGCCGGTCCTTGCCCCGGCCGTCGTTCTCCTCGTACGGGACCCACGTCCAGACGATCTCCCCGGGGTCGGGGTCGCCGTCCTTGTCGGGCGCGTACTCGGTGCGCACCGGCCCGATGGCGTGCGGGTCGGCCTCGGAGGTGGCGGTCGGGCCGTGCCGACCGGGCTGCTCGACGTGACTGCTGCTCTGGTGCGAAAGTGCCGTCATGCGGGCGAGGGTAGTGGCCCGGGGGGTGCTGTTCGCGTCAGGACACCGGGGTGGTCGTCATGGTGAGCCGGCTGCCGTGCGGGGATAGCGGGGGGCGAGAGCGAGAGCGAGAGCGAGGGCGGGAGCTAAGGCGGGGGCGTGAGCGAGGGCTAGGGCGAGGGCGAGGGCGTGAGCGGGGGCGGGGTGTGGGCGGACCAGTTCTCCGCCGCCTCCAGTTGGCCGGCCAGCGACAGCAGGCGCGGCTCCGAGGCCTCCGGGCCCAGGAGTTGGGCGCCGAGCGGGAGGCCTTCGGGGGTGAAGCCGGCGGGGACGTTGATGCCGGGCCAGCCCAACACGTTCCACGTCCAGGCGTACGGGCACGCGGCGATCATGGCCCGGTCCGTGGCCAGCGCCCCCAGGCCCGAGAGGGCGCCGATCCGCAGTGGGGGAGTGGCCGTCGTCGGGGTGAGCACCACGTCGAAGCGGCCGAAGATCTCGCCGACCCGGCGGCGCAGTGCCCCCTCCGCCCTACGGGAGACCCGCAGTGCGACCCCGCCCAGCAGCCGGCCGGTGCGCGCCGCCTTGTGGGTGCGAGGGTCCAACAGGGCGGGATCCGGCACCGGTTCGGCCAGCCGCCGGACGCCGGAAGTCGCGCGGGGCACGAAGGTCAGACCGATGGGGCCGTAGCGCGGATCCTCGGGGACCACCTCGTGCCCGAGCTCCTCCAGCCGCCCTGCCAGCCGCTCCACCGCCGAACGCACCACGGGGTCCAGGGACTTGGGCGTGCCCGTGAAGGCCATCCCGTAGGAGAGGGCGATCCGCAGCCGGCCCGGCGGGCGGCTCACGGCCTCGGTGGCGGAGATCCGCGCCGGGCGGTGCAGGTCGCCCGCGTCCGGTCCGGCGGCGGCGTCCAGCAGCAGCGCCGCGTCCGCGACCGTGCGGGCCAGTACGCCGTTCACCGTGAGCCCGTGGAAGGCCTCGGGCTCCGGCCAGGTGGAGATGCGGCCGCGCTGGGGCTTGATCCCCACCAGATGCGTCCAGGCGGCGGGGATACGTACGGAACCCGCCCCGTCCGAGCCCAGGGCCGCCGGGACCAGCCCCGCCGCGACGGCGGCCGCCGAGCCGCCGGAGGAGCCGCCGGGCGTGTAGGCCTGGTTCCACGGATTGCGGGTCGCCCCGAAGCCGTGGCCCTCGGTGACGGGCCACTGGCCCAGCTCCGGCGTCTGCGTCTTGCCGACGATCACCGCTCCGGCCGCGCGCAGGCGGCGTACGGCCTCACTGTCGGCGGCCTTCGGCGGAAAGGTTCCCGCGCAACCGAAGGCGGTCGGCTCACCGGCCACGTCCATGTCGTCCTTGACGGCGAGCGGCACGCCGAGCAACGGCAGCCGCTCGCCGGCGGCCAGCCGTCGGTCCGCCACGACCGCCTCGGCGAGCGCGGCCTCGGCTCGGATGATCCGGAAGGCGTTGAGGGAGGACTGCGAGGCGGCGATGCGCTCCAGTGAGCGTTGGGTCAACTGGCGTGCGGACACCCGGCCTTCGGCAAGATCTGCAACCAACTCTCCGAGGCCTGGCATGGCCTGTGGATCGGCAGAGCCCAACGCACCGGCCGTATGCGAGGAAACAGACACCGGACCTCCCCCTTACCCATCGGTAGCACGACGGTAAGGGGGAAGGGTCGCGGGTGACTAGATCCGGCGGTGTGCGGAACCCGGGCGGCCGGCGGGGCGTCGTCAGATCCAGCCTTCCAGGGAGGCCATGAAGCCGTCGAAGTCGTCGCGGTGGATGGTGTGGCCGGCGCCGGCGACCGAACGGACCTCGAAGCCGCGCTCCCTGAGCAGGGCCGCCCGCTGCGGCGATATCAGGAAGCTGGGATCGGCGAGCTGCACCAGTGAGGGCACCACCGGCGCGGTCGGCAGCAGGTCCCGGTCGATGAGAGGGGCGACGGCGAGCGCGGTGGCCTCGTCCCACAGGGCCAGCGTCGCCAGCTCGATGTCCACGTCCGCCTCCTCCCAGCGCGGGTTCAGTGTCCGGATCCGCTTGCGGTCCGCCTGCTTGAATCGGGCGAACGTCTCAGCGTCGAAATCCGTCCCGGGAAGGGTGGCCAGGTGCCAGGCCGGGTCGGAGAACACCGCCCGCTTCGGTTTCAGCCTCTCGACCGCCAGGGCCAGGGTCAGCCCGCCGAGGGAATGTCCGATGGCGAGGTCGGCGCCGGTGGGCAGGGTCTCGACCACGTCGTCCGCGAAGAGGGCCGGACTGTACTCGCCCCGGCCGCTGGCGCCGTGGCCGCGCAGGTCGACGGCGATCACCCGGTAGCCGCGGTCGGCGAGAGCCGGTCCGACGCGGCGCCAGGTGCGGTGGTCGGCCATGATGCCGTGGATGAGGACGGCGAGACGCTCGCCGTCGCCCCAGGTCTCGGTGTGCAACTGCACGGTGGGGTGCCTCTCTGGGTGTGGTGGGGGGTGTGGGTGCGGGCGGCCCTGGTTACACGAGTTAACACAGGGGCGCACCGGCTGCGGAAATCAAGAGCAGACAGGGGCGGTGCGGGATGGCGCGGAGGAGTAACACGTGTGATCCGGTCGGTCAGCGGACCCCGCGGATCGGCCGTACCGCCAACGCGCCCGCCGCCGCCAGCACGGCGGCGACGACGAACAGCGCGGTGTAGCCGCCGCTCACCGACACGATCGCCGAGGCGATGAACGGGGCGACGATCTGCGGGCCGGCGTTCGCGATGTTGAGGACGCCCATGTCGCGGGCCGCGTCCTCGGCCGTCGGCAGGACCATCGTCACGAGTGCGGTGTCGACCGCCATGTAGCAGCCGAACGCGAGCCCGTTGACCACGGAGAACGCCGGCATCGCCGCCCAACTCGTCGACACCGCCGGGATCAGGAGCGCGACCGCCGACAGCAGCGCGGAGGCGCCGACGAACAGCTTGCGCCGGTCGAACCGGTCGGACAGGTAGCCGCCCAGGACGGTGGAGACGACCATCGCCACGCTCGTCAGCGGCATCAGTATCGCCACCGCCGCCTCCGGCTCCATCCCCTCCGGCAGGACGGTGTGGTCCTGGAGCACGTACAACTGGTAGCCGCTCACCGCGAAGTACCCGAGCACGAGCAACGCCCGCCCGATGAAGGCCCAGCGGAAGTCGTGGTGACGCAGCGCGCCCGCGAAGGCGGCCAGCTGCGCCTTGGCGGCCAACGGCGCGCGGGCGGGCAGTCGCTGCTCGCGGGCGCCGAGGGTGAACAGCAGGGCCGATCCCGCCACGATCGCGCCGAAGACGAGGTAGCCGGTGCGGTAGTCCTCGGAAAAGGCGGCGCCGATGAGCGCCCCCAGGGCGGAGCCGACGGGCAGGCCGAGCCCGACGGCGGCGGAGGCTTTGCCCCGGGCCGTCATCGGCACCCGGTCGGGGACGACGGAGGTGATGGCGGCCTGGTAGACGTTCATGACGGCCTGGCCGAGGCACCAGGCGATGGTGATGAGCAGGATGGTGTCGGCGAAACCGAGCAGGTACATCGCCGGCACGGCGGCGAGACCGCCGCCGAGGATCCAGGGGTTGCGCCGACCGCTGCGGTCGGACAGGGCGCCGGCGACGGGGTTGAAGACCGTCGCGAAGATCGCGGAGACCCCCGCGATCAGGCCGAAGTTGGAAACCTTGTTCGCCGGGTCGATGTGCTCGACCTGGAGCGCCAGGAGGATTCCGGCGACACCGACGTACAGGGTGTACATGGCGCTGTTGCCGACGAGCAGCAGGGGGAACAGTCCGCGTGTGGGCGTGGGGGCGGCGGACGCGTCGGGAGCGGCGGCGTTGCCGGTGTCGGGGGAGGAAAGGGCCACGGTGCCCTCCTGGGCAGCGAATTCGAGCGGATGAGGGGGTGCGCGCCGCCCTGGCACGCGGGCGGGAGTCGGATGGACGCGACAGGGCGGCGGCACGGCGCGGCACGTGAAGACACACCTGTGGTGCGGGCAGGTGGCGGGATGGTTACACGTGTCAATGAATCGTGTAACCACTGTGTAGCATTCGATTCCGGCCATCCGCTAGCCCTCGGATGTCACCGGTCTGGAAAGATGCCACGGCAATGTCTCACTCACCGAAACCGCCGCACCCGCCGAAGATTCAGCAGCCTTCGCGCCCGTCGGCCTCGCCTGCGGCGGAGCCGTCACGGAACACCTCCCCGCCCGCGCCGGCGTCCGCGTCCGCACCGGTACCAACCAGCGCCGACGTCGCCCGCCTGGCGGGGGTTTCACGTGCAACCGTGTCCTACGTCCTGAACAACGCCGAAGCCGTGCGCATCAGCGAGCCGACGCGACGCAAGGTCCGCGCGGCCGCCGAGGAACTGGGCTACGTCCCGCACGCCGCCGCCCGCAGCCTGCGCGCCGGCCACACCCGAATCGTGCTGATGCCGACGTCACACGTGCCGGTCGGCCCGCTCTACAGCACCTTCCTCAACGAACTCCAGTGGGCCCTGCGCCGCCTTGATTACACGGTTGTCCAGTACGGCAGCCTCGGCCTGAGCGGGGACGAGGCCGCCCTCGCCTGGGCGGAGCTACGGCCCGTCGCGGTGATCTCCCTCGGGGAGATCACCCTCACCCCGCGCAACGTCGCCACCCTCAAGCGGGCCGGCGCCCGCGCGGTCATCACCCTGGGGCCCGTCGGGGTGTCGGGGGCGCACGCGCTCGTGATGGACCAGCGGGAGGTCGGGGCCCGAGCCGCCGCACACCTCGTCGGTCGGGGCCGGCGCCGCATCGGGGTCGTCGTGCCCGAGGAACCCGGGCTGGAGCTGTTCTCGACGCCCCGGCTGGAGGGGGCGCGATCGGTCGAAGAGGCCCGGATCGAGGCGCTGCCGATGGCCTACACGGAGGAGTCGGCGGCCGCCCTGGCCGCCCGCTGGAGCTCGCTCGGGCTCGACGCGGTGTTCGCGTACAACGACGAGTACGCGATGCTGCTGATGCGGGCCCTGCAGGACGCGGGCCTGCGCGTTCCGGACGACGTGGCGGTCATGGGCGCCGACGACCTGCTCATCGGACGGCTGCTGCGGCCCCGGCTCAGCACGGTGCAGATCGAACTGCCGACGGGGGACCACCTGGCCTCCCTGGTGGACCGCGTCGTGCGCGAACCGTCCGACCACACGGAACGACACGACCTGATGGCGGCGGCGGCCATCCACCGCGAGTCGACCTGACGAAGCCCGGCCCGGCCCCGCCGTCCGGGGGCCGGCCACGGCACCCGGGTGGCCTTTCTGGGGGCCGAGGTGGCCAGCCGCACAGCGGGGAGGGGTTACACGTGTTTTCTCCGCCCCGGTCGAGGTCGAGCCCGTGCCGGCCTGCTGCCGCGGCACTGCGCGGCCGCGCCGCCCGCTACACCCGCCCCGGCGGGTACCACCACCGGGGCCCCGGCTCCCGCGCCGCTCGGCACCGGTCCGGCCCGGCCGGTACCGCCCGCCCCGGCCGGTACTGTCCCCGCCTCCGACCGGTACCGTCCGCCCCGGCCGGTACTGCCCCCGGCTCCGGCCGGTTCCGCCTCGCCCCGGCTGGTACTGCCCCCGCCCCGGCCGGTTCCGCCTCGCCCCGGCCGGTACCGCCCCGGCTCCGACCGGCACCGCCCTGCCCCAGCCCCGGGTCGGCTGCCACTGCCACGGCTCCCGGCCTTCGCGTTCCGCTGCATCCGCGCCGGCCGCGCGCCGTCTGGGGGGGGGCACCGTGTACCCGTCCCCTGGCGCCCCCGCCCGGACTGGTGGCGGGCTGCCCCCCGGCGGCGTCGGAGCCGCCGCCCGGCTACGCGCCCCCCGAGTCCCCGTACCTGGCTCAGAGGGCCGTTGACAGGGGGTGATGCGGCGGCGGAGACTGCGGGCGCGCGTCCCACCGGGCGTGCCGCCCGGCTGCGTGTCGCCGTGCCCACCACGGCACCGGTGGCGCCGCCGCCGCCCGTACGGATCCGCCCAGGAGAGCCGCCATGAGCATCCGCACCGTTCGCGACGTGTACGTCGTCGACGCCGTCCGCACCCCGATCGGCAAGTTCGGCGGGGCCTACGCGGGAGTCCGGCCGGACGACCTGGCCGCCCATGTGGTGCGCGCCCTGGTGGACCGTACGCCCGACCTCGACCCGACGCGGATCGACGACGTCGTCTTCGGCGACGCCAACGGCGCCGGCGAGGACAACCGTGACGTGGCCCGCATGGCGGTGCTGCTGGCCGGGCTGCCGGTGTCCGTCGCTGGTGTCACGATTAACCGCCTGTGTGGATCGGGTCTGGAAGCCGTGATCCAGGCCGCGCGCGCGATCGCGCTCGGCGACGCCTCCGTCGCCATCGCGGGCGGTGTCGAGTCGATGAGCCGGGCTCCCTGGGTGGTCCAGAAGCCCGAACGCGCCTTCCCGGCCGGCCACCAGCAGATGTGGTCCACCACCCTCGGCTGGCGGATGACCAACCCGCGCATGCCCGCCGAGTGGACCGTCTCCCTTGGTGAGGGCGCGGAGTTGATCGCCGACAAGCACGGCATCAGCCGCGAGGCGCAGGACGCGTTCGCTCTCGCGAGCCACCGCAACGCCGCCGCCGCGTGGGCCGGCGGGCTGTACGACGACGAGGTCGTGCCCTACCCGGGCGTGGACCTCACACGTGACGAGTGCATCCGCGAAGGCTCCACGATGGAGGCGCTCGCGCGGCTCAAGCCGGCCTTCCGGACCGACGGTTCGGGGACGGTGACGGCGGGCAACGCCTCCCCCCTCAACGACGGCGCCGCCGCCCTCATGCTCACCGACGAGGCCGGGCTCGCGGCCACCGGCCGCGAACCCCTGGCCCGCATCAGCGCCTCCGCCGTGACCGGAATCGAGCCGCAATTCTTCGGGCTCGGCCCCGTCGAGGCCGTACAGCGGGCTCTGGCCAAGGCGGGCCGCGACCTGTCCGAGTTGACGGCGTTCGAACTCAACGAGGCTTTCGCAGCCCAAGCGTTGGGTTGTCTCGCGGCCTGGCCCGAGCTCGATCCGGCCGTCGTCAACCCGCGCGGCGGCGCCATCGCCATCGGCCACCCCCTCGGCGCCTCGGGCGCCCGGCTCGCCGGATCGGTGGCCCACCAACTCGCGGCGGCGGGCTCGGGTACCGGCATGGCGGCGCTGTGCATCGGCGTCGGCCAGGGCATCGCGCTCGTACTGGAGCGCTGACCGTTTCCCGTACCACCATCCCCGGCGCCCGCCCCGGCTGCACCGGCGCCCCGACCGCGTCGATCGTTTCCGGTCACCGTCACGCCCCAACTGCCCTATAACTGAACAGAAGTGGTGCCCCCGGGTCTGGCACGATGGCGCGTGCTGCCGCTCCCCGCCCCGCCCACCCCCCTCCGGAGGCCCCGCGCCATGCCGCTCCTCGACCCGACGCTCTGGCAGGACGGACCCACCCTCACCGGGGGTACGGCACCGGTCGTCGAACCCGCGACGGGCCGTACCCTCGCCACCCTCGACCTCGCCTCGCCGGCCGACGTCCCGGAGGCCGCGGTACGGGCCCAGGCCGCGCAACACGAGTGGGCCCGTACCACACACCCCGAGCGGGCGGCCGTACTGCGCCGCGCCGGCGACCTGTTCACCGCGCACGCCGACGAGCTGCGGGAGTGGCTGGTGCGCGAGTCGGGCTCCATACCCGGCAAGGCGGACTTCGAACTGCACGTCGCCGCCCAGGAGTGCTACGAGGCCGCCGCCCTCGCCTCGCGCCCGGCCGGGCAGGTGCTGGCGAGCGAGGCGCCCCGGCTGTCCTTCACCCGACGGGTCCCGGCCGGGGTGGTCGGAGTCATCGCCCCCTTCAACGCCCCCCTGATCCTCTCCATCCGGTCCGTGGCGCCCGCCCTCGCCCTCGGCAACGCCGTGCTCCTCAAGCCGGACCAGCGCACCGCGGTCTGCGGCGGCCTCGCGCTCGCCGCCGTGTTCGCGGCCGCCGGACTGCCCACGGGCCTGTTACACGTGTTGCCCGGCGGCTCCGAGGTCGGGGCGGCCGTCGTCACCGACCCCCGCGTGCGCGTCGTCTCGTTCACCGGGTCCACCACCGCCGGCCGTACGGTGGGCGAGCTGGCGGGCCGTCACCTCAAACGAGCCCACCTCGAACTGGGCGGCAACTCCGCCCTCGTCGTCCTCGCCGACGCCGACGTCGAGGCCGCCGTCGCCCAGGCCTCCTGGGGGTCCTTCTTCCACCAGGGCCAAATCTGCATGACCGCCGGCCGCCACCTCGTCCACGCCTCCCTCTACGACGAGTACGTCGAACGACTCGCCGCCCGCGCCGAGGCCCTCGCCGTCGGCGACCCGCACCGCGATCGCGTCCACCTGGGACCGCTGCTCGACCACGTCCAACTCCGGCGCGTCCACGGCCTGGTGGAGTCGAGCGTCGAACAGGGCGCCAAACTCGTCGCCGGCGGCACCCACCAGGACCTCTTCTACCGGCCGACCGTCCTCGCGGCCGTCGCCGACGACACCCCCGCCTACGCGGAGGAGGTCTTCGGCCCGGTGGCCCCCGTACGCTCCTTCGCGACCGAGGGCGAGGCCGTCGCCCTGGCCTCGGCGGGCCCCTACGGACTCTCGCTCGGCATCGTCACCCGCGACGCCGCCCACGGCCTGGAGCTGGCCGACCGCATACCGACCGGCACCGCCCACGTCAACGACCAGACCGTCAACGACGAGGCCGTCGCCCCGTTCGGCGGCGTCGGCGTCTCCGGCACCGGCGCCCGCTTCGGCGGGGAGGCCAACCTGGACGCCTTCACCGAACTGCGCTGGACCACGCTGCGCGCCACCGCGCCCGGCCATCCCTTCTGACCGTACGGTTCCCCCTCGCGCGGAATTCGACGGCCGCGCCGATCGTTCACCGAGCACACGCAGCAACCAGGAGGTCAGGACCCGTGGCTACAGTCGAGCTCACCAAGGAGAACTTCGACCAGACGGTCAGCGAGAACCCGTTCGTGCTGATCGATTTCTGGGCGGGCTGGTGCCGGCCCTGCCTCCAGTTCGCCCCCGTCTACGAGAAGGCGGCGGAGGCCAACCCCGATCTGCTCTTCACGAAGGTGGACACCGAGGCCCAGCAGGAGCTGGCCGCGGCGTTCCAGATCACCTCCATCCCGACCCTGATGATCGTCCGGGACCAGGTGGCCATCTTCGCGCAGCCCGGCGCACTCCCGGAGGCCGCGCTGACCGACCTCATCGGCCAGGCCCGCGCCCTCGACATGGACGAGGTCCGCGCGAAGATCGCGGCGGAGGCGCAGGGCGACGCCGGGACCGCGAAGGACCGGCAGGCGGGGGAGGCGGCGGGGGAGGCCCCCGGCACGCCGGAGGCCTGACCTTGCGGCGCGCCGCCCCGGGCATGCGGTGACACTGGACCGCATGACTGAAGCGGTGGAGTACGACGTCGTGGTGCTCGGTGGGGGCCCGGCCGGTGAGAACGTCGCCGACCGGACCCGCGCCGCCGGGCTGACCACGGCACTGGTGGAGAGTGAACTCGTCGGCGGGGAGTGCTCGTACTGGGCCTGCATTCCCAGCAAGGCGCTGCTGCGCCCCGCCCTGGCCCGCGCCGACGCGCGCCGCGTGCCGGCGCTGGCGGCGGCTGTCCAGGGCCCCCTCGACGCGGAGGCGGTGTTCCAGCACCGCGACTACTGGACGGGTGACTGGAAGGACGAGGGCCAGGTCGGCTGGCTGGATTCGATCGGCGCCGACCTGTACCGGGGCCACGGGCGGCTCTACGGCGTCCGCAAGGTCTCCGTCACCAGTCCCGAGGGCGAGCACCACGTCCTGAGCGCTCGGCACGCCGTCGTCGTCGCCACCGGGACCCGGGCCCTGGTTCCCGATGTGCCCGGACTCGCCGACGCCCGTCCCTGGACCAGCCGCGAGGCCACCTCGGCGCGCCGGGTGCCCGGCCGGCTGCTGATCGTCGGCGGTTCGGTGGTGGCCGCGGAGATGGCCACGGCCTGGCAGGCGCTCGGCTCCCGGGTCACCGTCCTCGTACGGGGCTCCGGGCTGCTGCCCCGGATGGAACCCTTCGCGGGCGAGCTGGTCGCCGAGGCCCTGCGCGAGGCCGGCGCGGAGATCCGTACGGGCGTCGACGTACAGGCGGTCGTACGGGACGGCCCGACCGGGCCCGTCACGGTGGTGCTGGACGGTGGCGAGACCCTGGAGGGCGACGAGCTGCTGATCGCGACCGGCCGCACGCCGGCCACCGACGACATCGGCCTCGACACGGTCGGGCTGACCCCCGGCGGCTGGATCGAGGTCGACGACAGCTGCCGGGCGACCGGCCACGACTGGCTGTACGCCGTCGGGGACGTCAACCACCGCGCGCTCCTCACCCACCAGGGCAAATACCAGGCCCGGATCGCGGGCTCCGCCATCGCCGCGCGCGCGAACGGCGACACCCCGCCGGACACCGCCCGCTGGGGCGCCCACAACGCCACCGCCGACACCGAGGCCCTGCCCCAGGCCGTCTTCACCGACCCGGAGGCCGCCGCGGTCGGCCTCACCCTCGCGCAGGCCGAGCGCGCGGGCCGCCGGGTGCGCGCCGTCGACCACGACCTCGGGAAGGTGACCGGAGCGGGTCTGTACGCGGACGGGTACCGGGGGCGGGCCCGGATGATCGTCGACCTGGACCGCGAGGTGCTCCTCGGCGTCACCTTCGTCGGCCCTGGCGCGGCGGAACTGCTGCACGCGGCGACGGTCGCGGTGGCCGGGGAGATCCCGATCGGACGGCTGTGGCACGCCGTTCCCGCCTTCCCGACGATCAGCGAGATCTGGCTGCGCCTGCTGGAGGCGTACCGGGACGGTGGCGGGGACCGGTAGTCGGTCAGTTGTAAGGCACGGGGCGCGGGAAGGAAGGGAAGGGCAGGGAAGGGACGGGACGGGACGGGCGCGGGAAGGGGCGCGGAAGCAGACGGGAGGCGAGAACCGGCCAGACCCCGGGGAAGGGTTCTTGGTTGATCGACATTAGGTTAGCCTTACCTAAGTCGATCGATCGTGGTCGACCCAACTCCCTTTTCGGAAAGGCCCCTTCCCCATGCGTGTTGCCCTCCTGCCCCGCACCGCCGTACGGCTCACCGCTCGCGCCGCCTTCGCCGCCACAGCGGCCGTGGCCCTCGCTCTCGGCATGGCGGGCTCGGCTTCCGCCGCCACCGTGACCCGTACGGTCACGGACGGCGCGACGTTCCGGCTCAGCGTCAGCGCGCCGGGCACGGCCGCCGCCTCCGGGCAGAACGTCACCGTCACCGGCAGTGGTTTCAACACCGCCAAGGGCATCTACGTCGGCCTCTGTGCGGTGAACGGCCCGCAGGGTGCCAACAAGCCGACCCCCTGCCTCGGCGGCTCGGACCAGGCCGGCACCACCGGGGCCTCGCACTGGATCAACAACACCCTCGGCGGAACCCTCCCGAACACCTCCCGTTTCGGCGCCGGCGGCACCTTCAGCGTCACCATCCACGTCAAGGCGGACCTCGGCAACGGCCAGATCTGCGGCGAGACCGTCGAGTGCGCCGTGGTTACACGTGCCGATCACTTCAACTCCGCCAACCGCAAGTACGACGTCCACGTCCCGGTGACCTTCACCTCGTGATGACACCCCGTCACCCCCTCACCTCCGGCAGGGCGGGCGCGGCGGCGGCCTCCGCGCTCGCGCTCGTCCTCACCTCGGCCGGCTCGGCCGCCACGGCCGTCGGCGCGGACGCTCCCGGCCCGCCGAGAACCGGAGTCGGCCCCAACGGGCAGCGGTTGACCGTCTCCGCCGCCTCCGCACTCGATCCGCTCGGCCACACCGTGCGCGTCACCGGCTCCGGCTTCGACCAGGCCAAGGGCATCTACGTCGCCTTCTGCAAGGACAACGGGGACAACCGCGTTCCCGGCCCCTGCGTCGGTGGTGCCGACACCTCCGGCGGCGCGCAGGCCTCCTCCCGGTGGATCGTGCCACCGGACGACACCCACGCCGGCGACCTGGCCACCGCGTACGGCGAAGGCGGCACCTTCGCGGTGGAGTTGAAGCTCGCGGCCCGCAACGACGGCCTCGACTGCACCGTCGTCGCGTGCTCCGTCGTTACACGTGTTGACCACCGCGGCGCCGGCGACCGCTCCCAGGACGTCCGCGTCCCCGTCGCCTTCCGGGGGCAGGCGCCCACCGTTCCCGGCGGCGAGGGGGTCGACGTACCGCAGGGCACCGTCGCCTACCGGGCGGTGCGGGACTTCACCACGGCCGGTCGGCCGCGCGACCTCTTGCTGCACCCCGACTCGAAGAAGCTGTACGTCGGTTCGGAGGACCTCCCGGACACCGCCGACGCCGACGAGAGCGGCCTGCACGTCCTGGACCCGGCCGACGGCGCCCTACGTGGCACCGTCAGCCAGGCGCCGGGCGCGAACGGCGCCCTCGCCCGGCGCGCGGTCCGCGGGCTCATCGCCCCGCTCCCCGGTGACGGGGTGGTGTTCTCCTACCCGCTGCGCGGCATCGGCACGGCCAAGGACGGCGACACCGCCGCCGCCGGCGCGTGGGTCGCGGGCCGCACCGTGACAGACGCCGGTCCCGGAGTCACGCCCGGGACGGTACTGGTCGCGCAGGGCTCCGTCCTGTCGGAGGTCGACACCGCAACCGCCACGGTGAAACGTGCCGTCACCCTGGAGGGCGGCGAGGAGTTCGCGGTCGACGTCGCGCGCGGCACCGTCTGGTTCACCGACATCGCCGACCGCCGCGTGCACCGGGTCGACGCCGCCACCTTCCGGGTCACGGCGACCGTGGAGCTCCCGGCGGGAGACGGCTTCGGCGGGTTCACCGAGGTGGATCCGGAAACCGGCGCGCTCTGGGTCGGCCTCGACACGTCCGTCGTCGTCCACGACGCGACGGGCAAACGGCTGCGCACGCTGACGGGCACCGACATGCCCCGGGCGGCGCGCTTCGACCCCGTCACCCACGAGGCGTTCGTCGTCTGGCAGGACGGCGGCGACACCTCCCAGCCCGGGAACGACAACAACGGGGCGCTGACGGTGTACCGCACGACGGACCTCCAGGAGGTCGGGAAACTCGTGTTACTGCCCGGCAACCACGGCCAGTCGGGTTCCGCCGCGCTCGCGGTCGAGCCGGGCGGCGGGGCGGTGTTCGTCACCAACCCGGCGGAGGGACGGATCACCCGGCTGGAGCGCACGGTGTCCCCGCGGGTCGCCCAGGGTCCGACGGACCAGAGCGTCGCACCGGGCGACCGGATCTCCCTGACGGCGCGGGCGGACGGGCTGCCGGCCCCGGCGGTGGCCTGGCAGACCAGCGCGGACGGCGGCCGGACCTGGCAGCCGGTCGAGGGCGCCACGGCCGGTACGTACGCGTTCACGGCGGAGGCCGCCCACGACGGCCGACGCTATCGGGCGGAGTTCCACAACCAGGCGGGCACCAGCCGCACCGCGCCGATGACCCTCACGGTGAAGGCGGCCCCGGCCACCAGCCCACCGGCCACCACCCCGCCGCCCGCAACCCCGCCGGTCACCCCACCCACCACCGCACCGGGCACCGACCCCGGCGCCACGACGGGCGGCACCGCACCCTCCGCCGAACCGGCCGGCAGCGCATCCGGTGGCGGTGTCGCAGGAGGAGGAAGCGGCGGAGGCGGCGGCGGAAACGGCAGCGCCGGCGGCGCCACGGGAACCCCAGGCGGCGCTCTCGCCTCCACCGGCACCACCACCGCCGCCGGACTCGCCGCCGGCGCGGCCACGCTCACGGCGGCCGGCTGGGCACTGGTCCGCCGCAGGCGGCAGTCCGCCCAACCCGTCGCATAGGGTGAACGGGCGGCCCCTGAAAGGACAGTGACGGACCGTCACGCTCCATTCCGGGGCCGCTCCGCACCAGCGATGAAGGAGCCACCGCCCGTGATCGTGATCGCCCACCTCAGTGACGTCCACTTCGACGACGGCCCCCGCGCCGCCGCACGCGCCCGTACGGTGATGGCGTACCTCGACGGCCTCCCGTACGACCTCGACGCGGTGCTGATCAGCGGGGACATAGCCGACCAAGGCGCCGACCACGAGTACGAGCAGGCCCGCAAGACACTGGTCTCCCGCCACCCGACGGTGATCTGTCCGGGCAACCACGACGAACGGCTCGCCTTCCGGCGCGGCCTGCTCGGCGAGGTGGCCCCGACCCCGACCCAGGCACCGACCCCCGCGCCGATCGATCAGGTCCTGCGCGGCGACGGGTTCGTCCTGGCCGTCTGCGACTCGTCCGTCCCCGGTGAAGACCACGGCCGGCTGGAGGACTCCACGCTCGCCTGGCTCGACGGCGTCCTGACGGACACCCCGCACGAGGTCCCGGTCCTGGTGGCCTTCCACCACCCGCCGGTCGAGCTGCACACGCCGTACGTGGACGAGATCAGGCAGTTCGGCGAGGAACGCCTCGCGGCACTGGCCGAACGCCACCCCCACCTGCGGGCCTTCCTGTGCGGGCACGCCCACACCGCCGCGGCCACCACCTTTGCCGGGCGGCCGCTGCTCGTGGCGCCCGGCGTGGTGTCCACCCTCCGTCTCCCGTGGGAGCGGCAGGACGACCCCGAGCACCACGTCCACCTCGACGAGCCGCCCGCCGTCGCCTTCCACGTACTGGGCGACGACGGGCGGCTGACGACGCACTACCGGGTCGTCGTGGACGAACGGCGGTAGGTGCGGCCGTCCCGGGTCCGGGTGAGATGACCCGAGGTGATCAGATAGCGCCGCAACGCGGAACAGTCCTCGTGCACCGTCCGCAGCGCGTCGTTCACCTCGGGCTCCGTGTACTCCACCTCGTCCTCGAAGAGGGTTTCGGTGAGGTGCGCGAGCAACTGCTCGCGGCGGGCGACCTTGCGGGGGATGGATACGAGCCGCCCGCCGGAGAAGAGGTCGGCCACGCTCCTGGTGGCCCGGTCCACGGACTGCTGTTGCTCGGTGCTCTGTGACATGCTCCTGAGCTTCGCCCGGTCCGTGGACCCGGGCAACGGAATTATCCGGGCGGCGTCGCGGCGACCACCGCTAAATCGTGTAACCGCCTTACGGCGTCACCGTGATCTGCTGCGCCGGATCGGTGGTGTCGGACACCTTGTACACCGCGTTGAAGACGGACGCGGTCGCGCTGGTCGGGCAGCCGAAGCCGCCGGTGACCGTGACCGGGACGGAGGCGTTCGTGAAGGTCAGGCTGGACGGGGCGCCGTTGACCCAGGTGCCCGCCACGTTCGCCGGGCCGGACGGGGCCGCCGTGACGGTGCAGTTGGCCAGGCCGGTGGTGCGCACGACGAGCCCGCCCGCCGGCACCGTCATGGTGGCGGTGATCGGGGAACCGTCCTGCATGGACACCGACCAGGCGCCGCTGGTGGTGACCGTCGGGGTCACCCCCGGCATGCTCGCCGTGCAGGAGCTGTACGTCGGCGGCGAGATCGGCGAGGACACCGGCCCGGCCGCGTTGTGGTTGCCGGGGGCGGCCGGCACCGTGCCGGTGGAGACGGAGACCGTGCAGGTCACCGTGACCGAACCGGCCTTGAGGGTGGCCTTCCCGCTGAGGGTGGCCTTGAAGGCGTGCCCGGCCGGGGTGACGGTGGTCGACCCGGCCGCGGGTAACGGGGAGGCGGTGGCGGTGGCGGAGGCCACCGTCAGGGCGGCGGCGGCCGCCGTCCCGAGGATGAGCGCGGTGCGCGAACGGCTCATGGCTGAGCTCCTTGGGGATCGGGGTGGAGCGGGGCGGTGGGGGAGGGATCGGGCCCGGGGGAGTCCACGGGCTCGGGCCCGGGGTCGGGCCCGGGGTCAGGCCCGGACTCGGATGCGGACTCAGGGGCGGCGGAGCCCCCGGCGCGCGGGGCGGCGTAGGGCTGCCAGGCGAACATCAGGCCGCCGCCGAGGATGCCGATCAGGGTGCCGACGAGGAACCCGCCGAGGTTCGACAGGACCAGGGCGGCGGTGGCGATGAGCGTGGTGAGCACCCCGGCGAGGGAGCGCTGCTGGGGGGAGAACCAGGCGGTGAGCCCGAGGACGATCATGACGATGCCCATCAGGACGGACGGGATTCCCGCGATGCCCTGCTGGAGCATGATCTTCAGCGGCGCCAGCGGCAGTACGCAGATCCACGCCCCGGCCAGGATGGCGAGGAGACCGCCCCAGAAGGGACGGCCGCGCCGCCATCGCCGCCACCGCCCGCCACGGCTCAGAAGCATTCCTTCTTGCCCTTGCTGATGTTCATGTTCAGCCCGGACAGCTTGAACGTGCCGGCGTTCGTCGCCCACGCCGTCTGCTGGAGGTTGCCGATGCTGACCGAGTCGGCCTGCTGGGCGAAGAGGTCCTGCATGCCCTGCGCGTCGGCCGGCCCCTTGTCGAGGGTGGACGCGTCGCGCCCGATCTCCAGGTTGGTGAAGACGGCGTCGCCGGCGAGCTGGGTGGCGTCGACGAAGAGGTTGCTCGCCTCGACGGGGGCCTTTTGACCTGCCGTCAGATTGAGCGAGATGTCACCGATGACCGGCAGGGTCGTGACCACCGACTGGCACAGACTGTGCAGCTTGGCCTCCCGGATGGCGGTGACGGCGACCGGGATCAGCTCCTGGCGGGCGTTGACGTCGACGCTGCCGTACTGGGCGAAGCCCTCGCCCGTCAGACTCTTCGCCGATACCTTGAACTGCTGCCCCGACACCGCGAAAGAGGCGGCGAGCGCGCCTTGGGCGAGGGCGATGCCGAGCCCCGCGGTCACGGCCACGGCGGGCACGGTCAGCAGGGCGAAACGGCGCCAGCGGACCCGGCCGCCGTTTCTGACGTCGTCGCCGGGGGGTTCGGATAAGTGCGGTGAATGTGCCATGAGATCGTCCCAACATCTCGGCTGTGCACCTTTGTTACCGACGAGTTGAATGTAAGAGTGCCAATGGTGGTTGGCAAGGTTGTGCGAGCGCACCCTTTCGGCCGACTCCTACTGCTCCGTACGGGGCTCCGCGCGGGTTTCCGTACGTGACTCCCTACGTGACTCCTTACGCGACTCCGTACGCGGCCACGTACGCAGCAGAGCGGCCACCTCCGCCTCCACCCGCTGCGCCATCGCCCGCGCGAACTCCGCCGCGACCACCTCGCCGGCCACCGGTCGCAGCGCCGTCACCGCCTCCCGGATGTGATCCAGTTCGGTGGCCGAAAGTCGATCCAACCCGTCGGGGCCGATCACATGGCGACGGAACAGGGTGACGAAGCGGTCCGCGAGCGCGGCCGCCTGGGTCTGCGCGAAGTCCCCCGCGTCCAGGATCTCGTCGAGCGGCACCCCCTGCCGCGTCAGCGCCACCGTCGCCTCCAGCAGCCGGCGGCTCGGGTACGTGACCCGATCCCCGTCGACCCGTACGTAACCCGCCCGCGCCGCCCTGCGCGTGTGCTCGGCCGTCGCCGTCGGGCCGAACAGCTCGCGCAACTCGGCCCGGGTCATCGTCACCGGCTCCTCGCGCACCCAGTCCCGGGTCATCTCCCGCTCCAGCCCCAGGAGTTGGGAGAGCCCGCCGCCCTGTTCCCAGGCGGCCAGCAGCTCGCCGATGCCGTTCACGGTGTACCCGCGCCCCAACAGGTCGCTGATCAGGCGCAGTCGGGTCAGGTGGTCATCGGAGTACCACGCGATGCGGCCCTCGCGGCGGGGCGGGGGCAGCAACCCGCGCTCCTGGTAGTAGCGCAGGTTGCGTACCTTGACCCCCGCCGCGGCCGCGACGTCCTCCCGGCGGTAGCGCCGGGCGCCGCCGCCGGGCGTGCCGTTCTGTCTGTCGTCCCGCTGCTGCGCCTGGCTGTTCACGCGGCCGAGTGTAGGACGTACCGGCAGGTCACATGGGGCGCGGACGGTTCTCTCGTTTGACCGCTCGCAGAACGACGAACTTCGGTTCGCTCGCGACGACTTCGTCGTTGCCGAAGAGGCGGCGCAGGTGGGTGTGGTAGCCCATGTGGCGGTTGGCGACCACCCACAGTTCGCCGCCCGGCCGCAGCACCTTGCGCGACTGCGCGAACATGCGCAGCGCCGTCGCGTCCGAGGTCGCCTGGTGGGAGTGGAAGGGCGGGTTGCACAGCACCAGGTCCACCGAACCGGGCGCCAGCATGGCCACCCCGTCGCCGACGTGGAACTCCGCGGTCCGCCGGCCCGGCCGGACGTTGGCCTCGTAGGTCGCGCGCGCCGAGGCGACCGCCTGGTAGGACTCGTCGGTGAAGACCACCTCGGCGTCCTCGTCGGCCACCGCCACCGCCGTCCCGACGACGCCGTTGCCGCAGCCCAGGTCGACGACCCGGGCCCCGTCGGTGTTGGTCGGGATGTTCTGGAGGAAGAAGCGGGTGCCGATGTCCAGCCGGTCCGCGCAGAAGATCCCGGCGTGGTTGACGACGGTCAGCCCGGCGCCCGAGCCGCCGTCCTTGTCCACCGTGTACGTCAGCGGCCACGGCGCGGGCGAGGGGGGCACGGCCCGCTCGCCGACGAGCGCCGGATCGGGGGTGCAGAAGATCAGCCGGGCCTTCTTCTCCGCCAGGGAGGTCTTCGTCGGCCCGAGGATCTGCTCGAACAGGCGCAGCGTGGAGGTGTGGATCTCCTTGACCATGCCGGCACCGACGACCACCGTGCCCGCGTGCACGTGCGGCGCCACCCGGTACAGCTGGTCCTCCAGCAGAGCGAGGCTCTTGGGAACCCTGACGAGCAGGACGTCGATCCGCGCGGGCGGCGCGTCCTGCGTGGTCAGCAGCGTCACCGTGGCCTTGGAGGTGCCGATGCCGGCCCGGTCGAGATTGGCCTCGGTCGCGGACCGGGACAGGGCGGAGTCGGTGATCTGGGTCGGGTGGTGCGCGGCCAGGGCCGTCGTCAGCGCCCCCCAACGGTCGCCGAGCACCGTGATCTGCCCGGCGCCGGCCAGGTCCACCGGGCCGCGCTCGCCGGTACCGGCGGCGAGGTGGTGCAGCAGGTACTCGTCGGCGGCGTCCCAGGCGCGGAGCCGGTCGCGCGGGTCCGCGGGGAAACGGGTGAGTTCGTAGGAGCCGAAAGGCGTGGTCAGGCGATTCATATGGAACCCAGGCTAGCCGAGGCGGCCGCCCGGCCCCGCACATACGGGGCCGGGCGGCCGTACGGCCGTCCTACTCGTACGAGTCACCGGCCATGGCGGCGGCGATCCGCAGGTACGGGCGGGCCTCGTCGGAGCGGCCGGCGCGCTCCAGGGTCCGCCCGAGGAGCAGCTGCGCGTAGTCCTCGACCGGCCAGCGCTCCAGGATGGCGCGCAGCTCGCGCTCGGCGCGCGAGAGCTGAGCGGAGTGGTAGTAGGCGCGGGCCAGCAGCAGCCGGGGCGCCAGCTGCTCGGGGGCCTCGGCGGCGACGGTGACCAGGACGCGGGCGGCGTTCGCGTACTCCTTCGCCTCGAAGAAGAGCCCGGCCCGCTCCCAGCGCTCGGCCGTCGTCCCCTGCTCGTAGTACTCCGTCGGCGCGTTCATCGCGTCCTCGCTTCCCTACCGCCGCTTCCGGGCGGTTCGGTGGCTCCAACACGGCCACCGGTCGGAACATTCCACGGAAAGGAGGCCAGGTGGGTGCCGGTACGGGACTAAGTTGTGCCGTATGAGCAATCTCGATCGCCAGCCCGCCCTCTCCGCCTGCGGCGGCCGCGGCTTCGTCGTGGCCGAGCCCGTACGAGAGCTCCTCAGCCCGCGCACGGTCAAGCTCGGGGAATCCACCGAGGTCCGCCGACTCCTGCCCAACCTGGGCCGGCGCATGGTGGGCGCCTGGTGCTTCGTCGACCACTACGGCCCGGACGACATCGCCGACGAACCGGGCATGCAGGTACCGCCCCACCCGCACGCCGGGCTGCAGACGGTGAGCTGGCTGCACGACGGCGAGGTGCTGCACCGCGACAGCGTGGGCAGCCTCGCCACGATCCGGCCGCGCGAGCTGGGCCTGATGACCTCCGGCCGCGGCATCAGCCACTCCGAGGAGAGCCCGCGCACGCACGCCCGCCTGCTGCACGGAGCGCAACTGTGGGTGGCCCTGCCGGACGCCCACCGCGACGTCGCCCCGCACTTCCAGCACCACGCGGAACTCCCGCAGGTCACCGCCCCGGGCCTGACGGCGACCGTCATCCTGGGCACCCTGGACACCGCGACCTCGCCCGGGACTGCGTACACCCCCATCGTCGGCGCCGACCTCGCCCTCGCGGCCGGCACCGAAACCCGGCTCCCGCTCGACCCGGACTTCGAGTACGCGGTCCTCGCCATGTCGGGCGAGGCCCACGTCGACGGCGTCCCCGTCCTCCCGGGCTCGATGCTCTACCTCGGCTGCGGCCGCACCGACCTCCCCCTGCGCGCCGCCTCGGACGCGGGCCTGATGCTGCTGGGCGGTGAACCGTTCGAGGAGGAGATCGTCATGTTCTGGAACTGGATCGGACGGTCACACGATGACATCGCGCAGGCCCGCGAAGACTGGATGACCGGGTCGAGATTCGGTGAAGTGAAGGGCTACGACGGCCCTCCGATTCCGGCTCCCGAACTCCCGCCAACGCACCTGAAAGCCAGGGGAAGGACGCGTTGACCTGCTGCCCAGGCAATGAGGCTCGATCCCGATTCACCACAAGGAGGGCTGAGGACTCCCGCTCTGATCGCCGCGCTGTGCCGGCCGGCGCTTCACCAGGCCGGCGCTGCGAGGGCCGCGGTCGCCACGGACTGCCGCCATCGACCTCGCTGTGGACGGTGATGGGCCCCCAAGGCCTCGGCGTAGACGACCGTCGTGGACACCCGCTGGGAGAGTGGACGCACGGCAGCAGAGGCCGCGGCGTGGCCTGCAGCTCCACCATTGCGTCAGCCGTGCCTCGCTGCGCTGCGCGCTTGGTTGATCTCGTTCCCCACGTCTGAAGATGCCGACCGCGCACGCGGCATGTGAGCGTGGTGACGAGACCCACTGTGGGAAGACGGGAAGAGGGTCCTCGACGTTCAGCTTGGCGATCACGCTGGTCTGCTTCAGTGGGTTGGGTGCCATCAACGGGCGGCTCTTGCCACGATGCTCCGGAACGACCACCCGGCCATGCCTGATACCGCCGGCGCGGCTCCGGGAGGAATGGATCCTTTGACCGTGCCCGTGACCGGTACGCGGAGGCGCTGTGATGCTGTCATCACGGGCGAGGCCTTCCTCAGACCACGGAGAGCAGGTCCACCACGAAGACGAGCGTGGAACCCGCCGGGATCAACGGCGAGGGGGACTGGTTGCCGTAGCCGAGGCGCGGGGGAACGATGATCTCGCGCCGACCGCCGACCTTCATCCCCCTGATTCCCCGATCCCAGCCCTTGATGACCCTGCCGCCCCCGACGGCGAACTTGAACGGCTCGCCCCGGTCCCAGGAGGCGTCGAACTCCATCCCGGACTCGAAGGTGACCCCGATGTAGTGAACCCGGACGACCCTGCCCGGCTTCGCCTCAGGACCGTCCCCGACGACGAGGTCCCGGATGGTCAGCTCCTGGGGAGCATCACCCGGCAGAAGTTCGATCTCGGGTTTGGTCGGTTCACTCATCGCAGCCTCATGTCTCTGCCGGAATCCCTCGCGCAGACCAGCCGGGCGCATGGTCACCGCGTCTAGAAGATGATCACGCTACCGAGAACGCTGATCGACTGGAGTACATCAAACCCCACGGAGCCCGCTGCGGCGTGACTGGGCTCGCTCGGACAAGCCGAGATTCTACGGCGAGTGGCTGACCAGGAGGTTCTTGGCGCATGGTGGTGTAGGAGTTGCACCTACGTTGACCTGTCCGCCCTCGAACGCGAACGGCGTCCCACCGGCCGGGTATGACGACGCGCGGAGCCGCCGATCCCGCCGACCGTGGGACCGATCGCGCTCGACATCACGACCGCCGGGAGCCTGACCTCGCTGATGCAGCGGCTCCGCGGCCAGGGACCACCGACTTCGTCCCGCGCTCCTTGCCGGGTGGCGGCTTGCAGGTGCGCCGCAGCCCCCGCCAGAGCCGGGTGCCCGGCAGCCGCAGGGCAGTGGTGGAGCAGGAACGGGCAGACGCCGAAACCTGCTCGGCGCCGTCGAGCGGAGAATCGGTATCACGGCCTCGGAGGGCAACCCGGTTGGGCGAGCACCTCGCCACCAGCTCGAGGTCGACCCTGGACTCGGCTTCGCCAAGGAAGCGAGACACGACCTCGCGCCGGTGGCGGGGGCCGGCCGACCTGCGCGCCCTGGGCCGTCCGCGCCCACGACGTACGGGCAACCGCCGACGCGGTCAGGGTCGCCCGCGCACCGGCACCGCCGCGTTGTCCACCGCGCCCACACCGGCTGATCACCCGGTCGGCTGAAACCGGAGCAGGCCGCTCGCTCCCGGCGCCCGGCCGCGACGGGCAGCCCCCGCTGTGAGGTGGCACGGGGCGTCCGGCGGTCCGGTGAACGGGGCCTGGCGGCTCCGTGGCGCTGCGTACGATGCCACGGAGACCACCGAGCCCATCACGACCGAAGGACACATCCATGGCAGAGCGCTACGACTGCTCAGAGCCATCCGAGCGGGCCGCCGGGCTGCGCGAGGCGGCGTCGGTCGTACGAGGCGGCCGACTCGTGGTGCTGCCCACCGACACCGTCTACGGCATCGGCGCGGACGCCTTCGACAAGCGGGCGGTGGCCGCCCTGCTCGCGGCCAAGGGACGGGGCCGGCACATGCCCTCACCGGTCCTCGTCGGCTCCCCGGAAGCCCTGGACGACCTCGTCACCGACTTCCCCGACACGGCGTGGAAGCTCGTAGAGGCCTTCTGGCCCGGCGCACTCACCCTCGTCGCCCGACACCAGCCGACACTGAAATGGGATCTCGGAGACACCAACGGGACGGTCGCCGTCCGCATGCCGCACCACCCCCTCACCCTCGAACTCCTGGGCGACACCGGTCCGATGGCCGTCTCCAGCGCCAACCTCACCGGACATCCCGCCCCGCAGGACTGCGATGCCGCCCAGGGCATGCTCGGCGACAGCGTCGCCGTCTACCTCGACGGCGGCCCGACCCCCGCCTCCGTACCCTCGTCGATCGTCGACGTGACCGGCCCCGTGCCCTCCCTCGTCAGGGCCGGCGCCCTCACCGCCGAAGAACTCCGCACGATCATCCCGGACTTGCGCGCAACCGGCTGAGCCCGCCCGCTCAGTACCCGATGCGTTCGGCCGCTGTCGTCTCCGCGGCGCTGAAGGCGCCCTGCACGCCGCTCGTCCAGTCCAGGATCCGGACCGCCGCGCCGGCGGCCTCCGTACCCCGGCAGTGCGCGTGGTGCCTGCGCGCGATGCCGTCCAGGTCGAGGCGGGAGGCGAAGGCCGGATGTGCCGCCAGCCGCCGGGCGTACGACCACACGTGCGGGTGGTCGGTGATGCGGTACACCGCCGCGGCGTCCAGGTGCCGGCGGTGCACCGTGTCCAGCTGCACCAGCGTCACCCACACCCGCACGTCGGCGGCCGTGAGCTCCTCGCCGAGCACGTGCCGCGTGGCGGCGAACTGCCGCTCTAGTACGCCGAGTCCGCGCAGCAGGGTGGCCAGCGCGGTGTGGCGCTCCGCCGCGTCGGTACCGGACCGGCCCGCGCGCTGCGCCGCCGCGCTGATGTCCTGCTCGCAGAGCCGGCCGATGGCCTCGATCCGCTCGTCGGCGCCGTCCGGGTACAGGCACGGGCCGTGGGAGCCGAACCGCCGGCCCAGGTCCTGGAGGATGTCGGGGGAGTGCGTGCTGACGATCCGTCCGGTCCAGCCGTCGCTGAGCACCGGAGCCGCCGCCGGTCCGGGATGCTGGTGCGCACTGGCCTCGTACAGCGGGCGCAGCGCCAGGTGCCCGCCGTCGGCAGCGTCGGGCACGGCGGACAGCAGCGTCACCGGGAGGACGTCCTCCAGGCCGAGCAGGCTGTGCGTGATGGCGATCCGCAGACAGCTCGGACACGACAACGCGAGATGGAGCCGGTAGCGGTGCGGCACGGCGGGATAGCCGCTGCGCGCGTCGCGGCCGACCCTGCCGCGGAAGGAGGGCACGGCAAGCGGGGAAGTGGCGGACATACGTCTCCCTGGGAGTGCTCGGTCACGGGCGTACGGCGACGGCCCGCGACGGCTTCGGCGCGTGCGGGACCTGGCAGCTGGGTGCGCGGAGGGTCAGGGGTGGGCGGGCGCGGGGCCGCCGGGGCGCGGGGGACTCGCCGCACTGCACACGCGCAGGAGGTCGATGTGGCGGCGGGACGTCAGCAGCGGCAACGGCAGGACGACGGCGCTACGGACGCCGTCGGTGCCGCGGTCCAGCGCAGAACGACCCATGATTCCCTACCGGTTCACCAGGATTCGCCGTTCTGGAGTCTCGACGCGTGTCCGGGCGCTGTCAAGACGGCCGTGTCAATGCGGTGGCCGCGCGCTGTCGGCGGCCACGCGGAAGCCGATGTTGCCGGTCGAGCTGTCGGGCGTGTTGGAACTGCGTGCGGCGACGCGGTAGCGGTTGCGGTACGAGTCGTGGCAGGGGTACGAGCCGCCGCGCATCACACGGCTGGTTCCGGGGGCGAACCAGTCGGCGCACCACTCCCACACGTTGCCCACCACGTTGTGGAGGTCGAAGCCGTTGGGACGGAAGGAGTTCGCCGGCGCCGTCCCCTCGTAGCCGTCCTCCGCGGTGTTGAGGGTGGGGAACTCGCCCCGCCAGATGTCGCACATGTGCCTCCCGCCGGGCGAGAGTTCGTCGCCCCAGGGGTAGCGCCGCTGCTCGAGGCCGCCCCGGGCCGCGTACTCCCATTCGGTCTCGGTGGGCAGCCGGGTCCCGGACCAGGCGCAGTACGCCTGCGCGTCGTTCCACGAGACGTGGACGACGGGGTGGTTCTGGCGCGCGGTGACGGACGAGCCGGCGCCCTCGGGGTGGCGCCGGCTCGCGCCGGAGACCGCCCGCCACCAGGGAACGGCCGCCACGGGCGGGGACACGGCCGCGACCTCGTCGGGCAGGAACCCGCCGAAGACGAAGGAGAAACCGAAGTGTCCGGCTTCGGTGACGCGGCCGGTGGCCTTGACGAAGGTGGCGAACTGGGCGTTGGTCACCGCCGTGGGGCGATGCGGAACGGGTCGACGGCGGCCTCGCGTACGGGTCCTTCGCCGTCGGCGGGGAAGCCGTCCGGGTCGTCGGTGCCCATGAGGAAGCTCCCGCCCGGCAGCTCGATCAGCCGGCGGGCGGCCCGCTGGGCGGCCGTGGCACGTGGCAGTGGTGCCGGGGAGAGCACGAGGTCGTCACGTCACCGTGTCCCGGGGTGCAGCAGGAACGCATGGCGGCTCCGTCGGTGTGGGTCGACGGGTGGGGGCGTGGGCCGGGACCCCGCGGGCGACGCCGCGGGGACGCCGTGGTCATGGGCGTAGCGGCCGGTGAGCACCGACGACCGGGATCGGCGAGCAGATCACGGGATGTCTTCTCCGGGTTCCGCAGCGCGTACGGGCACGGCAGGGCGACCGCCGTGGAGGGATGGAAGAGAGACGGGAGGGGGCATCGGCCGGCGGGGCCCTTGGGAGGGCGGGCCGATGTTCGCGATGTCGTACGGGGACCCCGTGCGCAGGGGCGTGCTTACCGCTGCGCCGGGGGGACCGGACGCGGAGCGCTCGCCAGGCCTGCCCGGATCGAGGTGGCGGCGCGCGGTGAGAAGGCTTCCTGCTGCCATGCCGACGAGGTTGGGGGCGGGGGTCGGGCCGGTCCGTGTACGGCACGTGAAACCGTTGGTTCAGCTCTTGACCAGCAGGCCGCGGCTGCGCAGTACCCATCGTTCGACCGGGCTGAAGATCAGCAGGTCGATGGCGATGCCGACGACGAGGATCAGGAGGATCGCGAGGAAGACGCCGGGCAGGTCGATGTTGTTGCGGCCGTTTTCCAGTAGCTGGCCGAGGCCGAGGCCGAGGTCGGGGGAGCTGGCGATGATCTCGGCGGCCATCAGGGAGCGCCAGGAGAAGGCCCAGCCCTGCTTGAGGCCGGCGAGGTAGCCGGGCAGTGCGGCCGGCATGACGACGTGTCGGGCGCCGCGCAGGCCGGTGGCGCCCAGGGTGCGGCCGGCCCGCAGGAACAGCGGGGGGATCTGGTCGATGCCGGAGACGAGGCCGTTGGCGATGGAGGGGACGGCGCCGAGCAGGATCACCGTGTACATCATGGCGTCGTTGAGGCCGAACCAGAGGACGGCCGGGGGTACCCAGGCGACCGAGGGCAGGGACTGCAGGCCCTGGAGGATCGGGCCGATGGCGGCGCGGACGAACTTCACCCGGGCGACGAGCAGGCCGAGCGGGGTGCCGATGGCCAGGGCCAGCAGGAAGCCGAGCAGGCCGCGCGAGACGCTGGTCCAGATGACCTCGAGCAGTGTGCCCTTGAGCCACATGTCGGACAGGCTGTCCCACACGGCGGACGGGGCGGGCAGCTTGGTCTCGTCGGTGACCTTCGCCGTGACGAGGATCTGCCAGACCACCAGGACGAGGGCGACGGCCAGCAGCGGCGGGAGGACCTTCTTGGTGAGGACCTCGCGGACGGGGGTGCGGTGGGTCTGGACCGCGTCGAGGGCGTCGAGGCCGGCCTCGAGGCCGGCGAGGTCGTCCGTCTTCGCCTTCGTGTCAGTGCTGGCCATGGCGGCGGATCTCCCCACGCAGGTGTTCAGTGATCTCAAGGGACAGCTCGGCGACGTCCGCGTCTTCGATGCGGCGCGGCTGGGCGATGTCCACGGTCCATTCCTTGGCGACCCGGCCGGGACGGGAGGAGAGCAGGACGACGCGCTGGGCGAGGCGCACGGCCTCGCGGACGTTGTGCGTGACGAAGAGGACCGACAGTCCCGTCTCCGTCCAGATGCGGGTGAGTTCGCCGTGCAGCACGTCGCGGGTGATGGCGTCGAGGGCCGCGAAGGGTTCGTCCATCAGCAGCAGCCGGCTGTCCTGGGCGAGCGACCGCGCCAGGGCCACGCGCTGGCGCATGCCGCCGGACAGTTCGTGGACGCGCTTGCCGTGGGCGCCGCCGAGGCGGACCAGCTCCAGCAGGCGTTCGGCCTCCGGCTTGCGGTCGGCCTTGGGAACCCCGCGCAGGCGCAGGGCGAGTTCGATGTTCTTGCCCGCGGTCAGCCACGGGAAGAGGGCGTGTTCCTGGAACATGAGCGCGGGCCGGCCGCCGGGGGTCTCGATCGTTCCGACGGACGGCTTGTCGAGTCCCGCGACCAGGTTGAGCAGGGTGGACTTGCCGCACCCGGAGGCCCCAGGAGGGTGACGAACTCGCCGGGAGCGACATCGAGGCTGATGTCGTCGAGGACGAGCTGCGTTCCGGCCGGGCCGGAGAAGGACTTCGAGACGTGCTCGATGCGGGCGGCGGCGGCGTGCGGGTGCTCCGCTACGGTGCCCTCGGCAGCCTTGGCAAGCGTGGTGGCCATGGTCGTCACCTCCTGGGGTTGCTGGATTGCGGGGTTACTTGGCGCCGAGAGCGGCGTCGGTGACCTCGGGCTTGCCGGCGGCCTTCAGGACCTTGTTCAGGAGCGTCAGGTCGTAGATGCCGGTCAGGTCGGGCTGCTCGATGAGCCCCGCCTTGACCGCGTGGTCGGCCTGGGCCTTGAGGGTGGCGGCCAGCGGGTCGTCGGTGACCAGGATGGACTGCCAGGCCGGGTCGATGACCTTGGCGTCCAGGGCTTGCCGCCTTCGGCGGCGAGTTTGGCGTTCGCGGAGGCCTTGGCCTTGTCGGGGTTGGCGTTGATCCACTCGTTGGTCTTGACCGTGCCCGCGAGGACGGCCTCGACGACGTCGGGGTGTTCCTTGAGGAACTTCTGCGACACGATGATGTTCGTGATCACGAACTTCTTGTCGGGCCACAGGGTGGTCTCGTCGAGGAGGACGCTGCCGCCGTCGGAGACGAGCTTGGAGGCCGTCGGCTCCGGCACCCACGCGCCGTCGATCGAGCCCTGCTTGAAGGCGTCAGGGTGACCTTGTTGTCGGTGCGGACGACGGAGACGTCGCCCTTGCCGGATTCGGGGTCGACCTTCCAGCCCTTCTCGGCGATCCAGTTGAGGAACGCGACGTCCTGCGTGTTCCCCTTCTGCGGGGTGGCGATCTTCTTGCCCTTGACGTCGTCCAGGGTCTTGATCTTCTCCGGGTTCACCACCAGCTTGACGCCGCCCGAGGCGGAGCCGGAGATGATCCGCAGGTTGGAACCCTTGGACTTCACATAGCCGTTGATCGCCGGCGACGGGCCGATGAAACCGATGTCGAGGGAACCGCCGTTGAGGGCCTCGATCTCGGACGGGCCGGCGTTGAAGGCCTGCGGCTTGACCTTGGTGGCGCCCAACTCCTTGGCGATCAGGCCCTCCTGGAGGCCGACCAGCGCGGTCGCGTGCGTCAGGTTCGGGAAGTACCCGATACGAACCTCGGAAGCCGACAGCTTCTTGTCGCCGGCGGCCGGGGCGGCGTTGCCCGCCTTGCCTTCTTCCTTCTTCGCCTCGGAGCCGTAGCCGCAGGCGGTGAGCAGCAGGGGAAGGGTGGCGGTGACGGCGATGGCGCGCAGAGTGAGGAGCGGTCTGGCGGCAGACACGGAGTGTCCTTTCACGGGATGGGTGCGGGGAGGTACAGAAGTACGGAGGTGGGAAGGCGGAGACGGCGGCCCTGGGCGGCGATCGGCACGCACGTGACCCGTTCCCGGCCGTCGGCAGGCAAGGGGGTGGGTGCGCGAAACCGCACTCGAAGGCGAGCGGGACGGGTCGGCTGCGGGTTCGTCCGGCCGACGGAGAGCGGGGCGGCACCGCGCTGGGCGGTGCGCCGCGTGTGGACCGGAGCCGGCCGATCGTGTCAGGCGGGCTGACAGATGGCGCTGGACGTACGGACCAGGTCGATGTGCCGGCGGGAGGTCAGGGCCAGGATCCGGCCGGCGTGATGCAGTGTTCGCATGGCCGCCTCACCTCATCCCTAGTTTTCCCACCTGGTTGGTAGGCATCTTGGCAGGGCTCGGCGCCCACCCCAAGAGTGAGACCACATGGTGGACGCGCTGATCTCGCGATTCGAGAAGATGCGGGTGGGGTGGGGGGTCAGCGGGTCAGGGGTTGGTCCAGGCCCCGGGGGTGTGGGCCAGCGCGGCGACGTCGGCGGGCAGGTCGGACGACGCGACGTCCGCGAGCGACACCCCGTCGAGGATCTCGCGTACGTTGGCCCGCAAGGCGATCCACAGGGGGAGCAGTGACTCGGCGGGGCCGGAATAGGACAGGTCCGGAGGACGGACCCCGCGCACTGAGACGAGTGGTCCGTCCACGACGCGGATGACGTCCGCGATGCTGATGGACGGGGCCGGCTTGGCCAGCCGGTAGCCGCCGTTGCCGCCGCGCTGGCTGACCACGAGACCGCCCCGGCGCATGTCGTTCAGGATGCCCTCGAGGAACTTGTGCGGGATGTCCTGGGCGTCGGCGATGGCTTCGGCCTTCACCGGCCCGTCATCCTGTGACGCGGCAAGCTGCAGTGCGGCACGTACCGCGTAGTCCGCCCTGGCTGAGATCCGCATGGGGACATTATCTTGCATGCCCTCGGTCGGTGTCCGCCGCGGGTGGCAGCCGGCCGCCGGGGAGGTGTGCGTGCCCGGCGGCCGGGGCCCGGGTTGCGGATCGGGGTCCCGCGTGGTGCCCCCGTCATGGGGGTGTCGGAGGGGTCAGAGGAAGGCGGCCGTCACCCCGCGCTGGGAGCCGTTGAGGTAGTGCTCGCCGATGGAACGCAGGCGGTTCGCGACCGGGCGGTGGGCCGTCAGGACGCGGGCGTTGCGCCAGAACCGGTCCAGGCCGGGGGCGTCGGCGAGTTCCAACACCCCGGCGGTGATGTGCAGGGCGGCCTTCGACGTCACGGTCTCGGCGGTGGCGACCAGAGCGGCGACGGCCGCGGGTTCCTCGGGACCGAGGTGCGTACCCGTGTCCAGGGCCCGCGCCATCACCTCCGTCGCCCGGTCGACCACGGCGGTGGCCGTCTGGGCCGCGGAGGCGAGCTCTCCGTACGTCAGGAACAGGTCGGAGTCCGCCCCGGGCGACCGGTGCGCGCGGCCGCCCCGGCTGAGGTCGCGCGCTTCGGCGAGGGCGCCCTCGACGATGCCGAGGCCGACGTGGCACAGGGCGAGCCGGAGCGCCGGCTCGGCGAGCGCGGTGAAGGGCGCGGTCGACTCCTCGTCCTGCGGCCGGCGGCCCAGCACCTGCGCGGGCGCGACGGCGACCCGTTCGAGGGCCACCCGGCCCGCGCCGGCGACGCGCTGCCCGAGCCGGTCGTGGGCGGGCTCGATGGTCACGCCCGGCGCCTTGGAGGGGATCCGTACGACCAGCACGTCACCGGTCGTGGCGCAGGCGGCGTCCAGCACGATCTGGTCGGCGACGGCCACCGCCGTTTCCACGGACCGGGACCCGTTCAGCACGTAGCCGCCGCCGCGCGGCCTGAGCGTCAGGTCCGGCTCGGCGGTCTCGTCGTCGGGGGAGGGGGCGTGGACCGCGCCGGTCCACAGCCACTGCTCGCGCACCGACCCCTCCTCGAGGGCGGTGGCGAGGTGGGGACCCGCGTAGAAGCGCCCGCTCCACGCGTGCACGTAGTGGCGGGCGAGGACGTCCCCGACGGAGCTGTCCGCCGCGGCTATCTCCCGTATGACGGCGCATCCGGTGCGCCAGTCCGCCCCGCGGCCCGGCGCGGGCGGGGTGAGGGCCGCGGGCAGGCCCGCCTCGCGCAGCCTGGCCGTCTCGTCGGTCGGCGGCCTGCCGGCCTGCTCCCTGGCGATGGCGTCCGCGGCGAGGTCGTCCGCCACGTCGCGGGCGGTACGCAGGAGTGCGCCCCGCCGCTCGTCGGCGGAGCGGCCGCCGGCGGTGCTCCGCGTTGTCGGCACGGGCGTCACCGACAGGCCCGCGTGCCGCTGAAGGGCGCGGGGGACGGGCGGGCAGCGGTGTCGGGGGGAATCGCGGTGCTCATGTCGGCTACTCCGGAAACGTTGTCGGGCGGCATCGGCCGGTTGGCGGGAGGTGTCCGGCTCGGCGGGGTGCGGGCGGCACCGGAGGCCTGGCCGACGGCACTTCACCAAACCCCACCTTCCCTATCGGATTGATAGGGATCCTCGTCCGAAGCGGCCTTCCCGGCAAGAGTGTGGCCGCATGGTGGACAGTTCGGTCTTGGGATGAAAGACGACGCAGGTCACAGGCCCGTCGGCTCGAATCCGGGCGAGGGGAGCGCGGTAGGACCGCCCGTCAGGGGGCGGGTGAACGCGGGGAGTTCGCCTACGCGTTCGCGATGACCAGCAGGGTGCGCGCGGCGGTGGGGCCCGTCAGGCGGCACCGGTGCGGGACTTCGCCCCGGTGGTGGGCGCTCTGGCCGGCGCGCAGGGTCAGCGGTTCCTCGCCCTCGACCTCCAGGACGATCTCGCCCTCCAGGACGTAGAGGAAGTCCTCCCCGGGGTGTTCGAACCAGCCGCGCTCGCCCTGGCCGGGCTCGAAGTGGTGCTCGTAGGCTTCCATCAGCGCGCTGCGCCCGCCGGGGATGAGGACTCGGGCGGTCTGCCCCGCGGCCTCGTTCACGCGGATCACCTGCGGGTCGCTCTCGTGGCTGACCGCACCCGGGCGTGCGGGCGGTCGCAGGAAGGCTCCCGGGGCGACGTCCAGCGCTTCCGCGATCCGGTAGATCGAGGTGAGGCTGGGTGTGGCGAGGCCGCGTTCGAGCTGGCTGAGGAAGGGCTGGGAGAGGCCCGAGCGGGTGGCGAGGACGGCCATGGAGACGCCGCGCTGTTTGCGGCAGCTCCGGATCACCCGTCCGACCTCGATCGCCTCTGGCGTGGGTTCGGGTCGAGACATGCAGGTGAACGTACCTCATCGCCGATGGAGGGCGGTTGGGCGGCCGGGCGAGGTTTTGCACCGCCGCAACGCTCCCGTCATAAGCGTGGTCAATTATTGACCTCACTTATCAACGAGCGAGGAACCGAACGAGGAGCCGCCCCGTGCACGCCACCCCCTCACCGCCCGGAAGGGCCGTCAGCCGGCTCGGCCCGGCCCTGGGCGCCGCAGGTGCCGTGCTCGCGCTGTGGTACCTGCTCGCCAGGTCCGGAGCGGTGTCTCCCGGGCTGCTGCCCACACCCGGTGAGACCGCGGCCGCGCTCGCGGACAGTGCCCGCAGCGGCATGCTGGCCGCCGATCTCGGCGCCAGCCTCGCCCGTGCCGGGCAGGGATTCGCTCTGGGCTCCCTGGTCGGCAGCGCACTGGGCTTCGCCACCGGCTACCTGCCGAGGCTGTCCGCCGCCGTCTCCCCGGTGATCTCCTTCCTGCGGCCGATCCCGGCCATCGCGCTGGTGCCCCTCGCGACCGCCTGGTTCGGCATCGGGGAGACCGCCAAGCGCCTGCTCATCGCGTACGCCGTGCTGCTCGCCGTCTGGCTGTACGTTCACGACGGGGTCTCGCGGGTGCCGGCGACCCACTTGAGGGCCGCCCGGTCCCTGGGGGCGCCGCTGCACCGGCGGTTCACCGAGGTGCTGCTGCCCGCCGCCGCCCCCGCGCTGCTCGCCGCACTGCGCTACGGCGCATCGGTGGCGCTGCTCGCACTGGTGGCGGCGGAACTGGGCGGCGCGGACAGCGGGCTGGCGTACCGGCTCCAGGTGGACGGCCAGTTCCTGCGCGTGGACCGCATGTTCGCGGGACTGCTCGTCCTCGGGCTGCTCGGTGTGGCCGTCGACCTCGTACTGGCCGCGATCGGCCGCCGGTTCGTGCACTGGAGCGCCTCATGAGCCTTGGCGTACGACTGGAGGGACTGTCGGTCCGCTACGGGCCCGTCCCGGTCCTGGAGCCCACCGATCTGGAGCTCCCGGCGGGCTCGTTCACGGCGCTGCTGGGGCCCAGCGGGTGCGGCAAGTCGACGGTACTCAACCAGGTGGCCGGTTTCCTGCGGCCCGCCGGAGGGCGGGTGACGGTGGGTTCCGACCCGGTACGGGAGCCGGGCCCGGAGCGGGGCGTCGTCTTCCAGCACTATGCGCTCTTCCCCTGGCGCACCGCTCGCGGCAACGTCGAGTTCGCCCTCAAGCGGCTCGGCCTGCCGCGCCCGGAGCGCCGCAGGCGCGCCCTCGCGGCACTGGCCGAGGTGGGGCTCGCGGACGGTGCCGAGAAGTACCCGGGGCAGTTGTCCGGAGGCATGCAGCAACGCGTGGCACTGGCCAGGGCCCTGGCCGCGGAACCCGAAGTACTGCTGCTGGACGAGCCGTTCGGAGCGCTGGACGCGCTGACCCGGACCCGGATGCAGACCCTGCTGCGGGAACTGTGGCAGCGCCGCGGCACCACCGTCCTGTTCGTCACGCACGACATCGACGAGGCACTGGCCCTCGCCGAGCGGGTCGTCGTCCTCGGCGGGACACCCGGCCGGGTGGTGGCGGACCACGCCGTCCCCGCCGGGCCGCCCGACCCGGACCTGCGCTCGCTGATCGCACGTCACCTCGGCTCCGACTGAGCCCGAAGCCCAGTGGTCCCGACCCACAAGCCCGGTACCCCCGACCCCCGACCCCGTACCGGACCCTGCTTCCACCTCCTCCCCGGAAGGACGACCCTCCCCATGCTCAGACCCCGCGCCGTGGCCGGCCTGTTGGCGGCAGCCCTGCTCTGCGCGCTCACCTCTGCCTGCGACTCCGGCTCCGGTCCTGCGGGCGGCGACCGCCCCGCCGTGTCCCTCGCCGGGAGCGACCACCTCGGCGGAGCGCCCGTCTACGTGGCCCAGGAGCGCGGGCTGTGGTCCGCCGAGGGCATCGACGCCACCGTCACCACCCAGCCCACCGGGCGGGACGCGCTGAACGCCGTGCTCGGCGGCCAGGCGCAGCTCGGCGTCGTAGGTGACCTGCCCGCCGTGACGGCTGCACTGGGCGGGCGCGAGCTGCGGATCGTCGCCGACCTGTCCCGGTTCTCCGACTGGCGCCTGCTGTCGCGCACCGACCGGCAGATCACCGGCTTCGCCGCGCTGAAGGGCCGCAAGGTCGGGGTCCCCCAGGGCACGAACGTCGAGTACGCCCTGTCGCGGATGCTCGCCTCCGTACAGCTGACGGCCGCCGACGTGACCGTCGTGAACCTCGCCCCGAACCAAATCACTTCGGCGCTGGCCCGTGGGGACGTCGACGCCGGGGTCACCTTCCCCAGCTTCTACGACTCCGCCCGCACCACCCTCGGCGACGCCTACGCCGAGCTCCCCTTCACCGGCTACACGGCCCGGACCCTGCTCGTCGCCGGTCCGAAGGCGACCGAGGAGACCACCACGGCCGTACTCCGGGCGCTGCTGAAGGCCCAGCACGAGATCACCGCCGACCCGGTCGCCGCGCGCGGCGCCGTACTCGCCCAGTCCAAGGGTGCGCTCCAGGCCGGCTACGTGGACGCCTTCCAACCCCGCTACGCCTACGGCGCGACCCTCTCGCCCGAGCTGCTGGACCAGTTGGAGCACGAGGCCATCTGGGCGAAGACCGCCCAGAGCCTGCCGGGCTCCGCAGACCGCGCCGCCCTGCTGCGGCGGCTGAACCCCGGGCCCCTGACGGCCGTCGACCCGGCCGCTGTCACCGTCCGCTGACCCACACCCCACCCAAGGAGATACGCATGACCGTCGACCAGAACACCCTGCGCCGCCGCGGCGTCGGCCTGATCGCCCACGACCCCGCCCGCAGCTACGGCGGCTACACCCTCTACACCCCGATCACCAGCGCCGGCGAGATCCACCTCGTCGACATCGAGGGCCGCACCGCCCACACCTGGAACTCCCCCCACCCGCCCGGCCGCCAGGCGCAGCTCCTGCCCAACGGAAACCTCTTCTACGCGGCCAAGGACACGAACAGCCCCACCCTCTTCCCCATCTGGGACGTCTACCACGGCGGCATCTTCCAGGAACTTGCCCCCGACTCCACAGTCCTGCGCGAGGTCCGGCACCCATTCCACCACCACGACGCCTCGATCCTGCGCAACGGCAACCTCATCGTCACCGTCGTCGAACCCCTGGACCCGGCCGACGCCGCCCGCATCCGGGGCGGCATCCCCGGCTCCGAAGCGCCCGGCGGGGTGATCTACGGGGACGTGGTGTACGAGCTGACCTGGGAGGGCGAGGAGGTGTGGCGCTGGGCCGCCATCGAGCACCTCGACCCCGAGGAGTTCCCCCTCAACCCGCACTTCGCCCGCGAGCACTGGCCCATGGCCAACACCGTCAACGAGCGCGCCGACGGCTCGATCGTGCTCGGTTTCCGCAGCGCCTCCTCCACCGTGGCCGTCGACCGCGCCGACGGGTCCGTGCTGTGGCACATCGGCCCCGACGTCCTGGCGCAGCAGCACCACCCGCACGAGCTGGAGGGCGGAAACATCCTGGTCTTCGACAACGGCACCTACCGCGAGACGACTTCCGTGCCGTACTCGCGGGTGCTCGAACTCGACCCGCGCACCGGCAAGGAGGTGTGGTCGTACGAGGACAACCCGCCGCAGAACTTCTACAGCCCGTACATGTCCAGCGCGCAGCGGCTTCCCAACGGGAACACCTTCATCGCCGAGGGCTCCTTCGGGCGGCTCTTCGAGGTGACCCCGAGCGGGGACGTGGTCTGGGAGTTCGTGGTCCCGCAGTTCCGGTCCTTCGGCGACGGTGTGGGCCTGGAGTCCTCGGCCGGCGCCCAGAACGCCGTGTTCCGCGCCTACCGCTACTCCGCCGACCAACTGCCCTGGCTGTAATCGGAAGCCGCGTTGCATTTCAGCGGAGGGCGTTCCGCGTGCGGCAGACGAAAATGCCGCCCGCTTCCGCGTCCGCCGAGATCAGGACGGCTGCTTTTCGATTCTTCGCTTCGTCGAATGCTGCTGGGCGGTCTGGTCTCCCAGGCCGCCCACGGGCTGCTGACCAGTCCCTTCCACCAGGGGGACCGCTTCGCGTACCGGTTCTTCCGGCCGGTCATCCTGGAGGGCCCGTCCATCACCCTCCAGGTGGCCGATACGCGCCCTGGGTGCGCAGCATCCGCACCGCCGAGGGCGCCATCCCCCACCCCACCCCGGCCGAGGCGCGCGCCCTGCCGTGGTCCGACGCGGATGGCGCCCTGGTGGCCGACCGGCTCAACACCCGGTTCGTCGGCTCGCCGCCCACCATCGCCGATCACCTGGAGCGGCTCCAGGAGACCACCGGGGCCGACGAGTCGCTGATCACCACCATCACGCACGACCACGCGGACCGGGTCCGCTCGTACCACCTGGCGGCCGGGGAGTGGCGGCGTCGCTGAGGGCGCCGGCCTGCCTGTCACACGCATTTGACGCCGTGTGCATGGTCATCGGGCAGGTGTCCTCCGCATGCTCGAATTCCGCCGCCGTGGTCCAAGGAGCCCCCGATGACAACCCGCCGCCACTTCCTCGCCGGCTCCGCGGCCGCCCTGGGGCTCGCCTCGATCGCCGCCGCCCCGGACGCCCCGGGCCTCCTCGGGGGTCCGGCCGTGCAGGAGGACACCGGCTGTTCGGTCAGGGCCGCCGATCCGGAGGCCCCGGCGGGGAACCAGCGGACAAGGCCGAGGCCGGAGACCTTGAAGACGAGACGTGCGGTGTCCCTGTCGATGCGTCGGGACAGCTGACGCCAATCCGTCTCTCCGAAGGTCAGGACCCCGCGTTCACAGGAGGCGTGGGCGCCTTGCTCCAGCAGCTGCCAGATGGGGGGATTGGCCGTCAGAACCTTCATGTCCAGCTCAAGCCGTACGCCGTGGATGTCCTGGAGCGCAAGCCGCTGCGCGTCCCCGCCCGGCCGGCGCACGGACACCAGCCAGTCGGTCCGTACGCGCTTCTCCCGCAGCAGCCCACGGGAGGCCAGCCAGCATGCGCCGGCCGTGACACGGTCCGGCAGCAGTACGACGAACAGCAGCGCCGCAAGCCCGGCCCACAGCGCGGCACGGGGTGCCGTGAGTGCTCCGCCGACCGCGTCGACCAGCAGCAGGAGCGCCAGCAGGGTCGCGGCGGACACGCTCGCGGTGCGCAGGGCACCGGCCCAGTCCTCGTCGTGAACCAAGGCCCCAGCCGCGGGTGACTGCCTGTTCTCGTCGGTGCGGCGTCCCATGGGCCGAGGCTAGAAGCAGGGCGGGCACATGCAGCGGATCCTGACGTGTTGCTGACGAGACGTTGTCGACATCGAAACGGCGCTGTGGTCCTCGGTCCTGCGCACGCCGACGCAATGCCGCTCTCACGCCCTCGGGGAACGCCCACAGCCCGCCAATTCATCCCGCCGTTGGCGCGCTGACCTGTGAAAACGGCGTCTCGGACCCCGCGGTGCCGTCCCGCGGTGGCTGTCAGCAGTCGAGCGAGTGAGCGGTTCTGCTCACGCTCGCGCTGTGCTCAACGTGCGAGACGCTGCTGCCCAAGCGGCTCGCCCTGCCGATCCTCGCTTCCGACCGCTGTCCTCGGTCGCGTACGCCACGCAGGAGATCCTGCTGGTCCTGCCCTCGGTGGCCTGGCGTATCTGCACTTGACCCCGTGGATCGGGGCTGCGGTCGTCGCGCTGATGACGGTGGTGGTGTTCTCGTACCGCCAGGTGGTCCACGCGTACCCGAGCGGCGGCGGTTCGTACGAGGTCGCCTCGACCAACCTCGGCCCCTCGGCCGGCCTGGTGGTTGCCGCGTCGCTGCTCGTCGACTACCTGACGGAACACTCGACGGGACTGACCGGCGGAACTCAGCCGAGGCCGGGGATGGCGGAGACCACGAGGTCGATGAGCTTGATGCCGACGAAGGGCAGGACGAGGCCGCCCAGCCCGTAGACGGCGAGGTTGCGGCGCAGCAGGTCGTGGGCGGAGGCCGGGGTGTAGCGGACTCCGCGCAGGGCGAGCGGGATCAGGGACACGATGATCAGGGCGTTGAAGATGATCGCCGAGGTGATGGCCGAGGTGGGGCTGTGCAGGCCCATGACGTTGAGCGCGCCGAGTCCGGGGTACGCGGACGTGAACATGGCCGGGATGATCGCGAAGTACTTCGCCACGTCATTGGTGATGGAGAAGGTGGTCAGCGCACCGCGCGTGATGAGGAGCTGTTTGCCGATCCGCACGATCTCGATGAGCTTGGTGGGGTTGGAGTCCAGGTCCACCATGTTCCCGGCCTCCTTGGCGGCCGAGGTGCCCGTGTTCATCGCCACGCCGACATCCGCCTGAGCCAGCGCGGGCGCGTCGTTCGTGCCGTCGCCCGTCATCGCGACGAGCTTGCCGCCTTCCTGCTCCCGTTTGATCAGGGCGAGTTTGTCCTCGGGTGTTGCCTCGGCGAGGTACTCGTCGACTCCCGCCTCCGCGGCGATCGCCGCAGCGGTCAGCGGATTGTCGCCGGTCACCATGACGGTACGGATGCCCATGCTGCGGAGCTCTGCGAAGCGTTCGGCGATGCCCTCCTTGACGACGTCCTTGAGGTGGACGATCCCGAGGACCCGCGGGCCTTCCCAGTCGTGGACGGCGACGAGCAGGGGCGTGCCGCCCGACCGGGACAGCTGCGCGGCCCAGTCGGCGGCCTCGGCCGGCACGCTCCCGCCCCGCAGGGTCACCCAGTCGCAGACCTGCTGCACGGCGCCCTTGCGGATGGCGCAGCCGGCGCCGTTGTCCCAGCTCAGGTTGAGCCCGCTCATCCGGGTCTTGGCGCTGAACTCCACGAAACGCGGGTGGCTCAGCTCGTGCCGCGCGGGAGCCGTCAGACCGTACCGCTCGGCGAGGGTGACGACGGATCGGCCCTCGGGGGTTTCGTCGGCGAGGGACGACAGCTGGGCGGCGTCGGCGAGTTTGCCGTGGTCGATGCCGGGCAGCGGGATGAAGCGTTCGGCTTCGCGGTTGCCGGTGGTGATGGTGCCTGTCTTGTCCAGCAGCAGGGTGTTCACATCACCCGCCGCTTCCACCGCCCTGCCGCTCATCGCCAGGACATTGCGCTGGACGAGGCGGTCCATGCCGGCGATGCCGATCGCGGACAGCAGGGCGCCGATGGTGGTGGGGATGAGCGTGACGAGCAGGGCGACCAGAACGGCCGTGGACTGAGCTGCGCGCGCGTGCGCGGCCATCGGCTGAATGGCGACCACGACCAGGACGAAGATCACCGTCATGGCGGCGAGCAGGATGTTCAGCGCGATCTCGTTCGGGGTCTTCTGCCGGCTGGCGCCCTCGACCAGGGCGATCATCCGGTCGATGAAGCTGTGCCCGGGGCGCGAGGTGACCCGTACGACGATGGAGTCGGACAGGACGGTCGTACCGCCCGTGACACCGGACCGGTCGCCGCCCGCCTCACGGAGCACGGGCGCGGATTCGCCGGTGACGGCCGATTCGTCGATCATGGCGGCGCCGTCCACGACGTCGCCGTCGGCCGGGATCATCTCGTCCGCCTCGACGAGGACGAAGTCGAACGGCTGGAGCTCGGCCGGGCTGACGGCCTCGGTCTCGGCGCGGCGCAGGTTCGTCCCGTACGTCCAGTGCTGCAAGCGCAGGGCCACCGTGTCCGTACGGGCTTTGCGCAGCGACTCCGCCTGCGCTCTGCCGCGGCCCTCGGCGACGGCCTCGGCCAGGTTGGCGAAGAACACGGTCAGCCAGAGCCAGCCGCTGATCACCCAGGTGAAGACCGACGGATGCAGGAGCGCGGAGAGCGTGGTGAGTACGGAACCGACGGCGACGACGAACAGCACGGGCTTGCGCACCAGTTCGCGCGGACGGAGCTTGCGCACCGCCTCGCGGGCCGAGGCCGCGAGCTGCTCGGGCTCCAGCATGTGCGCGGGGCCGGGACGCTTGCGGGGCGGCCGGGTCACCGGCGACTGCGGCGGGGTCCCGGGACCTGGAGGAGTGTGCTGCACGGCAGCGGAAGACATGACGTGGCCTTCTGGTGGAGATCGGCAGAGTGCCCCAGGACCGCATGCGGGGCGGCCCGATGGGGCGTGAGGAAGGGAAAGAGACGTGGAGGGGCCCGCCTCCGGAGACCTGTCGGCATGGCCCCCTCAGGCCGTCGTCATGCGGATGGGTCCGGTCCCCGGTGGCGGGACGGGCAGGAATCTACCTCCCGCAGTGAGTGATTCCCCGGACACCCAGGGGAATTGGTGGATCCTTGACGTCCGCGTACGGAAGGCCGTCAAAGCCTCGTCAACGAGGTGTCAAGAACACACGTCGTCGGTGATGCGGAAGCGCAGTCGGCAGATGACGGCGTCGGTGTCCCGGCGCACGGCGCGGGCCACGACCGAGCCGCGCTGGTTCTGCAGGAGGCGCTGCCACAGGTGGGCGGGCTCGGTCTCCGGGATCAGTACGGTGACCTGGGACTCCGGGTGCGTAGCGGTGAGTTCGCATACGTAGCCGGAGACCGGGCGGCCCAGGGCGCGGGTCGGCGAGGTGACTTCGACGAGTTCGACGCCCGGGTTCCAGAGCTCCCAGTCGCGGCGCAGGGCTTCGGCCGCCTGCCGGTCCTCGGGCGCGGGGTGGGTGACGGTGACGGCGAGGACCTCGTCGCCCAGTGAACGGGCGGCGGTCAGGGCTTGGCAAGTCAGCTTCGACAGTCCGGAGACGGGTACGACGACGAGCGAGCGGGAGCGCGTCGGGGGCTGCGGGATCCGGCCGAGCTCCAGGCGCTCCCCGATCCGGGTGTAGGTGCGCTGGATCCTCTCGAAGCCGAGGACCAGCAGCGGCAGGGCGATGACGATCAGCCAGGCGCCCTCGGTGAACTTGGTGGCCGTGACGACGACGGCCGAGACGCCGGTGAGGAGGGCGCCGAAGCCGTTGAGGGCAACCTTGGCCCGCCAGCCGGCGGGACGTTCCCCGTACCAGTGCAGCACCATCCCGACCTGGCAGATGGTGAAACCGACGAACACACCGATCGCGAAGAGCGGGACGAGGGTGTTGGTGTCGCCGCCGGAGAACACCAGCAGGGCGGCCGAGACCGCGGCCAGGGCGAGCACGCCGTGCCGGTGCACCTGGCGGTCGGCCTTGAGGGCGAAGAGGTGCGGCAGGTAGTTGTCGCGGGCCAGCAGGCTCATCAGCACCGGCAGTCCGCCGAACGAGGTGTTCGCCGCCAGTGCCAGCAGCACCATCGTCGCGAACTGGACCACGTAGAAGGCGGAGTCGTGCCCGAAGGAGGCGTCCGCGAGCTGCGCGAGTACGGTCACGCCCTCCACCGGCTGGAGGTGGAAGCGGCCGATCAGCACGGACAGACCGATCAGCATCACACCGAGCAGGGCGCCGAGCGCGACCTCGGTCCGCTGCGCGCGGCGGGCGGCCGGGGCGCGGAAGGACGGCACGGCGTTGGCGACGGCCTCGACGCCGGTCAGGGCGGAACAGCCGGCCGCGAAGGCCTTCAGCAGGAGCAGCGCGCCGACGGTGGTGGCGCCCTCACCGAGGGCGGAGGCGTGCCCGGCGGCGGAGACGGTGCTGACCGGGCCGTCCCGGAACAGGCCGACGGTGATCATGGCGAGGATCGAGCCGACGAACACCGCCGTCGGCACCAGGAAGGCCTTCGCCGAGTCGACCACTCCGCGCAGGTTGACGGCGGTGACCAGGACCAGGATGCCCAGGCACACCCCCACCCGCTCCCCGTACAGCTGCGGGAAGGCCGACGTCAGCGCGGCGACGCCGGCGGTGACCGAAACCGCCACGTTCAGCACGTAGTCGAGGATCAGCGAGGCGGCCGCCACCAGACTGGTGCGGCGGCCGAGGTGCTTCTTGGCGACGGCGTACGAGCCGCCGCCGTCCGGGAACGCAGCGATGACCTGCCGGTACGAGGCCACCAGCACGGCGAGCAGCGCGGCGATCGCGACGGTGACGGGGAGGGTGAACCCGAGCCCGTACGCCCCCGCGCCGGCCAGCACCAGCACGACGGCCTCGGGCCCGTAGGCGACCGAGGCCATGGCATCCAGCGACAGCGCCGCCAGGCCCTGCGGTGCGGTGAGCTTGTGCCGGTCACCGGCCCCGGTGTCAGGGGGCTGTTCGGCGCCGGGCACCTGCGCCACTGTGCCCCGTTTACCTGCGTGAATGGCCATGAAGCCGGTCCCTCCGAATCGAGCCAAGACGAGGAACAGCGTCGAGGCCGGAAAGCAGGCGTTCCAGCGGCCTTGGCGGCATTCATACGCCCGCCGCCGCACTCTTCACGCGTTCAATACGGCCGGGCGAGGAGTCCGTATGAAGTGCGTCAAAAGGCCATGAGGGTCCGGTACGGCGCAGAGCGATCGGGGCAATGTGGAGGCGGGTGGCATACGGCCTGCCCCGTGAGGTACAGGGAGACAGGATCAATGGACGCTGAGAACGTGGTCGGGCTGCTCATCGCTCTCGCTCTGCTCGGCTATCTCATCGCGGCACTGATCAAGCCCGAGAGGTTCTGAATCGGGTCAGCCTGAGCGGTCGCCGCGCTCGGCATCGCATGGCCGGAGCCCTCGCCGCGCTCTCCGCGGCCGCCTGGTTCGACTTCCTCCTGACCCGGCCCTACGGGCGCTTCACGATCTCCGACGGGAGTGACATCCGGACGGCGGTCCCCCTGCTGATCGTCGGCTTGATCGTCTCCCAGCTCGCGGTCCGCACACGCCGGCTCCAACGCTCCGTGATCACCGACGCCTCCGACTTGTCGCGGGTGGAGGGCACCGCCCTGCTCGCACGCTGCTGGACCATGCCGCGGGGCAGGCCGAAGCCACGTACTGGCCCGAGGCGTGGCCGGAAGGCGAAACCGAGCTGCGCGCCGTCGGCGGCGGGCACCACTACGGGCGCTTCATGCTCGCGCTGCGGCGTGTCGCCGTATGGGCGGCGTCAAGAGTTCCGCTGCGCCCGTATGGAGTCCGTCAAGGAGTCTTAACGCCCGGCTGAGCTCGCGGTTAGCTCTTCCTCGGCCGTCTGGCCGAATCCATTTCATCACTTCATTCAGGAGCTCACGATGGCCGATCTGGCCTTCGTCGTCACCACGGTCGCGGTGTTCGCGCTGGTGGCTCTTATCGCCCGGGGGGTGACCAAGCTGTGACTGTCGAGAACATCGTCGGCCTCGTCGTGGCCGTCTCGCTGCTGGGTTACCTCGTCCTCGCCCTTGTGTACCCGGAGAGGTTCTGAGCACTGATATGAGCCCCGTAACCGCTGGTGTGCTCCAGCTGCTCGCGCTGATCGCCGCGCTCGCGCTGGCCCACCGTCCGCTGGGCGACTACATGGCCCGGGTCTACTCCTCCGAGAAGCACTACCGCCCGGAGAAGTGGATCTACAAGGCCATCGGCGCCAACCCCACGGCCGAGATGCGCTGGCCTGGGTATCTGCGCGGCGTCCTGGCCTTCTCCGCCGTGAGCGTCCTGTTCCTCTACGCCCTCCAGCGGGCGCAGGGCATCCTGCCCGGCTCGCTCGGCTTCTCCGCGATCGACCCGGACCAGGCCTTCAACACCGCCGCCTCCTTCGTCGCGAACACCAACTGGCAGTCGTACGCCGGCGAGCAGGCCATGGGCCACGTCGTGCAGACCGGCGGCCTGGCCGTGCAGAACTTCGTATCCGCCGCGGTCGGCATGGCCGTCGCCGTTGCCCTGGTACGGGGCTTTGCCCGCTCCCGTACTGGTGAACTCGGCAATTTCTGGGCGGACCTGGTCCGCGGTGTCTTCCGCATCCTGCTGCCGATCTCGGTAATCGGCGCGCTGATCCTCGTCGCCTGCGGTGCGATCCAGAACTTCTCCGGCATCCACGAGGTCGGCCAGTTCATGGGCGGCTCGCAGCAGTGGAACGGCGGCGCCGTGGCCTCGCAGGAGGTCATCAAGGAGCTGGGTACGAACGGTGGCGGTTACTTCAACGCCAACTCCGCGCACCCCTTCGAGAACCCGACCCCGTTCTCGAACCTGTTCGAGATCTTCCTGATCCTGGTCATCCCGTCCGCGCTGACCCGCACCTTCGGCCGCATGGTCGGCTCGATCCGCCAGGGTTACGCGATCCTCGCGACGATGGCGACGATCTGGGTCGTCTTCGTCGGCCTGATGATGTGGACCGAGTTCGCCGGTAACGGCCCGGCCCTTGAGGCCGCGGGCGGGGCGATGGAGGGCAAGGAGACCCGCTTCGGCATCGGCGCCTCCGCGATCTTCTCGGTCTCCACGACCCTGACCTCGACCGGTGCGGTCAACTCCTTCCACTCCTCGTTCACGGGTCTGGGCGGCGGGATCCAGCTGCTGGGCATGCAGCTGGGCGAGATCGCGCCCGGTGGTGTCGGTTCCGGCCTCTACGGCATGCTGATCATGGCGATCATCGCGGTGTTCATCGCGGGCCTGATGGTCGGGCGCACGCCCGAGTACCTGGGCAAGAAGATCGGCACCCGCGAGATCAAGTTCGCGGCCTGCTACATCCTCATCACTCCGGCGCTGGTGCTGTGCTTCACCGCCGCGGCGATGGCGCTGCCCACGCCCGGCAACTCGATGGCCAACTCCGGCGCGCACGGCTTCTCCGAGATCCTCTACGCCTACACTTCGGGCGCCAACAACAACGGCTCGGCCTTCGCCGGCCTGAACGCCGACACGCAGTGGTTCAACAGCACGATCGGCATCGCCATGCTGCTGGGCCGCTTCCTGCCGATGGCGTTCGTCCTGGCGCTGGCCGGCTCGCTCGCCGAGCAGAAGCCCGTCCCCGAGACGGCGGGAACCCTGCGCACCGACAAGCCCCTCTACACGGGCCTGCTCGTCGGCACGATCCTCATCATCACCGGTCTGACCTACTTCCCGGCCCTGGCGCTGGGTCCGCTTGCCGAAGGGCTCGCCTCATGAGCACCACCACCCCCACCCGTGCTCCGCACGAAGACCTGCCCACCGGGCACAAGCCCCCGGCGGGGCGTGTGGGCGGCGGCCTGTTCGACCCCAAGGCGCTGGTCAAGTCCTTCCCCGACGCGGTGAAGAAGCTCGACCCGCGCGTCATGATCAAGTCCCCGGTCATGTTCGTGGTCCTCGTCGGCTCGGTGGTCACCACCGTCCTGGCCATCAAGGACCCGACGGACTGGTTCGGCTGGGCGATCACCGCCTGGCTGTGGCTGACCACGATCTTCGCCAACCTGGCGGAGGCAGTGGCCGAGGGCCGGGGCAAGGCGCAGGCCGACACGCTGCGCAAGGCCAAGACGGACACTGTCGCCCGCCGGCTGACCGACTCCGGCGAGGAGCAGGTGCCCGGCACCGACCTCAAGATCGGCGACCTCGTGGTCTGCGAGGCCGGCGACGTCATCCCGGGCGACGGTGACGTCGTCGAGGGCGTCGCGTCGGTGGACGAGTCCGCGATCACCGGTGAATCCGCGCCGGTGATCCGCGAGTCCGGCGGTGACCGCAGCGCGGTGACCGGCGGTACGAAGGTCCTCTCGGACCGGATCGTCGTCAAGATCACGACGAAGCCGGGCGAGACCTTCATCGACCGGATGATCAACCTGGTCGAGGGCGCGGCCCGGCAGAAGACGCCGAACGAGATCGCGCTCAACATCCTGCTCGCGTCCCTCACGATCGTGTTCCTGCTGGCCGTGGTCACGCTGCAGCCCTTCGCGATCTACGCGGACGCCAAGCAGTCGATGATCGTGCTGACCGCACTGCTGGTCTGCCTGATCCCGACCACGATCGGTGCGCTGCTCTCGGCGATCGGTATCGCGGGTATGGACCGCCTGGTCCAGCGCAACGTGCTCGCGATGTCGGGCCGCGCGGTCGAGGCCGCCGGTGACGTCTCGACGCTGCTGCTCGACAAGACGGGCACGATCACGCTCGGCAACCGCCAGGCCTCGGAGTTCGTGCCCGTCAAGGGCACCACGGCCGCCGAACTGGCCGACGCCGCCCAGCTGTCCTCGCTCGCGGACGAGACCCCCGAGGGCCGCTCCATCGTCGTGCTGGCGAAGGAGAAGTACGGGTTGCGCGAACGCCATCAGGGCGAGCTCGCGCACGCCGAGTGGATCGCCTTCACGGCCCAGACCCGCATGTCGGGTGTCGACGTGGACGGGAAGAAGACCCGTAAGGGCGCGGCCGGTTCGGTCATCACCTGGGTACGAGAGCAGGGCGGCCAGGTCTCCGACGACGCCGACCTCCTGGCCAACCGGATCTCCGAGGCCGGTGGCACCCCGCTCCTGGTCGCCGTCGAGGACGAGAAGGGCGCCCGGATCCTGGGCGTCATCCACCTCAAGGACGTCGTCAAGGAGGGCATGCGCGAGCGGTTCGACGAGCTGCGCCGCATGGGCATCAAGACCGTCATGATCACGGGGGACAACCCGCTCACCGCGAAGGCGATCGCGGAGGAGGCCGGCGTCGACGACTTCCTCGCCGAGGCCACTCCCGAGGACAAGATGGCCCTCATCAAGCGGGAGCAGGCCGGCGGCAAGCTCGTCGCGATGACCGGCGACGGCACGAACGACGCGCCGGCGCTGGCTCAGGCGGACGTCGGCGTGGCGATGAACACCGGCACCTCGGCCGCCAAGGAGGCCGGGAACATGGTCGACCTGGACTCCAACCCCACCAAGCTCATCGAGATCGTCGAGATCGGCAAGCAGCTCCTCATCACCCGGGGCGCCCTGACCACCTTCTCCATCGCCAACGACGTCGCGAAGTACTTCGCGATCATCCCGGCCATGTTCGCCGTGGTCCACCCCGGCCTGGACAAGCTCAACATCATGGGCCTGCACTCGCCGAACTCCGCGATCCTGTCCGCGGTCATCTTCAACGCGCTGATCATCATCGCCCTCGTCCCGCTCGCCCTCAAGGGCGTCCAGTACAAGCCGACCAGTGCCGACAAGATGCTCCGCCGCAACCTCGGGATCTACGGACTCGGCGGCCTGATCGCCCCGTTCATCGGCATCAAGATCATCGACATGCTCATCTCCCTCATCCCCGGAATCGGCTGATATCCGCCATGAACAACTCTGTAGGCCACACCGCACGGCTGATCGGCGCGGGCCTGCGCGCCCTCCTCGTCCTCACCGTCCTGTGCGGGGTCCTCTACCCGCTCGCCGTCACCGGCATCGCCCAGGTCGCCCTCGGCGACAAGGCCAACGGCTCCGAGATCAAGGACAAGAGCGGGCAGGTGGTCGGCTCCGAGCTCATCGGCCAGACCTACAACCTGCCCAAGCAGGCTCATTCTGATTCAACTACGGGCGACAACCCGGAAGGGGCCGCCAAGCCGGACCTGAAGTGGTTCCAGCCGCGCCCCTCCAACGGACTCGGCACCAACAGCGTCAACACCCAGTACTCGCTGATCCTCTCCGGCGCCACCAACAAGGCCGCCGACAACCCGGACTTGGTCAAGCTGGTCGAGGACGCCAAGGCCGCGGTCGTCGCGGACAACACCACGGCCACCTACAAGGTCAAGCCCGAGGACGTGCCGGCCGACGCCGTCACCTCCTCCGGCTCCGGCCTCGACCCGAACATCTCCCCCGAGTACGCCGAGCTCCAGGTCCACCGGGTCGCCGAGCAGAACAACCTCGACGTCAAGCAGGTCGAGAAGCTGGTCGCGGACAACACAGAGGGCCGCACGCTCGGCTTCATGGGCGAGCCCCGCGTCAACGTGCTCAAGCTCAACATCGCGATCAAGGCCCTGGCCAAGAGCTGATGACCGCCGCAGCGCGGATCCGGAGTCGGTGGGGCGCGAAGGTCCCCAGCCACCGCTGGGTGGGACCGTCGGCGCCCCGCCGGCTCCGGCCGCTCGCATGTTACGAAAGGAAGGCTCCCCACCGATGACACGCGTGCTCGTGGTGGAGGACGATCCGCAGCTCGTACGCGCGCTGAAGATCAATCTCCAGGCGCGGAAGTTCGAAGTGGAAGAGGCCGGCGACGGAGCGATGGCGCTCCGGCTCGCGGCCGACCGCAGACCGGACGCCATCATCCTCGATCTCGGCCTGCCGGACATGGACGGCGTGGAGGTGATCAAGGGCGTGCGGGGCTGGAGCCACGTCCCGATCCTGGTCCTCTCCGCGCGGCACACCTCCGAGGAGAAGATCCGGGCCCTGGACGCCGGCGCGGACGACTACGTGACGAAACCGTTCAGCATGGACGAGCTGCTGGCCCGCCTTCGTGCCGCCACCCGACGGCAGGAAGCGCCCGCCTCACCGGCCGGGGTTTCGGAGATCGCGACCGACGAGTTCACCATCGACCTGGCCGCCAGGAAGGTGGTGCGCGGTGACCGCCGGGTCCGTCTGACCCCCACCGAGTGGCACCTGCTGGAACTACTGATCGCCAAGCCGGGCCACCTCGTCTCCCAGCGGAAGCTGCTGCTGGAGGTATGGGGGCCGACGTACGCGGACCACACCAACTACCTTCGGGTCTACATGGCCCAACTGCGGCGCAAACTGGAAGCGGACCCCTCCCATCCCCGGTACCTGATCACCGAACCGGGGATGGGTTACCGCTTCGAGCCCTGACAGGCCCTGAACCACACAGCAGATCGAGCAGAACGAGAAGCCGGCATCACATGAGACGCGGAAAGCTCCGGATCTACCTCGGCTCGGCACCGGGCGTCGGCAAGACGTACGCGATGCTCTCCGAGGCGCACCGCAGGATCGAGCGGGGCACCGATTGCGTCGTCGGCTTCGTCGAGCACCACCGCCGGCCGCGCACCGAGGTGATGCTGCACGGCCTCGAGATGATCCCGCGCCGGGAAATCGCGTACCGCGACAGCACCTTCGCGGAGATGGACGTCGACGCGATCCTCGCCCGGCGCCCCGTGGTGGCACTCGTGGACGAGCTCGCGCACACCAACATCCCCGGCTCGCGCAACGCCAAGCGCTGGCAGGACGTCGAGGAACTCCTCCAGGCCGGCATCGACGTCGTCACCACCGTCAACATCCAGCACCTGGAGTCCCTCGGCGACGTCGTGGAGACCATCACCGGCGTCCGCCAGCGCGAAACGGTGCCGGACGAGGTGGTGCGGCGCGCGGACCAGATCGAGCTGGTCGACATGTCCCCGCAGGCGCTGCGCCGGCGGATGGCGCACGGCAACATCTACAAGCCGGACAAGGTCGACGCGGCCCTCTCGAACTACTTCCGTCCCGGGAACCTCACCGCGCTGCGCGAGCTGGCCCTGCTGTGGACCGCGGACCGGGTGGACGAGTACCTCCGGGAGTACCGAGGCGAGCACAACATCCGCTCCACGTGGCAGGCCCGCGAGCGGATCGTCGTGGGCCTGACCGGGGGGCCTGAAGGCCGTACGCTCATCCGCCGCGCCGCCCGTCTCGCGGAGAAGGGCGCGGGCGGTGAGGTGCTCGCGGTCTACATCGCGGCCAGCGACGGCCTCTCCTCCGCCTCCCCGAAGGAACTGGCCGTCCAGCGCACCCTGGTCGAGGATCTCGGCGGCACCTTCCATCACGTCATAGGCGACGACATCCCGCACGCCTTGCTGGAGTTCGCACGGGGTGTGAACGCCACCCAGATCGTCCTCGGCGTCAGCCGCCGCAGGCCCTGGCAGTACGTCTTCGGGCGTGGCGTCAGCTCCACCGTGGCCGTCGAGTCCGGTCCCGACCTCGACGTCCACATGGTCACCCACGACGCAGCGGCCAAGGGCCGCGGCCTGCCGATCGCGCGCGGTGCCCGGCTGGGCCGGTCGCGCCGCATCTGGGGCTGGCTGACCGGCGTCGTCGGCCCTGCCCTGCTCACGCTGCTGCTCAGCCAGGTCGTACCCGACCTCGGGCTCGCGAACGACATGTTGCTGTTCCTGACCTTCACCGTCGCCGCCGCCCTTCTCGGCGGGCTGCTGCCCGCCCTCGCATCGGCCGCCGTCGGCTCCCTTTTGCTGAACTACTTCTTCACACACCCGCTCCACCAGCTCACCATCTCCGATCCGCGCAACATCGTCGCCATCTCGATCTTCGTCGGCGTGGCCGTGTCGGTGGCCTCCGTCGTGGACCTGGCCGCCCGCCGCACCCACCAGGCCGCCCGGCTCCGTGCCGAATCCGAGATCCTCTCCTTCCTCGCCGGCAGCGTCCTGCGCGGCGAGAACTCCCTCGACGCGCTCCTCGAACGTCTCCGCGAGACCTTCGCCATGCAGTCCGTCGCCCTCCTGGAGCGCGCCGGCGAAGTCGAGCCCTGGACCACGGCCGCCTCCGTCGGCAACCACCCGGTCACGCGTCCCGAGGACGCCGATGTCGACATGCCGATCGGCGAGAACATGGCCCTGGCCCTCTCCGGGCGGGTCCTGCCGGCTGAGGACCGGCGCGTGCTCGGAGCCTTCGCCGCCCAGGCAGCTGTCGTGCTCGACCGCCAGCGCCTCGTCGACGAAGCGGGCAAGGCCCGCGAACTCGCCGAGGGCAACCGCATTCGTACGGCCCTGCTCGCCGCGGTCAGCCACGACCTGCGCACACCGCTCGCCGGGATCAAGGCCTCCGTCACCTCGCTCCGCTCCGACGACGTCGAATGGTCCGAGGAGGACAAGGCCGAACTCCTGGAGGGCATCGAGGACGGCGCCGACCGCCTCGCCGCGCTCATCGGCAACCTGCTGGACATGTCCCGCCTGAACACCGGTGTCGTCGTCCCGCTGATCCGCGAGACCGACCTCGACGAGGTCGTCCCGATGGCCCTGGGCGGCGTACCCGATGACAGCGTGGAACTGGACATCCCCGAGACCCTCCCGATGGTCGCCGTCGACCGCGGCCTCCTCGAACGCGTCGTGGCCAACGTCGTCGAGAACGCCGTCAAGTACAGCCCGGACGGACAGCCCGTCCACGTCTCCGCCAGCTCCCTGCACGACCGCGTCGAGCTCCGGGTCGTCGACCGCGGCCCCGGCGTCCCCGACGAGGCCAAGGACCGCATCTTCGAACCCTTCCAGCGGCACGGCGACGCCCCGCGCGGAGCAGGAGTCGGCCTCGGACTCGCGGTCGCCCGAGGCTTCACGGAGGCCATCGGCGGCACCCTCACCGCCGAGGACACCCCCGGCGGCGGCCTCACCATGGTCCTCACCCTGCTCACCACCGGAGACACCCCTCTCGTTCCCCCGGAGCTACCGTCCTCGGCAATCACCTAGGTCGCGGCGGTGCCGGACGCCGCGAGCCCGGCATGATCCACAAGACACGGCCTAAGGGCGAAAGCCCGCCGGCGTCGCGCCGCCTGCCCGGCCTCCCCGGCGGCACGACCCGGGCGTCGCCCAGCTCAGCGGTCACGCCCTCGATGGCCGCCGACTGGGTGACGTGCTTGGGGACGGGGTCCACGACGTGCACTGAGCACGCGGGCCGGAGCTGGCGGCGGAGTAACTCGCGGGTGCGCGTGAACTCCAGGGCGCCTGTGGCGGTGGTCCGCAGTCGGCAGCTTCGTCGGACCGGGTGTGGAAGTCGATGATCTCCGGGCGTACAGCGGGGTTGCTCGTCATCGGGGAGTCTTCGTTGAGAGGGGCTGTCGGTGTCGGCAGGGTAGGGAGGCAAAGAAGTGATCACCCTGAATTTCGGAGCCCTGCGAAGGTCCGACCCCCCACCCGCCACGGCGGCGTCCGCGTCCTTCTGACCAGGGGAGGTCACGCTGTCAGTCCTGGGTGCGAGGCGGTGGAGCTCCGGCTGCGGGCTCCCCATGCCCTGTCCGCTGGAGCGTGAGCGTGTGCCGCGTCGGCACCTTGACGCGGGCGGCTTGGCGTCATGCCGCTTCCTGCGCCTCGAAGTGCCTGACGCGGTGCGCTCGGCGTACTGGACGCGCGCTTCCGACGCGCTGCTTCGATCTCGTCGATACGTCTGAGGGGCGCCCGGAGACGAGGGTTCGGTCAGACACTCACCGGTTCAGGGACCGGGGAGGCGGTGTGAGCGAGGCCGGCTAGGTAGCCCTCGTCGTCGAGATCGAGCAGGCCGGTGACGAGTTCGGGGCTGCCGAGACTGGCTTGCCCTCGTGGAGTGAGCGGCCTGGTCGGTACAGACGCGGCGAAGGCCGTCGCGGGTGGGCGCATGCGTGTGTCAGGCGTGTGATGAAGGCTGCGTAGGCGATGCCGAACAGGAGTGAGGCGAGGAAGGCCAGGTGCCGGGAGAATCCTTCGAGCAGGGGGAAGATCTGCCAGTGCGTCAGGTAGATGTAGAGGGAGCTGGATGCGAGCAGGCCGGCCAGCTGGTTGATCCGCTCCCGACTGGGGAGGCTGGGCACCCACACGAGGAGGGTGAACGAGGCGATGACGATCACCTCCCGTATGTAGTCTCCGGAGAAGAAGCCGGGCACGGTGGTCAGTGCCGCCGCGCTGACAACCAGGCGCTGGCGTGTGGTGCGCGCTTTCGCCGCCGCCCAGCCGAGGGCGAACAGCCAGAAGACGGTGACGGCGTCCGGCATCCGGGTACGGTCGGGGAGGCCGAGCAGGTCGTAGCGGGTGAGCAGTCCCAGCGCCGCGATCGCCAGGGGGAGGCCGTAGGGGAATCTGCGCTCCAGCCTGTCCACGGCGGGCAGGCCCACCAGGGCGATGGCGGCGATCAGTATGTATACCAGCGCCTCGATGAACCAGAAGTGCATGCCGGTCTTGTGGTCGTCGGGCCCCAGGACGCCGTCGAGCAGCAGGAGGTTGGCCCAGGTGTAGTCGTCCGAGAAGAGGAGGGCGAAGCCGATCCAGGCCATGCTCGGCAGTGCCACTCGCGCGATGCCGGTCCTGATGCGACGTACGCGGACGCGGCGCTCGGCGGTGGTGAGGTGGAAGCGGGCGAAGTTGTAACCGGCGAGGGCGAGCAGCAGGTGTGCTCCGCCCTTGATCCCGAACACGTGGATGTGTGAGCCCACGATGCAGAAGATCGCCATCGCGCGCAGGGCCACGCTGGTCTCCAGGGACCGCCTGCCGGGGGCGGCTACCCGTTCGGGAGTCAGGAGGTCGCGGATGGGTGTCGTGTGCCAGTCGGCGGGGAGGCGGCCGAGGCGCTCTTCCAGGTGGAGCGACATCTCGACGTAGGACAGCGAGTCGCCGCCCAGGCTGACGAAGGAACTGTCCGGCGTCACGTCCGGCCGGTCGAGGATGCGTGCGTACAGACGGCAGAGGTCGTCCTCTGCACCGGTGCCGGACTCCCGTTCTTCCACGTTCGTAGTGGTGGCGGTGTCTGCCGCCCCCGTCGCGGCGTCCTGCCGACCGAGTACGCGCACCGCGCGGTAGTCGGGCTTGCCGCTGGGCAGGCGGGGGAGGTCGGCAAGCAGGTGGACCCGGACCGCGGGGGCGGGCAGGCCGCACTCGCCCGTCACCAGCCTTCGTATCCGCCGGACTTCGGGGTCGTGCGCGCCGACCGCGCCGACCGCGACGATGGCGAGCGCGTCGTCGTCGCCGGTGCACAGAGCGGTGACGCCGTGCCGGGCGAGCATCGACTCGACCTGCGCGGGGTCGATCCGCAGCCCGAGGATCTTCACGAACCGGCCGCGCCGCCCGATGATTTCGTAGACGCCGTCGGGTGTGAGGCGGGCGATGTCACCCGTCCGCAGCTCATCGACGGTCCGGCCGAGTCGGAGGTCGTGCGGTGTGTGCGCGTAGCCGAGCATGACGTTGGGGCCCGAGTACACCAGTTCCCCGGTGTTCTCCTCGGGGTGTTCCGGCAGGCGCCGAAGGCGGAACGAGCCGCCGGGGATGGGGATTCCGGCCGCCTCGGGATGGGTCTCGGCGAGGTGGGGCGGCAGGTAGGCCATGCGGGCGGTCGCCTCGGTCTGGCCGTACATCACGAACAGGTCCCAGCCGGCGTCGCGTCCGAGTGCGGCGTAGCGCTCGACCTGCCGGGGTGCCATCCGGCCTCCGGCCTGGGTGACGTACCGCAGGTGGGGCAGGTCCATGTCCGCGAAGCCGACCCGGTCGAGGAGGTCGAAGGTGTACGGGACGCCCGCGAAGGTGGTCCCGCGGGCGGTGCGGAACAGCTCCCAGAAGCGACTGTCGGCGACCGAGAGGTCGGTGAGGATCAGTGCGGCGCCGCGCAGCAGGTGGCTGTGGACGACGGACAGGCCGTAGCAGTAGTGCAGGGGCAGTGTGGTGGCCGCCCGATCGGTGTCCCGGATGTCCAGGTACTGGGCGATCGAGGCGGCGTTGGCCTGGATGTTGTCGTGCGACAGCCGGACGAGTTTCGGTGATCCGGTCGAGCCGGAGGTGCTCAGGAGCAACGCGAGATCGGGGTGCAGTGTGTGGGCCGAGACCGCGCGCCGTTCCTGGATCGTCCACTGTGCCCCGTCGGGCCGCGCCACCACGTCCGGGTCGTAGGCGTCGATGAGGGACTGAACGGCCTCGGGATGGTCGCCGGGCACGAGCAGGACGGGGTGCCCGGCGGCCAGGGCGGCGAGGTGGACGACGAGCGCGTCGAGGGTGTTGGCGCCGACCAGCAGGATCAGACGCCGTTCCGGGCCCAGGCGGTGGACCGTCTCGGCGACCCGGGCGGCGAGGGCGCGGAAGGTCACCGTGCCGTCGGCCATCACGACCGCGGTGCGGTCGCCGTGGGCCGCGAGGCCGCGCGCGAACGGAACGGTCCTGGTGCCGGGGAGCAGGTCGGAGGGGGCTGTCACGAGGCGCATCTTAGGAAAGGCTCACCTGGCTGGATAGTCACAGAGGCGTCACGGTCTGCCCAATGAAGATCAACAGTGAGTCGCGGTGTAGGGTCGGCTCCGCCGCCGACCGGCGCGGCTGAATTGTTGTGTACGCCACTCTTGACCTTTAGGTTAGCTTTACCTTAGTTATGTGGCGTTCGACTTCTCCGCTGCACCTCAGGAAGGCTTTCCATGCGACGCCCCTTGGCCCGACGCCTGACCGCGATCTTCGCGGCGGCACTCCTCCTTCCCGCGGTGGCCGCTTGTGGTGTCGACGAGGACGATGCGGGGCTCGTGATCTATTCGGGCCGCAACGAGAAGCTGGTCAAGCCGCTCCTGGACGAACTCGAGAAGGCTGTGGGGACCACCGTCGCCGTCCGTTACGGCGAGAGCGCGGAGCTCGCCGCCCAGATCCAGGAGGAGGGCGGCAAGACCAAGGCCGGCCTGTTCTTCTCCCAGGACGCCGGCGCGCTGGGCGCGCTCTCCGGCAAGGGCCTGCTGGAAAAGCTGCCGCAGGGATCGCTCGACAAGGTGGACCCGGCGTTCCGCGGCGGCGCGGGTGACTGGGTGGGCACCTCCGGGCGCGTCCGCGTCCTCGCGTACAACCCCGGCCAGGTCTCCACGGTCCCGGACAGCGTCCACGACCTCGTGAAGCCCGAGTGGAAGGGCAAGATCGGCTACGTCCCGACCAACGCCTCCTTCCAGGCGTTCGTCACCGGCATGCGCGTCCTGGAGGGCGAGGACGCCACCCGCGCCTGGCTGAAGGGCCTCAAGGCCAACGAGCCCAAGGTCTACGACAACAACCTCAAGGTGCTCGAAGGCGTCGGCAAGGGCGAGGTCTCGCTCGGCCTGGTCAACCACTACTACTGGTACGAGCAGGTCGCCGAGAAGGGCGAGGACAAGGTCAAGTCGAAGATCCACTTCCTTCGCGGCGGTGACCCGGGCGGTCTCGTCAACACGGCCGGCGTCGGCATCGTCAAGGGCAGCGACCAGGCCGCCGCCGCCCGGAAGGCCGTCGACTTCCTGCTCTCGGAGAAGGCGCAGAAGTACTTCGCCGAGGACACCAAGGAGTACCCGCTGGCGGCAGGCGTGACCAGCACGGTCAAGGATCTGCCCCCGCTGGCCTCCCTGGACGCCCCCAAGATCGACCTCGGCAAGCTGGAATCGCTTCAGGAGACCCTGAAGATGCTCCAGGACGTCGGGATGGTCTGAGCCGACATGCCTGCCACGGATCCCGGCGCGCCGACGGATCCCGCCACCGCCCCCCGCCCGGCCGGTACCACCACACCGGCCGGGCGGGGGCGTGCCGGGGGCCGGCCGCCCGCCGTCCTGCTGATGTCCGCGACCCTCGCCGCGCTGTTCGCGCTGCTGCCGCTCGGCTACCTCGCCGTCCGCTCCCTGGAACGCGGACCCGCCTTCGCCCGGGACGTCATCGCCACCGAGCGCACCGCCCAACTCCTCGGCCACAGCCTGATGCTGGCCGCCGTGGTCGTCGCCGCCTGCCTCCTGCTGGGCGTGTCCCTGGCCTGGCTGACCGTACGGACCGACCTGCCCGGCGCCCGCGCCTGGTCGGTGCTGACGACGCTGCCCCTCGCCGTGCCCAGCTACGTCGCCGCCTTCACCTGGCTGTCCGCCCTCCCGGACCTCGCCGGCTTCGGCGGCGCGGCGCTCGCCCTCACCCTGGTGAGCTTCCCGTACGTCTACCTGCCGGTCGCCGCGGCGCTGCGCGGCACCGATCCGGCCCAGGAAGAGGTCTCCCGCTCCCTCGGCCACGGCGCGCTGCGGACCTTCCTGCGGGTCACCCTGCCGCAGCTCCGCCCGGCTGCCGCCGGCGGCGCCGTACTCGTCGCGCTGTACGTGTTCTCCGACTTCGGCGCGGTGTCGCTGATGCGGTACGACACCTTCACCCGCGGCATCTACACCTCCTACCGGGCCGGCTTCGACCGCACCCCGGCCGCCGCCCTGAGCGTCGTTCTCGTGGTCGCGACCATCGCGCTGGTCGCCGCCGAGGCACGGACCCGCGGCCGGGCCGGGCACGCCCGCACCGGCACCGGAACCGTGCGACCCGCGCCGCCGGTGCCGCTGGGCCGGTGGCGGGTGCCCGCACTGGCCTGCTGCGGGGCGGTCTGCGCCGTCGCCGTCGTGACACCGCTGGCCACGCTCGGCTACTGGCTCGCCGTCGGCAACTCCGCGACGTGGGACCCCGCCACCCTCTCCGACACCGCGCTCACCACCCTCGGCGTCGCCGCCGGCGGCGCCGCGCTCACCACCCTCCTCGCCCTGCCGGTCGGCGTCCTCGCCGCACGCCACCGCGGCCGCACGGCGCACCTGCTGGAGCAGGCGGCGTACGCCGGCCACGCCCTCCCCGGCATCACCGTCGCCCTGTCCCTGGTCTTCTTCGCGGTCCGCTACGCCGAACCGCTCTACCAGGAACTCCCGCTCCTGATCTGCGCGTACGCCGTCCTCTTCCTGCCGGTGTCGGTGGCCGCCACCCGAGCGGCCGTACTGCAATCACCACCGGTGCTGGAGGACGTCGCCCGCTCACTGGGCCGCGGACCACTGCAGGTGCTGCGCGAGGTGACGGTGCCGCTGGCCGCCCCCGGTGTCGCCGCCGGAGCCGCACTCACCTTCGTGGTCTGCATGAAGGAGCTCCCCGCGACGCTCGTGCTGCGGCCCACCGGCATGGACACCCTGGCCACCCGGCTGTGGACGGAGACCGGCACCGGATCGTTCGCCGCCGCCGCGCCGTACGCCGCCGCGCTGATCCTGCTGGCCGCCGTACCGTCGTACATCCTCGGAAGGCACCGCACATGACCGATCTTCAGATCACCGGCCTGGCCAAGGCATACGGCGCCGGTGCGCCGGTCCTCGACGGCCTCGACCTCACCGTTCCCGAGGGTGCTCTGGCGGCCGTACTCGGTCCTTCCGGCTGCGGCAAGACGACTCTGCTGCGTATCATCGCCGGCTTCCTGCACGCCGACGCGGGCACCGTGGCCATCGGCGGACGCACGCTCACCGGTCCCGGAGTCCACCTCCCGCCCGAGCGGCGCCGCATCGGCGTCGTGCCCCAGGAGGGCGCGCTCTTCCCGCACCTGAGCGTGGCACGCAACGTCGCCTTCGGCCTGACGGGAGCGGACCGCGGCTCACGGCGGCGCCGTACGGAGGAGATGCTCGAACTGGTCGGTCTCGCCGGCTACGGCGACCGCATGCCGCACGAGCTGTCCGGCGGCCAGCAGCAACGGGTCGCCCTGGCCCGCGCGCTGGCGCCGGAACCCGCCCTGGTCCTGCTCGACGAGCCGTTCAACGCCCTCGACAGCGCCCTGCGCACCGGGGTCCGGGCCGACGTGCGCACAGCCCTGCGCGCCACCGGGGCCACGGCCCTGCTGGTCACTCACGACCAGCAGGAAGCCCTCTCCACCGCCGACCTCGTCGCCGTCGTCCGCAACGGTACGGTCGCCCAGTGCGGCACACCGCAGGAGGTCTACCGTCACCCCGCCGATCCCTGGGTGGCCTCCTTCGTCGGGGATGCGGTCCTGGTCGGCGGAAGGGTGGAGGGCGGGACGGCGGCCACCCCGCTGGGCCGCGTTCGCCTGGCGGCCGCGCCGGGCGGCGTGTCCGAGGGCCTTGTCATGCTCCGGCCCGAGCAGCTCCAGCTCACCGACCCTGTGGGCGGGGCCACGGGCACCGTGACCGAGGTGCGCTTCTACGGCCACGACGCCATGGTCACCGTTGCCGTCGACGGAGTCGACGCACCCGTCGACGTACGCGTCCCCGGCCCGGCCACCACCCGCGTCGGCGAGCGCACCGGCATCACGGTCACGGGAGAGGCCACCCTGCACGCGGCGGGGTGACGACCGGGGTGAAGTCGTCGTCGGACCGCGGGTCGGCGCTGAGGTAGGCGACGTGGCGGCCGGACGTCGCGGTGCGGGGCACGCACGAAGCGGTCCACCGCTGCGGAGTCGCCCTCGCGGGCGGCGAGCGCGAGCGCGGTGGCCAGGTCGTCGGTGTCGTCGGCCTGGCGTGAGGCGGTCGGGCGGGCGAGCAGGGCAGGGGTCATCGCCTGATGTCCTTCCGGGAATCCGGATCCGGTGGCGCCGCCGCACTGCGGGCGGGGCGGGCCGGTGAGCGGTACGGCCTGCCGGAAGCCACAGCCGATGACGGAGGCACGGAGGCGAACCGGTACGTCGTCGCGCGTCGGTGAGCCGGCTGTCAGATGACATCGATCCCTTGGGGTGGACCCCATGACGTGATGGCGTGGACGAGCAAGAGCCGGCGCGGTGCCCGGACATCGTGGGACCGGCGGGCTCGCAGACGCGGCCGGTCGGGGGTGCGGGGAGGCGGAATGCCAGGTGGAGGGGGTACGAGGAGCCGGTCGACTACGACGCGCGGGACGCGGAACGCGCCGACGTTCTCCGTGGGCGAGCCAGAGGCCGCACAGCAGTGCGGGGGCAGCTACCAGCGCGTTCGCGCCTACCGGCACAAGAAGCGCACCTCTCCGCGACCGGTGACCGCCCCGCCGCCGTCGTCCCGAACGGTCTCCGGATGGATCCTGACCCGCCCGGAAACCCCCACCGAGCCCGAACAACTCCAGCTCAAGACCGTCCGCACCCAGTGTCCCGAACTCGACGCCCTCACCCGACCGTTCGGTCCTTCGCGACCGTGCCCATCTCCGCCCGCGCGGCGTACGTTCCCTCGTCGGGAGAGGCTTCGGTGCGAGCAGATGGTACGAGGGGATCGAGCGCGTACGACCTCCTTGGGTCGGGGTGAGGGACGGCGGGCGGGCGCGGGGTGGTCAGGTCCAGCCGAGTTCGGTGTAGGGGTGGCCGGCCCGGATGCCTTCGATCGCGGCCCGGGTGGTCGACGTCATCAGTGGCGACGCCGACGGGTACGGGCGGGTCCGCCTGGGCGGCTACGGCCGTGGCGGGGTGGTGTACGGCGACCTGTCCTGATCGTCCTGGCCCGTGGGCGGGCGGCGGTCCGCGCCGTCCACCCACGGGCGGGCCGCTGCCGAGGACGACCTCCGCGGCGTCGACCAGGCTACGGGCACGGCCTCATCGGGTCGGGGTGAAGCCGCCCCAGACCGAGAGGGCGCCGCGGGGACCGTTGGCGTCGACGCGGTAGCCGTCGTGCCCGGCCTCGCGCTCGCCGGCGGCGTGGTTGTACTGGCCGGCGAAGACGTGCTGTCCGGCCGGGACGGTGCGGCCCGGCTTGAGGATCCAGCGGTAGACCACCGCCGCGTCCTCGTGCTGCACCGTGACGGTGAAATCCTCGGGGGGCATCGTCCGCCAGTGGCCGGTGCTCTGTACCGCGCCGGTCTGCCTGATGCGCAGTTCCACGGTGAGTGCGGTGAGTGGCTGGGTGGATTTGAGGGTGATGTTGCTCTGCGCCCAGAAGGTGTTGCTGTTCGCGCCCAAGGAGCCGGCCGACGACAGAGGCCCGTCCTGGACGTGCGGCGCGCCGCCGGGCTGCGCCGAGCCCGTGGCGCCTGACGCCGAAGGGCTGGGGCCCGTCGGGGACGGCCGGTCCGGTGCGGTCGGGCGGCCGGGGGCGGGCGTCGACGTCGTCGACCGCGTCGACGGTGTCGACCGGGGGTTCCCGGACGGCTCGGACGGCGCGGCGGGGGTGGCCGAGACGCCCGGCCGGGCCGGCGGGGACTGGACGATGGCGGCGACGGCGAAACCGCCGACCGCCAGAGTGCCGGCCGTGGCGAGGGAGGCGAGCGCGATCCTGGGCCAGGGCCTCGCGCGCGAAGACTCGCGGTGGCGGGCGGGGGCGTCGGACATGCCGCGTTCCACGCGTGCCAGGATCCGGGCGTGGTCGGGCTGGTGGGCCTCGGCGGCCGCGCGCAGCCGCCCGGTGAGTTCCTCGTTCAACGGCTCCTCCTCCCCGACAACAGTTCTCCGGCCGCTCCTGTGCTGCCCAGCATCCGTTCCAGCTCGGCCATCCCCTTCGAGGTCTGGCTCTTCACCGTACCGACAGATATCCCGAGGGCCAGAGCGGTGTCCTTCTCCGACAGGTCGAAGGCGTGCCGCAGGACCACGCAGGTTCGCTTCCGGAACGGCAACCGGGCGAGAGCCGTACGCACGTCCACGACGGCGGCCACGTCCGGTCCGTCCAGCGGCTCCACACCGCGGGACCAGAACAGGGCGATCCGGCGGCGCTCGCGCACCGCGCTGCGGATCCGTGACCGCGCCAGGTTGGCGACCACGCCACGCGCGTAGGCGAGCGGGTGTTCGGCCTGGCGCAGCCGGTCCCAGCGCCGCCACAGTGCGATCAGGGCGTCCGCGGCCAGATCGTCGGCGCCGTCCGCCTCGCCCGTCAGGAGATGGGCGAACCGGGCGAGTTCGGCGTAGTGGCGTTCGAAGAAGTCGTGGAACTCCGCGGACGCGTCATCGAGGACCATGTCCGTTGGTCGTCCCCTTCGCAAATGTGTGCGCTAACATCCGGGCGGCAGCGTACCAGTGCCCGGTCGGCCGGGGCCCGCCGATGCGTACCTCCAGCCGTGCGACCGGATCGCGGTGTTTCGCGAAGGCCTGTTCGCTGAGGTCCAGTTGTCCGGGTGTGCAGGGCAGCGGGCATTCGTTGGTGATCCGGACCGTGATCGAGGCGCCGTTCGCGACGCGGACGCGCACGTACGCGCCGCACGCCCTGAACGACTCGTAGTCGGTGGGTGGACGTCGCCGGTGGGGTTGCCTTGGCCGAAGGCTGGGGCGCCGCGCCGGTCGTGCCGACGGCGGTGGCGGGGCCGGGGCCGGGGTCTGCGCGGCGGGCGAGCCGGACGCCGGGGAGCATGGCCGTCACCAGGCAGACGAGCACGCCCGCGGTGGTCAGCGCCACCGCGGGCGTGCCGTCAGCCTGTGTCTGTGCCTGCGCTGCCTGCCGTTGCCGTGCAGTCTGCATGTCCGTCCGTTCGAAGATCGGGTCGAGGTGCACTCCTTGGTTGCCGCCGGACGCGAATGGGTTGCCGCAGGATGCGAAACGTTGCCGAAGGGTCCGCTCACGGGGCGGGGGAGTGCGGGGAAGAGGGCTGGGCGCCGCGGATGCCGCGTGGAAGCCCACTCCTCGGCAGCGGCCCGCCCCGGGGTGTTCGGCCAGGCGGCCAACGGCTACTGGAACCGGGTGGTAGGCCGGGCGAGATCGGGAACGGCGTCCCGGACCACCGGAAAGCGGCGGCGGGTTCCGCCCGAGCCCAGGCGGAGAGGGACGTAGAACTGGGGGGAGCGGCCCCGGTGGTCATGGCGGACCTCGGCTTCGGGCGGGACGAGGCTGACCCGGCCGGGGCGGATCGCGTACGCCGTGCCGTTCACCGTCAAGTCGGCCTCGTGGCCGTACAGATGAGCTGCCAGAGGTCCGGCAGTGAGAACACGTCCACCTGGCCGGCCGGGCCGTGCACGCCGATGCCGACGGCGGCAAGGGCCGTGTGCGCCGGTATGCGAGGCCCCCTCCTCGTGCGGGGCTTGCCGCCCAGGCGAGGAGGGGGCGAGGTCAGGCTCCGGCCTTGCGCTTGTTGTAGACGTCGAAGCCGACGGCCGCCAGCAGCACCAGGCCCTTGATCACCTGCTGGTAGTCGGTACCCACGCCGACCAGCGACATGCCGTTGTTCAGCACGCCGAGCACCAGACCGCCGGTGAGTGCACCGATGACGGTTCCCACACCCCCGCTTGAGGAGGCGCCGCCGATGAAGGCGGCGGCGATCGCCTCCAACTCGAAGTTGATGCCGGCCTGCGGCGTACCGGCGTTGAGGCGCGCCGCGAAGACCAGCCCGGCGAGGGCCGCGAGGACGCCCATGTTCACGAAGGCCAGGAAGACGACCCGCTTGCTCTTCACCCCGGACAGCCTCGCCGCCGCCTCGTTGCCGCCGATGGCGTAGGTGTGCCGGCCGAGGATCGAGTTGCGCATCACGTAGCCGAAGCCGACCAGCAGGACGCCGAGGATCAGCAGCACGACCGGCACCCCGTGGTAGCTGGCCAGCAGCAGTGTGAAGGCCACCACGGCCGCCGTGATCGCGCCGAGCTTCGCCAGGAACAGCCCCGTCGGGAGCGGCTCCAGTCCGTACGAGGCGGCCCGCCGCCGGCCGCGCACCTCCTGCAGGATCGCGACGGCCCACACCACGAGGCCCAGCAGCAGGGTGAGGTTGTGGTAGTCGGTGTGGGGACCGACCGTGGGAAGGAAGCCGCTGCTGATGTTCTGGAAGGCCTTGGGGAACGGCGCCACCGACTGGCCCTGCAGGAGGATCTGGGTCCCGCCGCGGAACAGCAGCATGCCGGCCAGCGTGACGATGAACGAGGGGATCCCGAGATAGGCGATCCAGAACCCCTGCCAGGCTCCGGCGAGAGCGCCGATCAGCAGCGCGGCCACCAGCGCCACGGGCCACGGCACGTGGTGCTTGACCATCATCACCGCCGCGGCGGCCCCGACGAAGGCGGCGAGCGACCCCACCGACAGGTCGATGTGCCCGGCGATGATGACGATCATCATGCCGATGGCCAGGATGAGGATGTAACCGTTCTGCTGGATGAGATTGGTGATGTTGAGTGGCTGGAGCAGGATGCCGTCCGTCCAGAACTGGAACAGCAGCACGATCAGCGCCAGCGCGACCAGCATCCCGTACTGGCGCAGGTTGCCGCGCAGCGCCGCGGCCAGTACGGCGCCCGCGGACTGTCGCGGGCCGGTGGGCGGCGTGCCGGGCGTGGTCTCTGGGGTGGTCTGGGTCTGGGCCATGCCTCACACCTGCTTGTCGGGGTATGCGGGGCTCGTGGTCATGAGCCGCATGAGGGATTCCTGGGTGGCGTCGGCACGGCTCACCTCACCGGTGATCCGGCCTTCGGCCATGGTGTAGATCCGGTCGCACAGGCCCAGGAGTTCGGGGAGTTCGGAAGAGATGACGAGTACCGTCTTGCCCTGGGCGGCGAGATCGGCGATGACGGTGTAGATCTCCGCCTTGGCGCCGATGTCGATGCCCCGGGTGGGTTCGTCGAGGATCAGCACCTCCGGCTCGGCGAAGATCCACTTGCTGAGGACGACCTTCTGCTGGTTGCCGCCGCTGAGCTTGCCGGTCTGCGCGAACACCGAGGGGGCCTTGATGTTCATGGTCCGACGGAACGATTCGGCGATCCGCGCCTCCTCGTGCCGGTCGACCCAGCCTCGCCGGGCGACCTTGCCGAGGGAGCTCAGCGAGATGTTGCGGCTGATGTCGTCGTTGAGGTTGAGGCCGAGCTGCTTGCGGTCCTCGGTCACGTACGCGATGCCGTGCCCGATCGCCTCCGGTACGGTCCGGGTGCGGATCTCCCGGCCGTGCAGCCGCACCCGGCCGCCGGTCCACCGTCCGTACGAACGGCCGAAGACGCTCATGGCCAGTTCGGTGCGACCGGCGCCCATGAGGCCGGCGATGCCGACGATCTCGCCTCGACGGACGTTGAGCGAGACGCCGTCGACCACCTTGCGCCGGTGGTCGATCGGGTGCCGGACGCTCCAGTCCTCGATCTCGAAGGCGACCTCGCCGATCTCGGCCCCTGGTGCCGAGTAGGGCTGCCGCTCGGGGTAGCGGTGTTCCAGGTCGCGGCCGACCATGCCGCGGATGATCCGTTCCTCGGAGATGCCCCCGGAACCGATCGCGATGGTCTCGATGGTCCGCCCGTCGCGCAGGATGGTGACGGAGTCCGCGACCCGGGCGATCTCGTTCAGCTTGTGCGAGATGAGGATGCAGGAGATCCCCTGAGCCTTGAGTTCGAGGATCAGGTCGAGCAGATTGCGGCTGTCCTCGTCGTTCAGGGCGGCCGTCGGCTCGTCCAGGATGAGTAGCTTGACCTTCTTGGCGAGTGCCTTGGCGATCTCGACCAACTGCTGTTTTCCCACGCCGAGATCGGCGATCCTCGTGTGCGGGCTCTCGTCGAGTCCGACCTGCCGGATGAGTGCGGCGGCATGGGTCAGCGTCCGGTGCCAGCTGATGACGCCGCGCGTGGCGTGCTCGTTGCCCAGGAAGATGTTCTCGGCGATGGACAGGTAGGGCACCAGCGCGAGTTCCTGGTGGATGATCACGATGCCGCGCTGCTCGCTGGCCCGGATGTCCCGGAACCGGCAGGGATCGCCCTCGAAGTAGATATCGCCCTGGTAGCTGCCATGGGGGTGGAGCCCGCTGAGCACCTTCATCAGGGTGGACTTGCCGGCGCCGTTCTCACCGCAGACGGCGTGCACCTCACCTGCGGCCACGGTCAGGTTGACCTCGGAGAGGGCCTTGACACCGGGAAACGTCTTGCTGATCGACCGCATTTCGAGAACGGGTAGGGCCATGGTTGTGCATCCGTATCGTCGGGGCGGTGGGGTGCCGGGCGGGTCTGGCGGTCGCCCTGGGCGCCGCACCGCCGGTGTTCGGCGTCGCCGGACCCGTCGGTTCGGTCCCGTGGGTTACTTGAGCTGGTCCGCGGTGTACTGGCCGCTGTCCACCAGGACCTTCTGGTAGTTCTCCTTGTCGACGCTGACCGGCTGGAGCAGCTGCGCCGGTACGGTCTTGACGCCGTTGTCGTACTGGCTGGTGTCATTGACCTCGGGCTTGCCGCCGGTCAGCAGAGCGTCGCCCATCTGCACGGCGGCCTTCGCCAGTTGGCGGGTGTCCTTGTAGACGGTCTGGGTCTGCTCGCCCGCGATGATCGACTTCACCGAGGCCAGCTCGGCGTCCTGGCCCGTGACGACGGGCAGCGGCCGGCCGGCGCCGTAGCCGACGCCCTTGAGCGAGGAGATGATGCCGATCGAGATGCCGTCGTACGGCGAGAGCACGGCGTCCACGCGGGCGGCGGTGTACGACTTGCTCAGCAGGTTGTCCATCCGGGACTGGGCGAGACCGCCGTCCCAGCGCAGTGTGGCGACCTGGTTGAAGGCGGTCTGGCCGCTCTGCACGACCAACTTCTTGTCGTCGACATAGGGCTTGAGGACGCTCATCGCACCGTTGAAGAAGAAGTTGGCGTTGTTGTCGTCCGGTGAGCCCGCGAACAGCTCTACGTTGAACGGCCCCTTGCCGTCCTTGAGGCCGAGCTTGTCGACGATGTAACTGCCCTGGAGGACACCGACCTTGTAGTTGTCGAAGGTCGCGTAGTAGTCGACGTTCCCGGTGCCGCGGATCAGCCGGTCGTAGGAGATGACGGGGACGTGGGCATCGGCGGCCTTCTGCAGCACGTTGGTGAGCGAGGAGCCGTCGATGGCGGCGATCACCAGCAGCTTGGCCCCCTTGGTGATCATGTTCTCCACCTGGGAGACCTGGTTCTCCACGACGTTGTCGCCGTACTGGAGGTCGGTCTTGTAGCCCTTGGCCTGGAACTCCTTGACCATGTTGTTGCCGTCGTTGATCCAGCGCTCAGACGACTTGGTCGGCATCGCGATGCCGATGAGGCCGCCTTTGGCGCCCCCGCCGGATCCGCCGGTTGCGCCGGTTGCGCCGTCACCCGCGCCGTTGGCGCTCTGGCCGCAGGCCGCCAGGGACAGCGTGAGACCCACGGTGACAAGGCCCGCCGAAAGCTTCCGCACAGTTCCTCCAGTGATGTTCCGCGACCGGCACGGTGCGACCCGGTTGGGTGACCGGAAGCGGTCGAGCGGGGCAGGCCGAGAGCCGTTTGCCCGCACTGCGCGAGGCCGGACTCGCAGTGGATCCGGCCTGGCGATACATGAGTGTTAACGCTCACAAGAGTGGCGTCAAGGGTCTGTTCGATCACCGTTGCGCCAACAACCTCGCAGGCCATCAGCCTCCTTGGCGGGGCACCCGCACACCGGGGCGAGTCCGGGCATGTCCGGCATGCCGCCCCGCGCGGAGAGTGTGCGGGCTGTTTCGTCAGTGTGACGAGCCTTCGCTCGCCGGACGGCCGCTCGGATCTCCACCGTCAGCGCCAGGATTTCGCCGGGCTCGGCGCGGTGGGGCGTCCGGCCTGGAGCTGACCGCCACGGCGGCTTGTGCTCGCCGCCACGTAGGCACACGCCTTGACAGGCTCCGATCCCCTGAAGGTCATATGTTAGCGCTAACAATATGAGTGCTCTCGGGCGTCACCGCCCCCCGGGTGGTTCCTCGCATGGCGGAGCAGGGTCGTGGAGCGCCACCGGCCGGCTCTTGGGTGCACCGGCTCAGCGGGCGCCGAGGAGGTGTTCGAGCGCGAGCTGGTCGAGTTGTTCGAAGGCCATGCCGCGGCGGGCGGCGGCGTCGACGTCGAAGTCGTCGAAGGCGGACGGGTCGGCCAGGAGACCGGCCAGGCCGTCCTCGGCGGTGGGGAGGGCCAGTTCGGGCAGCCGGGAGGCGGTGAGCGCGGCCTGGACCTCCGGATCGGAACGGAAGGCGCGGGAACGCTCGGCCAGGAGCAGGTAGTTGCGCATGCAGCCGGCTGCCGAGGCCCAGACTCCGGCGGAGTCCTCCGTGCGCGGCGGCTTGAAGTCGAAGTGGCGGGGGCCGTCATAGCCGGCCGACTCCAGCAGGTCGACCAGCCAGAAGGCCTGGCGCAGGTCGCCCGCGCCGAAGCGCAGGTCCTGGTCGTACTTGATGCCGGTCTGGCCGTTGAGGTCGATGTGGAACAGCTTGTCGTGCCACAAAGCCTGGGCGATGCCGTGCGGGAAGTTCAGTCCGGCCATCTGCTCGTGGCCGACCTCCGGGTTGAGGCCGACCCGCTCGGGCCGCTCCAACTCGTTGATGAACGCCAGGGCGTGGCCGATGGTGGGCAGCAGGATGTCGCCGCGCGGCTCGTTGGGCTTGGGTTCGATCGCGAAGCGCAGGTCGTAGCCTTGGCCGTCGACGTATTCGCCCAGCAGGTCGAAGGCCTCCTTCAGCCGGTCGAGGGCGGTGCGCACGTCCTTGGCCGCGCCCGACTCGGCGCCCTCGCGGCCGCCCCAGGCGACGTAGACCGAGGCGCCGAGTTCCACGGCCAGGTCGATGTTGCGGATCGTCTTGCGCAGCGCGTACCGGCGGACGTCCCGGTCGTTGGCGGTGAAGGCGCCGTCCTTGAACACGGGGTGGGTGAAGAGGTTGGTGGTGGCCATCGGGACCTTCAGCCCGGCCGTGTCGAGTGCGGTGCGGAAGCGCTTGACCGCCTGCTCGCGTGCGGTGTCGCCGGCCGCGAAGGGGATCAGGTCGTCGTCGTGGAAGGTGACGCCGTAGGCGCCGAGTGCGGCCAGTCGCTCCACGGACTCGACCGGGTCGAGGGCGGGCCGGGTGGCGTCGCCGAAGGGGTCCCGGCCCTGCCAGCCGACGGTCCACAGGCCGAAGGTGAACTTGTGCGCGGGGGTGGGGACGAGCGGGTCGCTGGTCATGGGGCGCTCCGGATCTGAGCCGAGGGCTATTTGTAATGACGAAAAACAAATTAGTATGCCGAGACGCCAGAAGGAACCCCACCGGAGGAACGCATGTCTGCTCAGCGTGTCGTGATCGGTGTCGACAGCTCCACCCAGTCCACGAAGGCGCTCGCCGTCGACATCGACACGGGCGCCGTCGTGGGCGAGGGCCGCGCCGCACACACCGTCAGTGAGGGCGCCGGCCGGGAGAGCGATCCCGAGCAGTGGTGGCGGGCGTTCGGCGAGGCAGTGGCGCGGACGGGCTGCGCGGATCGCGCGGCCGCCGTCTCGATCGCCGGCCAGCAGCACGGCCTGGTCACCCTGGACGCGGCCGGACGGCCGGTCAGGCCGGCGCTGCTGTGGAACGACGTCCGATCCGCCCCGCAGGCCGCCGCGCTCACGGCCGCCGTCGGGGCCGGAGAGCTCGCCCGCCGCACCGGAAGCGTTCCGACAGCCGCCTTCACGGCCACCAAGTGGGCCTGGCTGCGGGCGAACGAGCCTGCCGTCGCCGACCGCGTCACCGCGGTCCGGCTTCCCCACGACTTCCTGACGGAGCGGCTGACCGGCGAGGCGGTGACGGACCGCGGTGACGCCTCGGGAACCGGCTGGTGGGGCCCGGACGGCTACGACCGGGAGGTCCTCGCCCGGATCGGACTCGACTCCGAGCTGCTGCCGGAGGTCCTCCCGCCGGGCGCCCGGACGGGCCTCGTCCGCGCCGGGACGCCCCTGCGCGAGGGCGCGCTGGTGGCCACCGGGACCGGGGACAACATGGCCGCCGCCCTCGGGCTGGGCTTGACCCCCGGACGTCCGGTGCTGAGCCTCGGCACCTCCGGCACCGTCTACGCCGTCGGCCGCACCCGGCCCGCCGACCCGGGCGGAACCGTCGCCGGCTTCGCCGATGCCCTCGGCGGTTGGCTTCCGCTCGCCTGCACGCTCAACTGCACACTCGCCGTCGACCGCTTCGCCGCGCTCGTCGGCCGCGACCGCGAGGACGTCGAAGGAGGCGGCACGGTGGTGGTACTTCCCCATCTGGACGGTGAGCGCACTCCCGACCTCCCGTACGCGTCCGGCCTGGTCCACGGCCTGCGCCACGACACCACGCCGGGACAGCTCCTCCAAGCCGCCTACGACGGCGCCGCCCAAGCCCTGCTCGCGGCGCTGGAGGACGTGCTGCGCGCCGGGGGCGAGAACCCCGCCCCCGACGAGCCCCTGACGCTGATCGGCGGCGGAGCCCGCGGCGGGGCCTGGCAGCGGACCGTCCTGCGGCTGTCCGGCCGAGCGGTGCAGGTGCCCGAGGCCCGGGAACCGGTCGCGCTCGGGGCCGCCGCCCAGGCCGCCGCACTGCTCACGGGTGAGCCCGCCGACGCCGTCGCCCGGCGCTGGGGGACTGCCGAAGGCCGGGTACTGGAGCCCGTACCCCGTGACGACGACACGCTCGAACGGATCACCAGTACGCTGCGGCGGGCACGGGCCCTGCAGGAGGCCCCGCCCGCACGACGATAGGAGGGTCGGTTCCATGGCGGGCATCGGGAGGGCGAGCGGTGGCGTGGAGGCCGCGCCCGCCTCACAGCAGGGCATGCGCCGGCAGAACCTCGCGGTGGTGATCGGCGTGGTCGCCGCGCACGGCCCGCTCTCTCGGGCGGACGTCGCCGGGCACACGGGCCTGACCAGGCCGGCCGTCTCCTCCATGGTCGAGGAGCTCATCGGTCGCGGAGCGCTGACCGAGACGGAGACCGCGCCCAGCGGACGGGTCGGCCGCCCCGGACGGGCGCTGGCCCTGAACGATCGGGGTCCCGCGGGCCTCGGCCTGGAGATCGGCGTCACCCACCTGGCCGCGTGCGTCGTGGACCTGCGCGGTGAACCCCGGGTCTGGCGTCGCGTGGAGCGGGCCAACGCGGGCCGGCCGGCCGGGCAGGTGCTGGCGGAGGCCGCCGCGCTGGGCGCCGAGGCGGAGGCCGAGGCCGCCGCACTCGGGCTGCGCGTCGAGGGCCGCGTACTGGCCGTGCCGGGGGTGGTGCCGAACGAGCCGCGCGGGCTGGTCGAGCGTGCGCCCAACCTTGGCTGGCACGCCGTCCGCCTCGCCGACCACTGGCCCGACCCCGACACCGTGCCGGATCCGGAGAACGAGGCCAACCTCGGGGCGCTGGCCGAGTACTGGCACACCGAGCAGGCCGCGCAGACCTTCGTGCACGTCTCCGCCGAGGCCGGCATCGGTGCCGCCCTCGTCATCGACGGGCAGCTGTTCCGGGGCGCCCGCGGCTTCGCGGGCGAACTCGGCCACCTGCCCGTCCACCCGGAGGGCGCCCCCTGCGCCTGCGGGGCACGCGGCTGCCTGGAGCAGTACGCGGGCGAAGCGGCCGTACTGCGCGAGGCCGGGCTGGGGGGCGCCGGCGATCCGATGGCCCTGCTGGCCGAGCGGGCGGGCGCCGGGGACGCGGGGACCCTGCGCGCCCTGGACCGCGCCGGTCGGGCCCTGGGCCTCGCCCTCACCTCGGCGGTGAACCTGATCGACCCGGACGGCCTCGTCCTCGGCGGCGCCTACGCCGAACTCGCCGACTGGCTCCTCCCGCCGATACGCGCCGAACTCGCCGCTCGCGTCACCGTCCGGCCCTGGACCCCGGAGGCGGTGCGCCGCTCCGCCCTGGGACGCCGCGGACCGGTCCTGGGCGCGGCCTGGTCCACGGTCCACCGGATCATCGCCGACCCCACCCGGCTGCCCGCCCTCCCCGCACCGTGACGACGGCGTGTCGGCGCCATGGTGCGCGGGGGTGGAGGGAAGACCGGGCGGTCAGCCGTCGATCGCCGTCACGGTTCAGGTAGGCGAACGGGTCCCACAGGGCGTTGGAATCCTCCAGGTGTCGAGGCCGCCAACTCCAGGTCGGGGCAGCTGTCTTGACGGGTCGTCCGACGGCCGGCTTGATTGGGAGCGCTCCCACTCTTGTCCCCCACCCTCCCGAGGAAGGCTCCGCCCGTGCCTCCTGTCACCCCCGCCCGCCGCGTGCCGCGTCGCGCGGCCGCCGTGCTCGCCGGCCTCGCGCTGGCCGTCGGCGCCCTGTCCACGACCGCCCTGACCGTTCCGGTCGCGGCTGCCGCCACCGGGGCCGCCGCCGCCGAGACGCCCGTCCGGGTCAACCAGCTCGGCTACCTGCCGGACGGCCCCAAGCGGGCCACCGTGGTCAGCTCCGCGACCGCCCCCCTCGCCTGGCAACTGCGCGACGCCTCCGGCACGGTGGCCGCCTCGGGCACCACCACGGTGCGCGGCGCCGACCAGGCGTCCGGCCAGTCCACGCACCTGGTGGACTTCGGCGCGTACACCGGCACCGGCACCGGCTACACCCTGGGCGTCGGCGGCCAGACCAGCCACCCCTTCGACATCTCCGCATCGCTGTACGACGGACTGCGCGCCGACAGCATGTCGTTCTTCTACCAGCAACGCAGCGGTACCGCGATCGACGCGGCCCTGGCGGGCGGCAGTGCCTACGCCCGCCCCGCCGGGCACCTGGACATCGCCCCGAACAAGGGCGACACCAGCGTCCCCTGTCAAGCCGGGGTGTGCGACTACCGACAGGACGTGCGCGGCGGCTGGTACGACGCGGGCGACCACGGCAAGTACGTGGTCAACGGCGGCATCTCCGTCTGGGAAATGGTCAACTCCTACGAGCGCGCCCGGCGTTCGGGTGGTGACGCGGCGCTCGGCGACGCGACGCTGCGGGTGCCGGAGCGTGGCAACGGGACGCCGGACGTGCTGGACGAGGCCCGATGGGAGCTGGAGTTCCTGCTGCGGATGCAGGTCCCGGCCGGGAAGCCGATGGCCGGGATGGCCTTCCACAAGATGCACGACAACAAGTGGACCGCTCTGCCGACGCGTCCCGAACTCGACGCCGAGCAGCGTGAGTTGCACAAGCCGTCGACCGCCGCGACGCTGAACCTGGCGGCGTCGGCCGCGCAGTGTGCCCGGGTGTACGCGCCGTACGACGCCGCGTTCGCCGCGCGCTGCCTGGACGCGTCCCGCCGCGCCTGGACGGCCGCCAAGGGCAACCCGAACGTGCTCGCCCCGGCGACCGACAACACCGGCGGCGGTGCGTACGAGGACGCCGACGTCTCCGACGAGTTCTACTGGGCGGCGGCGGAACTCCTGGCCACCACCGGTGAGTCGCAGTACCGGGACGCCGTCACCTCCTCCGCGCACCACACCAAGCCCGTCGACGGGTTCTGGTGGGGCGGTACCGCGACGCTCGGCCGGATCACCCTCGCCACCGGCGCCGGCGTGGCCCTGCCCGCCGAGGACACGGCCCGGCTGCGCGGACTGCTGACCTCGGCCGCCGACGGCCACCTGTCCACCATGGCCGGACAGGGCTACGCGGTGCCACTCGCCGCCACCGGATACGGGTGGGGCTCCAACAGCTCCGTCACCAACAACGCGATGGTGCTGGCCGTCGCCTACGAGCTCACCGGCCGGGAACGCTACCGAGCCGGAGCGCTGGAGTCCCTGGACTACCTGCTCGGCCGCAACGCGCTCGGCCTCTCCTACGTCACCGGCTACGGCGATCGCTACGCGGAGAACCAGCACCACCGGTTCTGGGCGCACCAGAACGACGCCTCGCTGCCGCACCCGCCGGCCGGTTCCTTCGCGGGCGGGCCGAACGCGGGGCTGGAGGACCCGGTGGCCAAGGAGAAGCTCGCGGGCTGCGCGCCGGCGGCCTGCTACGTGGATGACATCGGCTCGTACTCCACCAACGAGGTGGCCATCAACTGGAACGCCTCGCTGGCCTGGCTGGCGGCCTTCGCGGCCGAGCGGCGCGGCGCCCCGGCCGTGCCCGCGGTCCAGGTGTCACCGGCGGTGGTGACGGTTCCGGAGGGCGGTTCGACGCCGGTGGGCGTGCGGCTCTCGGCCGCGCCCGCGCAGAACGTCACGGTGGCGGTGGCCGCCGGCTCCGGCGACCAGGACCTGTCGGCAGCCGCGACCTTGGTGTTCACCCCGGCCGACTGGGCCGCCGCACAGCAGGTTTCGGTCTCCGCCGCGCAGGATGCCGACGCGCTGGCGGGTAGCGCGACGTTCACGGCCGGGGGTCCCGGTGTGCAGCCGGCGACGTTCACGGCGACGGAGGCGGACGACGACGCTTCGGCGGCCGCCTGCACGGTGGCGTACCGGATCGACAACGCCTGGGCCAACGGCTTCACCGCGACGGTGACCGTGAGGAACACCGGAACCTCGGCCGTCTCCGGGTGGACCCTCGGCTGGAGCTTCGCGGGTGATCAGCGGATCGGCAACGCCTGGAACGCCACGGTGAGCCAGTCGGGCAGCACGGTCACCGCCCGGGACTCCGGGTGGAACGGTACGGTGGCGCCCGGCGGCAGCGTGAGCCTCGGCTTCCAGGCGACGTATTCCGGTACCAACGCGGTCCCGGCGCGCTACACGCTCAACGGTGCGCTCTGCTCCTGAACGATTGCGGGACGGGAAGCGCCGCCGACCCGGGAGGGGCGGCGGCGCAGTGGAGCCGGGATCGTCCCGGCTCCACTCACGTGGTGCGGGCGTGTCACTGGAACTGGGCGAAGAACCTCCATATCTCCGTCTTGGTCCAGGTCGTGACGCCGCTCTCGTTGGGGGAGCCGTCGACCGGACCGGGCAGGTGGCCGCCGTCGAACGCGGCCCATTGGACCGGGTACCCGGCGCGGCAGCCCGAGTAGGTGGTGGTGACGTGCGTGCGACTGCCCGGCGCCGGCTCGCGCGGGCTCTGGGGAGTGCAGCCGTTGTTGCCGACGAACCTGTCGCGCAGGGACCGTCCTTGCGCGATGCCGAGGACGGAGTCGCCGATGCCGTGGATTCCGAAGTAGGCGATGGGCCGGGTGCCGTCACCGCACCCGCTGATCTGTGCGCCGGAAATGACCGCGACAGCCCTGAAGACGTTCGCCCGGGAGCATGCGAGTGCGTAGCTCATACCGCCGCCCCAGCTGAAACCCGTGGCGAAACGCTGCGCCGGGTTGACGCAGAGGCCGCCCTCGATCCGCCGGATCATGTCGTCGACGAAGGTGATGTCCTCACCGCCCGAATTGGCCCAGCCGTTTCCGAGGCCCTGGGGGGCGACGAGGATCGCGCTGTTGCTCGACTGTTCCTGTTGGCCGTAGTAGGACCAGGCGTTTCCGCTCGTTCCGCCCGAGGCGACTTCGCCGGCGGTTCCGCCCCGCCAGTGGAACGCGAAGATCAGCCGATAGGGCCGGCTGTTGGTGTAGTTGTCGGGAATTCTGAGGATGAAGCTGCGGCTCTTGCCGCTGCTCTGAATCGTGTGCGTACCGCTTGCCAGGGTCGGGGCACTGCCGCACCCGCCGGCACCGGACGACAGCTTGACCATCTGCCAGTGCTGGTTGGCGCCGCCCCAGTCGGTGTACTGGACGACGTTGGCGCCGTCGGCGGTGGAGCCGCCCTGCACCTCGACGGCCTTGCCGCTGTTGCGGTTGATCAGCCGGACGTGGCCGGCTTCGGAGTCCGCCAGGCGGAACTGCTGGTTGGACCCGTTGCCGTCGGCCCACTGCGTGATCGCGGCGCCGTCGGCGGTCGAGGCGCCGGCCACGTCGAGGACCTTGCCCGAATGCCGGGCCTTGAGCCGGTAGAAGCCGCCGCCGGAGTCCACGAACTGCCACTGCTGGTTGGCTCCGTCGCCGCGCGTCCACTGGCCGACCCGCGCGCCGTCGGCGGTGGACACGCCGGAGACGTCCAGTGCCTTGCCGCTGTTGCGGTTGACCAGGACGTACCAGGCATTGCCGTCCACCGTCGCCGCCCGCGCGGGCGGCGGATCCACCGCGACGAGCATGCCGATCGCGAGGGTCGCCGCCACCACGGCGGCCACCCGGGACCACCAGCGGTTGCTCACCCCTTCGCCGCGGCAGGTCATGTGCGGCTCCAGCGTTGGTTGTTGCCGTTCGAGCAGGAGTAGAGCTGGATCAGGGTGCCGTTCGCGGTGCCGTTGGCGGCGGCGTCGAGACAGAGGCCGGACTGGACTCCGACGATGGATCCATCGGAGTTGAGGCGCCATTTCTGGTTGTCGCCACCCCAGCAGCTGTAGATCTGGACCTTGGTGCCGTTGCCGGTGCCGGCGGCGTCCAGGCACTTGTTGCCGTACACCCTCAGCTCGCCCGCGGTCGTGTACGACCACTGCTGGTTGGTGCGGTTGTTGCAGTCCCACAGGTTGACCTGGGTGCCGTCGGTGGTGCTGGCACCGGGTACGTCCAGGCAGCGGCCCGAACCGACGCCCTTGATCTGTCCGGAACCGGGGGTGGGCGTCGGAGTGGGGGAGGCGGCGTTGAGTGCGTTGAGGACGGAGGAGTAGGCGGCCTTCTTGCTGCCGTCGCCGTTGAACAGGAGCGGCGAGTGCTCCGGTCGCCAGGAGTCGGTGTCGCGCACTCCCCAGACGGTGATGCCGAGGCAGCGCGGGACGGCCAGGCAGTCGTTGGTCACGTTGGCGTAGGTCGTGCCCGAGGCGCCCTGGATGTCGAGTTCGGTGATGGCGACATCGACGCCGAGGGCGGCGAAGCTCTGCAGGGTGGTGCGGAAGTTGCTGTTGTAGGGGCTGTCGTTGTTGAAGTGGGACTGGAAGCCGACGCAGTCGATCGGCACGCCGCGCTGCTTGAAGTCCCGGACCATGGCGTACATGGCCTGCGTTTTGGCCCAGGTCCAGTTCTCGACGTTGTAGTCGTTGTAGCAGAGCTTGGCGGCCGGGTCGGCGGCGCGCGCGGTGCGGAAGGCGACCTCGATCCAGTCGTTGCCGGTGCGCTGCAGGTTGGAGTCGCGCCGGGCTCCCGAGGGGCCGTCGGCGAAGGCCTCGTTCACGACGTCCCACTGGCCGATCTTGCCCTTGTAGTGGGCCATCACGCCGTTGATGTGGTTGGTCATCGCCTGGCGCAGCGTGCTGCCGCTGAGGCTCTGCATCCAGCCGGGCTGCTGCGAGTGCCAGGCCAGGGTGTGGCCGCGCACCTGCTTGCCGTTCTGCACCGCCCAGTTGTAGACGCGGTCACCGGCGGTGAAGTTGAACTGGCCCCGCTGGGGCTCGGTGGCGTCGATCTTCATCTCGTTCTCGGCCGTCACGGAGTTGAACTCGCGGGCCGCGATCGTGCTGTACGCCGGGTCGCCCAGCCTGCCCGAGGCTATGGCGGTGCCGAAGTAGCGGCCGCTCTGCGCCGCCGCGCTGCCGAGCGTGCTCTCGGCGGCGTGTGAGGTCGGTGGCGCCACCAGCGCGACGGCCGAACCGAGGACGCCGGCGACCAGGGCCATATACAGGCCGCCGATCTTCCGGCGGACGGTGCGTGGGGAAATGGCATGTGAGCCCATGAATTGGCCTCCAGGAAAGAAATCACGGAAGGACTGGAGCGCGGCACGGTGAATCCGCGTGAAAGACGCCCGCGTCCGTGGGAAAAGGACGCTCACCACCAGGGCGTAAGGATTCGAGGACGGCGCCGGGAATCCGGACACAGGCGGACCGCACCACCTCGGGCATCAGTCTGGAAACCCCGCCGAAACAAGTCAAGAGTTTCGAAAGGATTTCGATAATTAGCCCCAATGGAGGGGTGGTAGCTCTTTTGGAAATTGAGCGATCCTCATCGAAAGTATTTCGATGAGGATCGCTCAAGGTGGGCTGTCGGTCGGCCTCGGCACCATGGCGCCTTCGGCGAGGAAGGGTTCAGTGGCCGTAGATCATCTTGTAGGCGACCTCCGGTAGGAACTGCCCGGCCGAGGAGCCGGCCCCGACGCCGCAGTTGCCGTCCGACTCGCCGGGAAGCTTGATCCACAGCAGCATCTCGGCACCGCCACCGTGCCGGCTGGGAGTACCGATCCGGCGACCGGCGGGGTTGCACCACTGGCCGTTGGAGCCGTTGCCGTTGCGGCTGGTGTCCACGACGAACGGCTTGGTGTAGCCATACGACCTCAGGGCGGAGTTGACCGCGTTGCCGTAGGAGGTGTTCTGGTCGGCGGTGAAGTAGTTGGAGACGTTCAGCGCGAAGCCGCGTGCCCCGCTGACACCGGCGGCGGCGAGTTGCCGCGCCATGGTCGAGGCGTCGATCCAGCCGGGGTTCCCGGCGTCGAGGTAGACCCAGGTGTTGGGTGCCTTGGCCTTGAACTGGGCGATGGCGTTCTTCAGCATGGCGTTGCGCTCGGCGATCTGGCCGGCCGTCATGCAACTCTCGTGACCCAGCGCGTCCGGTTCGAGGACGACGACGGCCGGGCGGCTGCCGATGCCACTGGCGAAGGCGGCGATCCAGGCGTCGTACGCGGCGCGGCTCCCGGCGCCGCCGCCGGAGTGACCGGCGCAGATGTCCCGGTTGGGGATGTTGTACGCGACCAGGATCGGCAGCTTGTCGTAGGAGTCCGCGCGGCCGACGTAGGCGCCGGCGGCCGCGGCGATGTCGCCGCTCCAGTTGCCGAACCAGCGGGCTGCCGGGGTGTTGGCGATGGACGTCCGGATGGCCGCCGCCCGCCCGTCGCCGGGGTTCGCGTTGGCCCACCGCAGGGCGGAGTTGTCGGGGTCGGCGTAGAAGCCGCTGCTCATGGTGGTCGGGTCGGCGGCGTGCGCGGGACCGGCGTTGATCACGGCGAGACCGGTGGTGAGCACACCGGCCAGCAGGGCGGACGCGGCTCGGAAGGACTTGCGCATGGTTCTTCCTCCGGTGGGGGGTGGGGAAGTGGGGGTGGGGAAGTGGGGGGAGAGAGGAGGGCTGCTTACGAGGAGCCGCGATCGGCCTGTGGCGATCGAGCGGCTCGGCGCCGGCTCAGATGAATCGCCACAGGTGGTCGTTGGTGCCGTTGTCGTCCCAGAGGACGGTCTGGGCCCCCTGGGCGGTGGAGGCGCCGGACACGCCGAGGACGCGGCCGCCGTTGGCACACTGGATCCTGAAGGTGTCGCCGCCGCCGTGGCGCAGGCGCCACCGGTGGTCGGCGGTGCCGTTGTCCGCCCACTGCGCGATCCGGGCGCCGTTGGCGGTGCCGCCGTTCTCCACGGCGAGGACCTTGCCGCTGTGGGAGTTGCGCAGGCGCAGGTAGCCGCCGGTGTCGATGACGGCCGTCCAGAGATGGTCGGCGGTGCCGTTGTCGTCCCACTGGATGGCGAGGCCGCCGTCCGCGGTGGACATGTCCTTCACACCGAGGACCCGCCCGCTGGCGACGTTCTGGATGCGCCTGGCACCGTCGGGGACGAACTGCCACTGGCCGGCGGGGGCGCCGGTGTCGGGCACCTGTACGGCTGCGGCGCCGTTGGCGGTGGAGCCGCCCGCGATGCCGAGCAGCTTGCCGGTGTGGACGTTCCGAAGCTTGTGGTAGCCGTTGCCGGCGTCGAGGACGGTCCACCGGTGGTCGGCGGTGCCGGTGTCGGACCACTGGAGGATCGGGGCGTTGTCGGCGCCGGACATGTCCTGCACGCCGAGGACCTTGCCGCTGTGGAGGTTGCGCAGCCGCAGTGCGGTGCCGTCGAGGACGAGGAGCCAGTTGTGGTCGGCGGTGCCGGAGTCGGTCCACTGCAGAGCGAGGCCGCCGTCGGCGGTGGACATGTCCCGGATGCCGAGGACGAGTCCGCTGGCCGCGTTGACGAGACGGAAGCCGGGACTGTCGGTCCGCCAGTAGACGCTGTAGTTGAAGCCGTGGGCGTCGTGGAACGGGGCGAGGTCGACCTTCGTTCCGTTGGCGGTGGCCGTGAAGGCGAGGGCGGTGCCGCTGGTCCGGGTGATCGAGGAGGGGACCAGGGTCGGGAGGGAGGACAGCGTGGTGCTGCCGTGGTTGCCGGCGAGGACGACGGGGCCGTAGGTGATCGCCGCGACGCCGGGGTTGTCGTTGGCGGCCTGGAGGGCCACACGCATGGGGAGCTTCACGGTGACGGTGTCGCCGGAGGCCCAGGACCGGGTGAGGGTGGCGTAGGTTCCCGGGTCGGCCGTGACGGTCTGGGCGACGCCGTTGACGCTGACGGTGGCGCCCGAGGTCCACGCGGGGATGCGGACGCGCATCGACCAGGTCCCGCCGACGCTGCCGGTGACCTTGAGCGTCGTGGTGTCGTCGGCCGGGTAGGAGGTGGCCTGGGTGACCGTGATGCCTCGCTGTGTCCAGTTCAGGACGGAGGGGAGGAACAGGTTCACCGTGAGAGTGGTGCCGTCGTGGAAGTAGACGGAGTCCATCAGCTTGGTGTTCGACTCGACGCCCGTTCCCTGGCAGCACCAGAACGTGCCGTAGTCGGTGCTCCAGGTGCCGCCGCCCCACGCCGGGCCCACGCCGCGGCGGCCGCCCGGGTTGAGGGGGGTGAAGTAGGTGACGTGTCCGTGTGGGTCGGCCGGGTTCTGGGCGCCGATGACATGGTTGAGCAGCGCCTTCTCGTAGAAGTCGAAGTACGACGACCGGTCGGGGTCCAGTTGCCACAGCTCCCGGGTGAGCTTGAGCATGTTGTAGGAGTTGCAGAGCTCGCAGGTGTCGCGGAGGAGGAAGCCGGATATGGCGTTCGGGGCCCGGAAGTGTTCCGCCTGGCTGTTGCCGCCGATGGCGTAGGTGTGTGAGGTGGTGCAGATCGTCCACGCGTTGGCGGCGATGTCGCGGTAGCGGGTCGTCCCGGTGGCCTTGTACTCGCGGACGGCTCCGATCCACTTGGGCACCTGAGTGTTGGCGTGCAGGCCGTCCAGCCGGTCCTGGTTCGCGGCGAGGGGGTCGAAGACCGCGGCGTGGTCGAAGCGCTGGGCGGTGGTCAGCCAGCGTGCGTCGCCGGTCTCCAGGTGGATGTCGGCCAGCACGTCGTTCATGCCGCCGAACTCGACGCCCATCAACGACTGCATCCGGCTGTGGCTGAGCGCGGCGGTGCGTCGGTCGACCCAGCCGGCGAGCGCGAGGAGCACGTCCCGGGCCTGTGTGTTGCCGAGGAGGCGCCACACGTCCAGCAGACCGGCCATGGTCTTGTGGACGCAGTAGTACGGGACGTTGCCGTTGTTCAGCGTGCCTGCTTCGAGTCGGGTGAAGTCGCTCTCGGGGAAGCCCGATAAGTAGCCGGCGGAGAAGCCCGCGGTGGAGTTGTTGGCCTGGCACTTGGCGAGTTGGGCCACCATGTGGTCGGCCTTGTCGCGGCAGGTGGTGTCCCCGACCGCGGCGTAGGCCTGGGCCCACGCCGTGAGGAAATGGCCCTGCACGTGGGTGCGGAAGGGGAACGCCGGGTCGTCCCAGCCTCCGGTCGGGGCTGCGGCGTTGGTGGAGAGCCGGTGGTTGGCGCGGAAGTTGTACAGCAGGCGGTCGACGTCGACGAAGCGGAGGTAGGCCAGGGTACGGTTCTGATTGTCGAGCCAGCGGCTGCTGGTGAGCCGCACCTGACCCAGGTTGAACGGGACCGCCGACACTCCGACGTCGGACCTGCCCGGGGATGTCTCCGCCGCGGCGGAGACGGGGCCAAGGACGGGGCCGACAGCCGCGGATACGGCCGCGACGCCGGTCGCCTTGATCACGGTGCGGCGGCTGAAGGGGTGAGTCGGCATGGCGAACTCCATGGTCCGTGAGAGAAAAGGGTTTCGCGCACAAGGAATGTCGGGCTCCAACCGGCTGCACGATTGTTAACGCTCACAATTTGGGTGTCAATGCTTTCGACGTCAGTGTCGGCAATGCCTCCCCACACCGCGCGCCGCATCATCGACGCCGGTGTCCAGGTGGTTCCGGCCGGCTCGGGTACGTGATGTCGAACGACGTGAAGCGCGCTTGGCCGGTGGAGGGGCCACCGTTGGAGGTGGCGTAGAGGCCGAGCTGGACGCTGGTGAACAGCGGGGTGAGGAAGGTGGCTTCGACGGTGGTCAGGTCCTGCCAGGCGCCGTCGGGTGCCGCGTGGGCGAAGGTGTGGCTGAAGCCGCGGATGCGGACCCCGAGGCGAACGGGGCCCGGGGGGACGGCAACGGCGGCCAGGACCTCGGATCCGCGCCGGAGGCTGAGGCCTTCCGTGGTGCGGAGGAAGAGGAGGTGGGCGTCGTCGTCGAGGACCACGGCGAGCCCTGCCTGTTCGTCCGGTGCGGCGGGGGTGAAGTGCAGTTCGGTGGAGACGTCGCAGTCGGGCTGTTCCTGGGGGCGGGCCAGGAGGGACGGAGTGGTGCGTTCGCCGAGGCGTTCGGGGCGGAGCCGCAGGCGGAGTCCGTCGCCGGTGGTCCAGAACGGCGCCGCCGGGGTGCGCAGGGTGCTCCAGTCGGCGGAGAGTGTGGCGAAACCGTCGTGGAGAGGGCGGCGGAGGTCGGTGTGGACGATGGGGGAGAAGACGGGCCAGTCCTCTTCCCAGGTGATCCGGCTGAGGAAGGTCTCGCGGCCGAGGGCGGAGCCGGGACGGACGCCCAGGAGGACGGCCCGCCAGTCGCCGTCCGGGGTTTGGACGAGGTCGGCGTGGCCGGTGCAGGTGACGGGGCCCTTGGCGGGTGGTAGCACCGGGTTGCCGGGGGCGCCCTCGTACGGTCCGGTCACGTGGTCAGCGCGGGCGGCCACCACGCTGTGGTCCACATCGGTGCCGCCCTCGGCGGTGAGCAGGAGATAGGTGCCGTCGATCTTGTAGAGGTGCGGGGCTTCCGACCATCGGGCGCCAGGGTGGCTTCCCGACCACAGGACGTGCTCGGGTCCCGTGAGCCGTCGTTCGCGGGGAAGGTATTCGCGCATCCAGATCGCGGTGCGGCCGGCGGCCTCGTCCAGCACGCGGGCGGCGGTGAACCAGGCCCGACCGTCGCCGTCGCCGTCGCCGCCGCTGTCGTCCGGCCCGTCGTCGAAGAACAGCGACGGGTCGAAGCCCTCGCCCTCCAGCCAGTGCGGCTGCGACCACGGCCCCGCCGGGTCGGTCGCCGTGACGACGAAGTGGCCGGGGCCGTCCATCAGCGTGCAGACGAGGTGGAAGACGCCGTCGTGGTGCCGGATCGTCGGTGCGAACAGGCCCCGTGAGGGCGCGCACCCGTCGAGATCGAGCTGGGACGCCCGGTCGAGGGCGGAGCCGATGCGCCGCCAGTTCACGAGATCGCGGCTGTGGAACACGGGAAGGCCCGGGAACCATTCGAAGCTGGACGTCACGAGGTAGTAGTCGGCTCCCACCCGGCAGACGGACGGGTCGGGCCGGAACCCGGGCAGCACGGGATCACCGAAGACGGGATCATCGAACGACGGGGTCATGGAACCGGGACGATCTCGACCGGCACGGACAGCACCCGGTCGGCCGCCGGGTGGCGTACGGGGCCCTCCAGCGTGAAGGTGCCCCGGAGCGGAAGATCGCCGCTGGAGCGTCCGACGGCCACGCCGATCTCCCCGGGCTCCACTCGTCTGCGCAGGTCGAGTCCGGTGAATGAGGTCCGGTCGGCGTGGACGGAGAAGGTGATCCGGGCGGCCGCGCCCGGCTGCAGCTCGACCCTGGCGAATCCGGCGAGCCACCGCTGTGGCCGGACGACGGACGCCACGGGGTCGGAGAGGTACAGCTGGACCACCTCGGTCCCGGCCACTTCGCCGACGTTGCGTGCCGTGACGGAAACGGCGACGGTTCCGTCCGTCGCGGCGACGGGATCCACCGAGAGCTCCGAGCAGGTGAAGGTGGTCCAGCTCAGCCCGTGTCCGAAGGGGAACAGGGGCGTCGGGTCCACCGAGCTCCAGTCGGTGTGCCCACCGAGCCTGCCGTGCAGGTAGGTGCCGGGCTGGCCGCCGACCTGGCGGGGGATGGAGACGGGCAACCGCCCGGACGGTTCCGCGGCCCCGCTGATGACCCGGGCCAGCGCCGTCCCGCCCTCCTCGCCGGGGAAGAAGACCTGCACCACGGCCGATGCGCGCTCGGCCAGCGTGCCGAGCGCGTAGGGCCGTCCGGAGACCAGGACCAGGATGGTCGGCACCCCGGAGTCCAGAACGGCGGAGGCGAGCGCGGCCTGGTCGCCGGGCAGGTCGAGGGTCTCGGCGTCGCAGCCCTCTCCGGAGGTGCCCCGGCCGAACATGCCGGCCCGGTCCCCGAGCACCAGCACGTTCACGTCCGGATCGTCCTCGGCGACCGTGAACCCGGCTGCGGTGAGCGCCTCGCCCAGCGTGGGGATCTCCAGCCCGAGGTCGCCGGGCAGCGCGACGTGGTTGGGGAAGGAATAGCAGCCGAGGAAGGACCGGGGGTCGTCGGCGTACGGCCCGCTGACCGACACGCGGCACGGCCGCAGCGGCAGGGTGCCGTCGTTGGCGAGCAGGATGGTGGACCGCTCGGCCAGGAGCCTGGCCAGTGCCCGGTTTTCCGGCGGATCGAGGTCGAACGGCTCGGGGTCGGCGGGTTCCCAGTCGGGGTCGAGCAGGCCGAGCTCGGCCTTCTGCAGCAGCACCCGTTCCGCGGCCCGGTCGATGAGCTCCTCGGGCACGCTCCCTGACCGCACGAGTGCGGTCAGCGGCTCGCCGTAGCAGCGGGCCGTGGGCAGTTCGACGTCGATTCCGGCGGTCAGTGCCAGCGCGCCGGCCGCGCCGCGCGATCCGGTGACGCCGTGCCGGGTCTCCAGGAAGGAGACGGCGTAGTAGTCGGCGACGACCACACCGCCGAAACCGAGCTCATCCCTGAGCAGTTCGGTCAGCAGCCGCTCGTCGGCGGCCACCGGGACGCCGTCCACGTCGGTGTAACTGTTCATCACCGACCGGGCGCCCCCCTCGCGCAGTGCCCGTACGAAGGGCTCCACCAGCACGTCGGCGAACTCGCGCGGCCCCGAGGCGACGGGGGCCATGTTCCGGCCGCCGCGCGAGGCCGAGTACCCGGCGAAGTGCTTGAGCGTCGCCACGATCCCGGCGCCCTCCAAGCCCTGCACATAGGCGGTGCCGATCGCTCCGACGAGATAGGGATCCTCGCCGATGCACTCCTCGGTCCTGCCCCACCGGTAGTCGCGGACCACGTCGAGCACCGGGGCCAGCCCCTGGTGAACGCCGACCCGCCGCATCCCCGAGCCGATGGCGGCGGCCATCCGGCGCACGAGCCCGGGATCGAAGGACGCACCCCAGGCCAGCGGCCCGGGGAAGACCGTCGCCCCGAACGTCATGAACCCGGTCAGGCACTCCTCGTGGGCGACCGCCGGGATCCCGAACCGGCCGGCTCCGGTCACCTGCCGCTGGAGCGAGGCGAGCCGCTCCATGCCGGCTTCCACGGTGATCGGCGCGGTGCCGTACACCCGGGTGAGCTGGCCGAGCCCGTGGGCGACGATGTCGTCGAGGCCGGGCGCGGACTCGCCGGAGTCGTCCTCCATCGGCGCGACCGGCGTCCCCGGATCCGAGGGCAGCGCCCAGAAGCCGGCGAGCTGACCCGCCTTCTCTTCCAGCGTCATCCGTTCCAGCAGATCTGCGACCCGTATGGACACGGGCAGGAGGGGGTCACGCCAGGGCTCGGTCAAGGAGTTCTCCTAGAAACGGGACGGGGCGGGGCGGTGGAGAGCCTGACCTTGAGCTCGGTCGAGAGCTCCATCCGGGGACTGACCAGGTTTTGGCCGTCCAGGAGCTGGAAGAGGGTGCGTGCGGCGAGCCGGCCCATCTCCTCCAGCGGCTGACGCACCGTCGTCAGCGGTGGTGACAGCCACTCGCACATCGGCAGGTCGTCGAAGCCGACCACACTGAGGTCCTGCGGGATGCTCAGCCCGACCTGCCGGGCGGCTTCGTAGACGCCCATCGCCTGCTGGTCGCTGCCGGCGAAGACGGCGGTCGGCGGCTCGGGAAGGGCGAGCAGTTCCTGGGCGCGCTGGAACCCGCCCTCGTGCCGGAAGTCGCCGAACCGGATGAGGTCGCGGTCGACCTCGATCCCGGCCCGCTCCAGCGCGGCCCGGTACCCGTCGATGCGGGCCTGGCTGCAGAGCATCTCCTTGCGCCCGCCGATCGCGGCGATCCGCCGGTGTCCCAGCTCCAGCAGGTGCTCCGTGGCGGCGAGGCCGCCCGCCCAGTTGGTCGCGCCGATGCTCGGCACACCGTTGCCCGGCAGGTCGATCGGGTCGATGACGACCAGCGCCACCCCGGCCTGTTCGACCTGGGCGCGCTGGGCCTGGGTGACCGAGGCGGTGACGAGGATGACGCCGTCGCTGTGGTGCAGGACCGGCAGTGCGGCCCAGCTCGACGGCGTGGCCTCGCCCGGCGGGACGAGGGACACGACGGTGCCGACGCTCCGCTGGGCGCACTCGGCCTCGACGCCGCGGAGTATCTCCACCGCCCACGCGCTGTCCAGACCGCCGATGATCAAGTCGACCAGGCCCGACCTGCGGGCCCTGCCCTGCCGGCCTGGGTGGAGGTAGTTGTGAGATCGCAGCAGGCCCTCGACGCGTTCGCGCGTCGAGGGTGCCACATCGGAGCGGCCGTTGATCACCTTGGACACGGTGGCCTGGGAGACCCCTGCCTCCGCGGCGATGACGGCCAGGGTCGGACGCTGCTCGCTCAACTTCGCTCCTCTGCGCGCACGCCTTGGGCCGGCGACATATATCGCAAACTTTCGAAGAGTTTCCGGTCGGCGCGATCCGGTTGTCAAGCGTCAAGTCGTCTGCTGCCGACGGAAATTCGGTGAGAAGGCTTGACCGGGGCGCCCCACGTTCCTAGTTTGTGGCAGCACGAATTCGAGAATGTTACGAAACATTTTCGAACTCGAACCGGCATTCACCACCCCGGAGGTCCCATGGCCAGCACACCCCCGAGTCGACGAAGCTTCCTGGCGCTCTCGGGCCTGACCGCTCTGTCCGTCTCGCTGACAGCGGCCTGCGGCGGCAACGACTCGGGCGGCAAGCCGGCGGCGGACGGCAAGGTGACCTTCGCGTGGTGGAACATCGCCACGACGGAACCGGGCAAGTCCCTCTTCCCGGAGATCTCCTCGGCGTTCACGGCCGCTCACCCGAACATCACGATCAAGACGACCTCGTTGGAGAACGAGGCGTTCAAGTCCAAGCTGACCGCCACCACCTCTTCGGGCAAGCTCCCCGACGTCTTCCAGACCTGGGGCGGCGGCGTGCTGCGACAGCAGGTCGAGGCGGGGCTGGTCGAGGACCTCACCGACGCGTTCGGCTGGTCGTCCGACCTCACCCCCGTCTCGCTGCAGCCCTATCAGTTCGAGGGCCGGACCTACGCGGTGCCCTACGACCTCGGCATGGTCGGCTTCTGGTACAACAAGAAGCTCTTCGCCAAGGCCGGGATCACCGCTCCGCCGGCCACCTGGGCCGAGTTCCTGGAAGACGTCAAGAAGCTCAAGGCGGCGGGCATCACTCCGATCGCCCTCGCGGGCAAGGAGAAGTGGCCGGGCCACTACTACTGGGCCTACCTCGCGATGCGCGTCGCGGGCCTCCCGGCGCTGCAGCAGGCCGCGACCACCAAGGACTTCACCGGCGCCGGCTTCGTCCAGGCGGGCACCCACCTCAAGGAGCTGGTCGACCTCCAGCCCTTCCAGACGGCCTTCCTCGGCGCCGGCTACGCCACCCCCGGCGGCCAGGCCGCGACCATGGGCAACGGCAACGCCGCCATGGAGCTGATGGGGCAGTGGGGACCGTCGGTTCAGAAGGACGCGGGCGCCGACCTCGGAGCGGACCTGGGCTTCTTCCCCTTCCCGACGGTCGACGGCGGCGTCGGCCAGGTCACCGAGGTGTTCGGCGGTGGCGGTGGCTTCGCGCTGCGCAAGGGCGCCCCGAAGGAGGCCTTGGACTTCCTGAGGTTCTTCGTTCTGGAGAACCAGTCCAAGCTGCTGGCCTCCAACGGCTACCTGCCGGTGGTCAAGGGCGCGGAGAGCCTGCTCGCCGACGCCAACAGAAGGGTGGTGGCCGACAGCCTGGTCAAGGCGACGGGCTTCCAGCTCTTCCTCGACCAGGCGTACCCGCCGGCGGTCGGCCAGCAAGTCAACGACAGCGTCGCCGACCTCATCGCCGGCAAGAAGACGCCCGAGCAGGTCACCAAGTCGATCACCGAGGCTGCGAAGGGTGCCTAGCTCCGTGTCCACCCTGACCAAGGAGCGGACGGAGGACACCGTGCCGGTGCGCCCGCCCGCCCCGGCACGCTCGCTCCCGCGCCGGCTGGGAAGCTGGGCGTCGGTCGCCTGGTTCCTCGTCCCGGCTCTGGTCCTCTTCCTCGTCTTCGTCCTCGCCCCGATCGCGGTCGCCGTCTACACCGGCTTCTTCAAGTGGGGCGGGGTCGGCCCCCTGGAGAACTTCGTCGGCTTCGAGAACTACGCCACCCTCTTCCGGGACCAGGTCTTCCTCGGCGATCTGGAGCGCGGGCTGTACCTGATCACGCTGTCGATCACGGTGCAGTTGCCGTTCGCGCTGTTCACCGCCGTCCTGCTCAACCAGAGGCTGCGCGGCCGGGCCGTCTACCGGATGCTGTTCTTCGCGCCGTACATCCTGTCCGAAGTGGTCACGGCGGTCCTCTTCACGATGATCTTCCTTCCCGGCGGCGGCATGGCCGACCATCTCGCGGGCGCCCTCGGCCTGGAGGGGCTGCAGGGCAAGTGGCTCGCCGACCCCTCGACGGTCATGCCGACCCTGTTCGTGGTCATGACCTGGAAGTACTTCGGGTTCCACATGATGCTCTTCCTCGCCGGGCTGCAAAGCATCCCGGGCGAGATTCTCGAGGCCGCCGCCATCGACGGCGCCGGCGCCTGGCGACGCTTCCGGCACGTGACCCTGCCGTTGCTCGGCCCGACGATCCGGATCAGCGTCTTTCTTTCGGTCATCGGTGCCATCCAGCTCTTCGACCTCGTCTGGGTCATGACCGCCGGCGGGCCCAACCACTCCTCCGAGACGATGGCGATCTCGATGTTCCAGTTCGGGTTCAAGCGCTACCAGGTCGGCTACGCCAGTGCGATCAGCGTGGTGCTGTTCATGATCAGCCTTGTCTTCTCCCTCTTCTACCAGCGCTACGTGCTGCGCCGTGACCTGAGCGGGGCCATCACCACGGGAGGTGGCCGATGAACGTCCGCAGAACGGCACGCGGCCTGTCGCTGCACGCCGTGGTCTGGCTGATCGGCGCGTTCGTCGTCGTGCCGCTGGTCTACGCGGTGATCTCCGGGTTCAAGAGCACCGGCGAGCTGACGACCAACCCGTTCGGGCTGCCGGAGCACTGGAAGACCGGCAATTACACCGGCATCCTCGGCGACGGAATGTTCTGGCGGCAGATCGCCAACAGTGCGGGCATCGCGATCGGCACGGCTTGCTGCACGGTGGCGGTCGCCGCGATGGCGGCGTTCGTCCTGGCCCGCTACGCCTTCCGGGGCAGGGAGTTGTTCTATACGCTGTTCACGATCGGGCTGATGTTCCCGTTCGCGGTGGCCGTCCTGCCGCTGTTCCTGCTGCTGCGCAACTTCGACCTGCTCGACAACCCGCTCGGAGTGATCCTCCCGCAGGCGGCCTTCGGGCTCCCCATGACCATCATCATTCTGCGCGGCTTCTTCCGGACCATCCCGGCGGAGATCGAGGAGGCGGCCGTCATGGACGGCTGCGGCAAGTTCCGTTTCTTCTGGAAGATCCTGCTGCCGATGGCGCGTCCGGCGCTCGGCACGGTCTCGGTGCTCGCGATCGTCGCGAGCTGGAACAACTTCTTCCTGCCGCTGCTGGTGTTCAACGACCCCCAATGGCAGACGATCCCGGTCGGCGTCCAGCAGTTCCAGGGTCAGTACTCCACCGACTACGCTCTCGTCCTCGCCTACATCGTGCTCGCCATGGTCCCCGCCCTCGCTTTCTACGCCGTCGCCGAGCGGCAGCTGATCGGCGGACTCACCGCGGGCGCCACCAAGGGCTGACCCGTCCCGCCCGACCTCCACCCCCCAGGAGACGCCGTGAAACGTCTGGCCGCATCGAGCGCAAAGTTGTTAGCGCTAACACCAGAGGAGTAGTCCGTCATGTCCATCTCCCGGATCCTCACCGCTCTGTCCGCCGCCGTCTGCCTGTCGGCCGGCCTCGCCGCCGCGCCCGCAGCCGCCGAGCCCCCTCCCCGGACGCTCGGCGAACTGGCCAAGAAGCACCACAAGTACTTCGGCTCCGCCACCGACAACCCCGAGTTCACCGACGCCGCCTATCTGAAGCTCCTCGGCAGCGAATTCGGGCAGACCACCCCCGGCAACGCCATGAAGTGGTACGCCACCGAGCCCGAACGCGGCGTCTTCGACTTCACCGCCGCCGACGAGGTCGTCGCGTTCGCCCAGGCCCACCACCAGAAGGTCCGCGGCCACACCCTCATCTGGCACAACCAGCTCCCCGCCTGGCTCACCGAGGGAACCTGGACCGCCGACGAGCTGCGCGCCATCCTCAAGCACCACATACAGACGGTGGTCCGCCACTTCAAGGGCCAGGTGATCCACTGGGACGTCGTCAACGAGGCCTTCAACGAAGACGGCACCTACCGCGAGACGCTCTTCCACAAGACGCTCGGCCCCGGCTACATCGCCGACGCACTGCGCTGGGCCCACGAGGCCGACCGGCACGCCAAGCTGTACCTCAACGACTACAACGTCGACTGGATCGGCCCCAAGAGCGACGCCTATTACACCCTCATCAAGCAGTTGAAGGCCGACGGCGTCCCGGTGGAGGGCTTCGGCATCCAGGGCCACCTGGCGCTCCAGCACGGCTTCCCCGCCGACGTCCAGCGGAACATGCAGCGCTTCGCCGACCTCGGGGTCGAGGTCGCGATCACCGAGCTCGACATCAGGATGAACCTCCCCGCGACCCCCGAGAAGCTCGCCACGCAGGCCACCTGGTACGCCGACTACGTCAAGGCCTGCCTGGCGGTCAGGAAATGCGTCGGCGTCACCATCTGGGACTACACGGACAAGTACTCGTGGATCCCCTCCGTCTTCCCCGGCGAGGGCGCGGCGCTGCCCTACGACGAGAACCTGGTGCCCAAGCCCGCCTATCGCGCGATCAGGAAGGTGCTGGGCGGATGATCAGGACGGCGATCGTCGCGACGGGCGGGATCGCGGGCCCCTGCCACATACCCGCCCTCCGGGCGCAGGCGCACCGGGCCGTGGTCGTGGCGGCCGTCGACGTGGACGCCGCACGCGCCGAGGAGCCCGCCGTCGCGGGGACGTTCACCACCGGGTCGACCGGCGTGAAGTGGGAGCCGCCGGACGACCTGCCCAGCTCGCACACCGCCCAGCTCGCGGGCTTCCCGGACGGCTACGAAGCGGGCATCCGGCCCGACCTCGGCAGGTCCATCCACGTCGCGGAACACCCGTGGTGACCCCGTTCCCCGGCGGCGTGGGGATCTCCGGGCTGACCGTGTACGACTGGGAGGCCGCCGACGGGCTGTGCGGCGGTGCCCCCCACATGCACCTCGTCTGTTCCGAAGCCTACGTCGTCACCGGCGGCGCGGGCAGCGTCCAGACCCTCACCACCTCCGGCTTCGCCGACACCCCGCTGCACCCCGGCGACGTCGTCTGGTTCACCCCCGGCACGATCCACCGCCTCGTCAACGACGGCGGCTTGCGCCTCGTGGTGCTCATGCAGAACAGCGGGCTCCCCGAGGCGGGCGACGCCGTCTTCACCTTCCCCGCTCCGCTGCTGGCCGATCCCCACGCCTACCGGAAGGCGGCAGCCCTGACCGGCGATCACGCCGCGGCAGCGCGCCGCCGCCGCGACCTGGCGGTCGAGGGCTTCCTGGCCTTGCGCGAAGGCGGGTTGCCGCAGTTCCACATCGCGGCCCACCGCCTGAAGAGCGAACTCCTGGACGCCTGGTGGACCCGCTGGCGTAACGGCCCCCTGGCCGCGGCCCTCACGACCGGCCGTCAGCTGGAACGGCTGAAGGCCTCAGACCTCACCCACCTCGGCCACGGTGCGGTGTCACGCCTGGAGCGCCCGGAGCGCCGGCGCTTCGGCATGTGCGGCCGCCTTCACACCTATCCCCTCCCCGACCCTCCGACAACGTGGCCGCCGCGCGGCCCGTCGGGGTCACCTCACCCCCACCCCTCGAAGGAGCTCTCCTGATGTGGTCTCGCCATCCGTCCCAGGTGCACGTGAGACGGCTGCTCGCCGTCCTCGCGCCCCTGCTGCTCCTGGCCACCTTCATCGGCGTCCAGCCCGCCAGCGCGGCGACCGTCGACCCCAACGCCTCCTACGTACTGGTCAACCGCAACAGCGGCAAGGCCCTGGACGTCTACAACCTGGCGACCGGCGACGGCGCCCGCATCACCCAGTGGACCCGCAACGATCAGAACCAGCAGCAGTGGCAGTTCCTCGACTCCGGCGGCGGTAACTACCGCATCAAGTCCCGCCACTCCGGCAAGGTGCTGGACGTCCAGAACGGATCCACCGCCAACGGCGGTGCGATCGTCCAGTGGTCCGACCTGAACGCCACCAACCAGCAGTGGCGGCTGGCCGACAGCTCGGACGGCTACGTGAGGCTCATCGCGCGCCACAGCAACAAGGCCCTCGAAGTGCAGGGCGGCTCCACCGCGGACAACGCGAACATCGTCCAGTACGAAGACTGGGGCGGCACCAACCAGCAGTGGCAGTTCGTCAAGGTCGGTGCCGGCAACCCCGGCGCGTGCGCTCTTCCGTCGACCTACCGCTGGACCTCGACGGGCGCGCTGGCGCAGCCCAAGGCCGGGTGGGCGTCGCTCAAGGACTTCACCGTCGCCCCCTACAACGGCAAGCATCTCGTCTATGCGACGACCCACGGCGCCGCGGGAACGGGAGTGGGCTGGGGTTCGATGAACTTCAACCTGTTCGGCAACTGGCCGGAGATGGCCTCGGCCGGCCAGAACACGATGTCGAACTCCGTCGTCGCGCCCACGCTCTTCTACTTCGCGCCGAAGAACATCTGGGTGCTCACCTACCAGTGGGGAGGCGGGAGCGCCTTCTCCTACCGGACGTCGAGCGACCCCTCGAACCCCAATGGCTGGTCATCGCAGCAGGTGCTCTTCTCCGGAAGCATCACCGACTCCCCAACAGGGCCCATCGACCAGACGATCATCGGTGACAGCACCCACATGTACCTGTTCTTCGCCGGTGACAACGGCAAGATCTACCGGGCCGGCATGCCGATCGGGAACTTCCCGAGCAGTTTCGGCTCGACCTACACAACGATCATGAGCGACACGGCGGACAACCTGTTCGAAGCCCCGCAGGTCTACAAGCTCCAGGGCCAGGACCGCTACCTCATGATCGTCGAGGCGAGGAGCCCGCAGGGCCGCTACTTCCGCTCGTTCACGGCCACAAGCCTGAACGGCTCATGGACACCCCAGGCCGCGACGGTGAGCAACCCCTTCGCCGGCAAGGCCAACAGTGGTGCCACCTGGACGAACGACATCAGCCATGGCGAACTGATCCGCACCACCGCCGATCAGACCTTCACCGTCGATCCCTGCAACCTGCAGTTCCTTTACCAGGGACGCGACCCCAACGTCGGCGGCGAATACGGCCATTGGCCCTACCGGCCGGGTCTGCTGACGCTGCGGCGCTAACGGCGTGACACGGGTCCGGCTCCGCGGTGGAGCCGGCCGGGCGGGCTCGGCGGCACAAGGCCGAGCCCGCCCGGGTCACGCGAAGAGAGGCGTCACCGGGCCGGCCCAAGGAACTGGGTGGCCGCCAGGCCCGCGTACAGGCTGTCCTGGCCGAGCAGTTCCGAATGGGTGCCCACCGCGCGTACCCGCCCCGCGTCCATCACCACGATCCGGTCGGCGTGGGTCACCGTGGAGAGGCGGTGCGCCACGACGAGGACGGTGGTCGTCCGGGCGGCCTGCGTGACGACGTCGCGTACCGCCAGTTCATTGGCGGCGTCGAGCTGCGAGGTGGCCTCGTCCAGGAGCAGCAGCCGGGGTTTGCGGAGCAGGGCGCGGGCGATCGCGATGCGCTGCCGTTCGCCGCCCGACAGCTTGGTGCCGCGGTGTCCGACCGGCGTTTCCAGGCCCTGTGGCAGGCGGTCCACCAGCGTGTCGAGCTTCGCCCGGACCAGGACGTCGCGGATGTCCCGGTCGGTCGCGTCGGGCGCCGCGAAGACCAGGTTCTCCCGCAGCGTCCCGGCCAGGACCGGAGTGTCCTGCTCCACGTATCCGATGGCACCCCGCAGCTCCGGCAGCGACCAGTCGCGGACGTCCTTGCCGTCGATCAGTACCCGGCCTCCGGTCGTCTCGTAGAACCGCTCGATCAGTGCGAAGATCGTCGACTTGCCCGCCCCCGAGGGGCCGACGAAGGCCGTCATCCCGCCGCTCCGCACCTCGAAATCGACCCGGTGGTGGACGGGCGGAAGGTCATCGCGGTAGCGGAAACTCACGTCCTCGAAGCGGACCGACGACGGCCCGGCGACCGACGCCGATGTCCCGGCCCGCTCGGGGTACTCCTGTTCCAGGGGCTCCGTTCCCAGCCGCTCCACCTCGGCGATACGGGCGATGGCCGCTGATCCCTCCTGAAACTTGGAGGCCGCCTCGACCAGCCGGTCCACCGGCTCGATGACGTAGAAGAGGTAGAGCAGGAAGGCGATCAGAGTGGACACGGGGATCGCCCCGGAGGCCACGCGCGCCCCGCCGACCCCGAGCACCGCGAGGAACGACAACTGCATGGCCAGGCCGACCGAACCCTCCGCCACCGCCTCCCACTTCGCACGCGTCACGCCGTGCCGCCACGACCGCCGCAGTGCCGCGTCGGCGACCGCGCTCTCGCGCTGTTCGGCACCTGACGCCTTGACCGTCCGCAGCGCGCCGAAGATCCGTTCGAGGACGGAGGAGACCTCCCCGACCGCCTCCTGCGCACGTTCGGTGGCCTGTGCGATCCGGGGCATCACCAGGGCGACGGCCCCGCCGATCAGCGCGCCCACAGCCAGGGTGACGCCGAGCAGCACGGCGTCCATGAGGGCCATCATGACGATGGCCGCGACCAGGGTCACGGCGCCCGTGGCACCGCTGACGATGGCCTCGGTGGTGACGGCACGCAGGAGCGTCGTGTCGGAGGTGACCCGGGACATCAGGTCGCCCGGCTGGTTGCGCTCGAATTCCGTGAGGCGCAGCCGCAGCAGGCGCCCGACAAGGGTGCGCCGGGCGGCCAGCACGACCGACTCCGCGGTCCGCTCCAGCACGTACGCGCCGAGCGCCTGGACCACCGCGCCCACCACCACGAGCGCGGTGAGGGACAGGAGGACCCCGCTGATCGTCTCACCGGAGCCCAGCCGGTCCACGAGGACCTTCGTGGCCAAGGGCTGCAGCAACCCGCTCCCGGCCCCGATCAGGGTGAGCAGGCCGGCGAGAGCGACGGCCCTGCGGTGTGGTCGGAAATGGGCGTACAGCGCCTGGAACGTCTTCGGGGCGGTCAGGCGTGCGGTGTCGGCGGCCGACGGGTCGGTCGCGGTCATGGTCGGTCCTTCTTGTCGTCCGGTCGTCCGGCCATCCGGTCGTTCGGTCACTGTCGTCCGTGCGTCCAGGCAGGCCGGACCTCAACGGACGTACTCGGCCGGCTTGGTGGCGGCGTTGAGCAGATGCTCCAGCGGTCCGCGACGGAAGAAGCGGGACCAGAGCGCGGCGAACACGATCGCCCCGAGGATGAACGTCAGCACGGGTCCCCAGGACACCTGGCTGCTTTCGCCGGTCGGGATGCCCACCGCGGACTGCACGACGAAGTGGCCGACGTACGCGGTCAGGGACATGGCGCCCACGGCGATGATCGGTTTCGCCAGACGGTGCAGGAGCGGCAGACGGTCCATCAGCACCGTCGCGCACACGATCACGAGGATCGCGACGCCCACGCTGCCGATGATGTCGAACGTGGTGCCGCTGTGCGGCCCGGCGGACAACAGCTCCGAGGCCGACCCCTGGGCGTCGAAGGATCCGCCGGCGGAGGACGCCGCCTCGGAGCCGGCCGACGACTTCCCGCCCTCCGCCGTGCTCCGCAGCGCGTCCTTGCCCGCCAGCAGCAGGGACGTGCCGTACGCGGCGACGGTGAGGGCGGCACCGAGCGCGGCCAGGCGTCGCTGGACGGTGGTGGCGGACAGGTCGAGGCGGGCCAGCGCCATCCCGGCGACCACGAACGGCATCCACGTGATCGTCGGGTAGAAGCCGGTGAGCAGCAGATCGAGCACTCCCACGTCGCTGAGCTTCTCGAGCGGGTCGTAGGCGTTGACGCTCTGCTGGACGGACTCGCTCAGCAGGGATTTCAGGACGAACGCCAGCTGCGGGGTGACCAGTGCGAGCCCGGCCGCGATCATCGCCAGCGTCCCGGCGCGCAGTCGCACCAGGGGCAGGGCGAGGAGGAAGTAGACACCGTAGAAGGCGAGGATGATCACGTCCCCGTACTCCATCGCCAGCGCGGTGCCCAGCGCCAGCAGGACCACGGCGCGGATCGCGATCCGCGCCTTCGCCTGCCGGCCGGCCAGACCGGTCTTCGGCTCCCGACGGCCGGCGATCAGCATGAGCGAGAACCCGGCGAGGGTGGCGAACAGCACCGACGAGTGACCGTCGGCCAGGTAGCGGACCCAGCCGGCGACCCCGTCCGTGGCCGACAGCGGGGGGCCGATGTGGACGATGTACATCCCGAACACCGCCAACGCGCGGGCCAGGTCCACCCCGACGAGGCGTCCCAGCGAGGGACCGCGCGGGGTCGCCGCGGCGGGCTGGGGCGAGGTGCGAGGCTCAGGAGGCGACGTCTTCAGGGGCGGCTGCATCTGTGTCATGGGACGAATCTCGCGGTGACGCCGGGAGGCGGGCCATCCGGCAGGCTTCGGTAACGGCCCCACCGGTCGGCGGTGACCACCCCGCCGATCGGCGGGACCGTGTCCCGCCCGGTCCGGCAGGACCCGCCAGGGCCCGCGTGCGCGGCGCGGGGTCAGTCCGCGCGGGACGGGATGCGCAGGCGCACCCGGTAGCCGCCCTCGTCGGTCGGGCCGGCCTCGAAGGTGCCGTGCAGGATGTCGGCGCGCTCCTGGAGGCCCAGCAGGCCCTGGTGCGCGCCGGGCAGGGGCAGGGAGGGGCGGGACGGCGGGCCGTTGGTGACCGTCACGCCGACGGCGTCACCGTCGTGCCACAGCTCGACGGTCGCCGTGGCTCCGGGGGCGTGTTTGCGGACGTTGGTCAGTGCTTCCTGCACCGTGCGGTACAGAGCGCGCTGGGCGGGCGTGCCCACGGAGGCCGGGAGATCGCCCGTGAGCTCCGCTTCGATGCCGCTGGACGCCACCAGTCCGCGCAGGTCGGCGAGGGTGGGCTGCGGGGTGAGTTCCGTCGCGGCTCCGCCGGAGGCGCGCAGCAGAGTGACCATGGTGCGCAGCTCGTCGAGCGTGTCCACGCTCAGGGAGCGGATGGTGCGGGCCGCTTCCCTGCTGCCCGCGTCCTTGGCCGCCACCTGCATGGCTCCGGCCTGAATCGCGATGAGGCTGACCTGGTGGGAGACGACGTCGTGCATCTCGCGCGCCAGCTGGGCGCGTTCCCGGGCCAGGACGGCCTGCGCGTGCAGCTCGCGCTCGTGCTCCCGCGCCTCCTCGATCTCCACCAGACGCCGGGCCAAGTCCCTCCGTGCCTGGACCAGCTGACCCAGCAGGACCGGAGCGGTGGCCGTCGCCAGGTTGTAGAGCAAGAAGATCAGCGTCCATGCCCGGCTGGTCGACGGGTCGTCCTTCAGCGGAGCGTGTATCGCCATGGCGGCCGCGGACAAGAAGACGCACACGCCGAGCAGACGGCGGTCACGCGAGCGTTCGGCCAGGGTGTACAGGGCGGCGACCGGGGCGACCAGGATGTCCTGGAACAGTGTGGCCGGCAGGGTGAGGAGGAAGACGGCCGGCGGGAACCGCCGACGCAGGGCCAGGGCGCCGCAGGCGATCGCGGCGAGCGCGAGGCCGAGCGGGGTGCCGTCCCAGAGGTTGAGCCACGCGTCCAGCGCGGCGAGGGCCACCAGAGCGGCATCCCGCGCGGCCGGCGGTACCCGGTTCCACAGCCGCTTCCCCCGAGACCCGGTGGTCACCGGCCTTCCCGGCCGGCATCCAGCAGCCCGGCCCGCTGGGCGAGCAGCGCCGCCTGGACGCGGCCGGCCACCCGCAGTTTGGTGAGGATGGAGCTGACGTGGTCCTTGACCGTGCCGGTGCCCAGATGCAGACGGGTTCCGATATCGGCGTTGGACAAGCCTTCCGCCAGCAGGACGAGCACGTCCCGCTCCCGGTCGCTCAACCGCTTCACGCGGGCCGCCTCCTCGTCCACGGCCGCAGGCCCGGCACCTGGATGCGTGCGCAACAGGCTCCGGGAGGCCTTGGAGGACATCACCACTCCACCGGCGGCCAACGTCCTGACCAACTGGTGGAGTTGATCCGGTTCGGTGTCCTTGAGGAGGAAACCGGCCGCGCCCGAGTGGAGGGCCGTGAGGACGTACTCGTCGGTGTCGAAGGTGGTGAGCATCGCCACGACAGGGGGATCGGGCAGGGCGCGCAACTGAGCCAGCACCGTGAGACCGTCCAGGTCCGGCATCCGGATATCGAGGAGGACGACATCGGGACGGTGTTCCCGCACCGTGTCGAGGGCGTCCCCGCCCGACGCCGTGGCGACGACCTCGATGTCGTCCGCCACGCCCAGGATGAGGCCGAAACCGGATCGCACCAGCGCCTCGTCATCCACCACCACTACCCGAATCACGTGCGTCGCACCCCGTCGTCCATCGATCCCTGTCGTACCCGACCGTAAGGTCCCTCGCCGTCTTCGACGAAGTCCCGAGCCCGGTTCCAGCCGGTCGGGGGGCCGGTTCCCGCCAGTCGGCGGACGCACCCCGGCCGGACGTGGAGGGTTCACATGCCCTGTGCCAGCCGGTAGTACGCCTGGTTCCAGCGGAGGTCGCGCCGGAACTGCTTGGGGGTGGTGGTCTCGTTGATGAGGGCGAGTTCCAGGCGGAGCATTTCCGCCAGGTCGTCCAGGTGGTCCGAGGTGAGGGCGGTGCTGAGGACGGTGTGGTGTGGTCCTCCGGCCGTCAGCCAGGATTCGGTGGAGGTCCGCAGGTCGGGGCGGGGCCGCCAGACGGCGCGGGCCACGGGCAGGGCGGGCAGCGGGTGCGGTGGTGCCACCACGTCGATGTCGTTGGCGATCAGGCGGAAGCGGTCGCCGAGGTCGGCGAGACCGACCACCACGGCCGGGCCGGGGGCGGCGTCGAACACCAGCCGCACCGGGTCCTCCCGACCGCCGATGCCGAGCGGGTGGATCTCGCAACGGGGCCTGGCGGACGCGAGGGTGGGGCAGACCTCCAGCATGTGCGCTCCGAGGATCAGCTCGTTGCCGGGCGTCAGGTCGTAGGTGTAGTCCTCCATGAAGGAGGTGCCGCCCGGGAGGCCGGCGGCGGCCACCTTGAGGGCGCGCAGCAGTACGGCGGTCTTCCAGTCGCCCTCTCCGCCGAAGCCGTACCCCTGGGCCATGAGCCGCTGGACCGCGAGGCCGGGCAACTGGCGCAGTCCGCCCAGGTCCTCGAAGTTGGTGGTGAAGGCGCCGAAGCCACCCGCTTCGAGGAAGGTGCGCAGTCCGGCCTCGATGCGGGCCGCGTAGCGCAGCGAGTCGTGCCGTTCGCCTCCCGCGCGCAGTTCCGGCGCCGGCTCGTAGAGGTCCTCGTACTCCTTGACGAGAGAGGCCACCTGGGTTTCGTCCGCGCTGTCGACGACCTCCACCAGGTCGTTGACGCCGTAGGTGTTGACCGATACGCCGAAGCGCAACTGGGCCTCGACCTTGTCGCCCTCGGTGACGGCCACGTCGCGCATGTTGTCGCCGAAGCGGGCGACCTTGAGGGTGGCCAGCTCGGATCGCGCGGCGGCCGCCCGCGCCCAGATCACGAGGCGTGCGGTCGTCGCCGGGTCGCTGACGTGCCCGGCCACGGTCTTGCGAGGTACGCCCAGACGCGCCTGGATGTGTCCGAACTCGCGGTCCCCGTGCGCGGCTTGGTTGAGGTTCATGAAGTCCATGTCGATCGTGTCCCAGGGCAGGGCCATGTTCGACTGGGTGTGCAGGTGCAGCAACGGCTTGCGCAGCGCGTCCAGTCCGGCGATCCACATCTTGGCCGGCGAGAAGGTGTGCATCCAGGCGATGAGACCGATGCAGCGGTCGTCGGCGTTCGCGTCGAGGCACGTCCGGCGGATGGCGTCGGCGTCGGTCAGCACCGGCTTCCACACCACGCGGGCGGGAATTCCGGAGGCGTCGGCCAGCGTGCCGGCGATCTGCCGCGACTGTTCGGCGACCTGCTTCAGCGTCTCCTCCCCGTACAGGCCCTGGCTGCCGGTGAGGAACCAGATTTCCTGGGCGGGGGACGTGGGGCTGGGCACATGTACTCCTGAAGGTGACGTCCCGCGACGGTGGTGAGGTCGGCGGGCGGGCAGACGGGGGAGCGGGGTTGCGTGGTTCGCGAAGGAACAGCGGGGCCGTCGGGGTCAGCCGGCGGTGTGGGTCGCGTCGCGGATGTTCCGCAGGCGGTGCAGCAGTCCGCCGGCGCCGAAGTGGTCGTGCAGGAGCCGGTACTCCGCGAAGAGGGCGTCGTAGGCGTCGGCCCGGGAGGCGTCCGGCGTGTAGACGGCGGGCCGTCGGCGGCCCATGGCGGCGGTGGCCGTGCGCACGTCGGGGTGCGCGCCGGCGGCCACGGCGGCGTGGATGGCCGACCCGAGGGCGGGGCCCTGGTCGGACGCGGCGAGGGAGACGGGGCGGCGCAGCACGTCGGAGTAGATCTGCATCAGCAGTTCGTTCTTGGCCAGTCCGCCGGCGACGATGAACTCGTGCACCGGTACGCCGCCCGCCTCCAGGGCCTCCACGATGACGCGGGTGCCGAAGGCGGTGGCTTCGAGCAGCGCGCGGTAGACGTCCTCCGGGCGGGTCGCGAGGGTGAGCCCCACGATCACCCCGGAGAGGTGGTGGTCGACGAGGACCGAACGGTTGCCGTTCAGCCAGTCGAGGGCGACCAGTCCGTGGCCGCCGACCGGCTGTCCGGCGGCCTTCCGCGTCAGCAGGGTGTGCAGGTCCTCGCCGCGGTCGGCGGCCTCCGCGAGGTAGTCCGCCGGGACGCCTTGGTCCAGTACCCAGGCGAAGATGTCGCCGACCGCGCTCTGGCCGGCCTCGTAGCCGTAGGTTCCCTCGACGATCCCACCGTGGACGACACCGCAGATGCCGGGGACGTCGGCGAGGACGGGAGCGTTCACGACGTGGCAGGTGGAGGTGCCCATGATGGCGAGCAGTTGTCCGTCCTCGACGGCCTGGGCCGCCGCCGCGGTGACATGGGCGTCGACGTTGCCCGCGGCCACGGCGATGCCGGGGCGCAGCCCCGTCCAGGCCGCCGCCTCGGAACTGAGCGAGCCCACGCGTGAGCCCAGCGCGGAGAGGGGGAATGCGAGGCGGGTGCGTGCGAAGTCGGCGAACCCGGGGTTCAGCGCGGCCAGGTACTCCTCGCTCGGGTAGGCGCCGTCCTGGTGGATGCCCTTGTACCCGGCGGTGCAGGCGTTGCGGGACTCGGTTCCGGTGAGCTGCCACACGATCCAGTCGGCGGCCTCGATCCACCGCGCACAGCTCGCGTAGACGTGCGGATCCTCCTCCAGGACCTGGAGGGCCTTCGCGAACTGCCACTCGGCGGAGATCCGGCCGCCGTAGCGGGCGATCCACTTCTCCCCGCGGGCGTGGGCGAGTTCGTTGATCCGGTCGGCGTGAGCCTGGGCGGCGTGGTGCTTCCACAGCTTGGGCCACGCGTGCGGCCGTCCGGCGAGTTCGGTCTCGGCGAGGGGAGTCCCGTCGGCCAGCGTGGGCAGGACGGTGCACGCGGTGAAGTCGGTGGCGATGCCGATCACGGCGGCGGGATCGATGCCGGCCGCGGCCACGGCCTCCGGGACGGCGCGGCGCAGTACGTCCCGCCAGTCCTGGGGGTGCTGCAGGGCCCAGTCGGGAGGCAGTTGCGCACCGCCGTGCGGCAGGTACCGGTCGATGACGCCGTGCCGGTAGGCGTGGACGGCGGCGGCCAGCTCCTGACCGTCGCGCACCCGCACCACCACGGCGCGGCCCGACAGCGTGCCGAAGTCGACGCCGACCGTGTACTGCTCCGATTCCTCGGAGTGCGGGGTGGGCGCGGGGGGATGGGGTGACGTCAACGGAGTGCCTTTCGAAGGAGCCGTGAGAAGGAGCCCGGTGGACGGGGTCGGGGCCCGTGACACTGGCGGTCGGCCGGGTGGTCCCCTCGCAGTGTGAGCGCTAACAATGTCGATAGGCAAGGGGTGGGTGCGAGTCGTGCGTGAACTCGGCCGGCGCGGCGGGCTCCGTATACGTCGGACGTCCGGGTCGATCTGCCGTCGCTACGGCGCGGTGGAGGCTCCACCTGGGTCGTGGGGCGGGTGCGGCGCGAGCGGGCGGAGTCCCGCCGCGCTGTCGCCGCCCGACGCGGTAACGGAGAGGTAACGCGCGCAAGGGGGTTGAGTAACCGGCTTGTTAGCGCTCACAATGCGACAGCGGCGCCCCCACTCCGCCGCGCCGGCCGTCACGCGCCGCCGAACTTCCGGTACACGTCTCGGGCCGAACCCCGGCCCCCGGTCGTGCCGCGCCTCCTCCGTACGCCCCGAAAGGACACTCGACATGGCTCGCAGAGCAGCTCTCGTCCTCACCGCCGCCCTTCTCGCCTCCTCGGCGCTGACCGCCTGCTCGACCAAGAGCCCCGCCCCCGGAGCCTCCACGGGAGCCAAGGCGGGCTCCGGCGGCACGATCACGCTCGGCTTCGCCCAGGTCGGCGCGGAGAGCGGTTGGCGTACCGCCAACACCAAGTCCGTCCAGGAGGCGGCGAAGAAGGCCGGCATCACGCTCAAGTTCTCCGACGCGCAGCAGAAGCAGGAGAACCAGATCAAGGCGATCCGCAACTTCATCCAGCAGAAGGTCGACGTCATCGCCTTCTCGCCGGTCGTGGAGTCCGGTTGGGACACGGTGCTGAAGGAGGCCAAGGACGCGGGCATCCCGGTGATCCTCACCGACCGCGCCGTGGACACGAAGGACACCACCCTCTACAAGTCCTTCCTCGGCTCGGACTTCGTCAAGGAGGGCAAGTCGGCGGGTGAGTGGCTGACCGGCGCGTACGCGAACGAACAGGGCCCGGTCAACATCGTCGAGCTCCAGGGCACCACGGGCTCCGCACCCGCCAACGACCGCAAGGCCGGCTTCGCCGACGCCATCGGCGGCGACGGCAAGTTCAAGATCGTCGCCTCGCAGTCGGGCGACTTCACCCGCGCCAAGGGCAAGGAAGTCATGCAGGCGTTCCTGAAGTCCCAGAAGGACATCGACGTCCTCTACGCCCACAACGACGACATGGCCCTCGGAGCCATCCAGGCCATCGAGGAGTCCGGCAAGAAGCCCGGCACGGACATCAAGGTGATCTCGGTGGACGGCATCAAGGACGCCTTCGTCGCGATGACCGAGGGCAAGATCAACGTCGTGGTGGAGTGCAACCCGATGCTCGGGGAGCAGCTGATGGAGCTGACCAAGAAGGTCGCGGCAGGGGAGAGCGTGCCGGCCCGTGTCGAGACCCAGGAGGGTGTCTTCACGCAGGACAAGGCCGCGGCCGCGCTGCCGACCCGGACCTACTGACGCGGCAGGTTCCGGTGCCGGCGCAGACCGGCCCGGTCCCTTTCGAGCCCGCTCCACCACCCCGCCCACGAGAGGAGGCCGGATGGCATCCCCGTCCACCCCGCGGCCCACGGACGCCGGCGATCCGCGGCCGGTCCTGGAAGCCCAGGGCATCCGCAAGCAGTTCCCGGGCGTACTCGCCCTCGACGGAGTCGCCCTGCGGCTCTTCCCCGGTGAGGTGCACGCCCTGATGGGCGAGAACGGCGCCGGCAAGTCCACCTTGATCAAGGTGCTCACCGGTGTCCACCCCGCCGACGGCGGCACCATCCTGGTCGACGGCCGGGCCCACGCGTTCGCGGACCCCCTCCAGGCGCAGCAGGCCGGAATCAGCACCGTCTACCAGGAGGTCAACCTCTGCCCGAACATCTCGGTCGCCGAGAACATCCTCATCGGGCGCGAACCGCGCCGGTTCGGTCTCATCCACTGGTCCGCGATGCGGCAGCGGGCGGCGCGGCTGCTGACGGAACTGGACCTCGACCTGGACGTCACCGGTCTGCTCGGTTCGCACTCCCTGGCGGTGCAGCAACTGATCGCCATCGTGCGGGCGGTGGACGTCTCGGCGAAGGTGCTCGTGCTGGACGAACCCACCTCCAGCCTGGATCGCGAGGAGGTCGCCCAGCTCTTCACCCTGGTACGCCGCCTGCGGGACCGCGGTGTGGCCATCCTGTTCGTCACGCACTTCCTCGACCAGGTATTCGACCTCTGTGACCGCGTCACCATCCTGCGCAACGGCCGCCTGGAGGGCGAGTACCCCATCGGCGAACTCACTCCGGTGACCCTCGTGCAGCGCATGATCGGCGGCGAACTGGCCACCCTCGACCAGCTGTCCGGCCGGGCCCAGGAGGAAGCGGCCGAACGGGCGGCCGGAGAGCCGTTCCTGCGGGCACGGCAACTGACCCGGCTCGGCTCGATCGAACCGTACGACCTCGACATCCATGCCGGCGAGGTCATCGGACTGGCCGGGCTCCTGGGCTCGGGCCGCACCGAGGTGGCGCGCCTCCTGTTCGGCGCGGACAGCGCGGACGCCGGAGAGGTGAGCATCGAGGGCGAGAAGGTACTCCTGCGCACCCCCCGCCACGCCATCGCCCGGGGCATCGCGTTCTGCTCCGAGAACCGCAAGTCCGAGGGACTGGTGGGCGAACTCACGGTCCGGGAGAACATCATCCTCGCCCTGCAGGCCACCCGCGGCTGGACCAGGCCGCTGGCCCGCGCGAAACAGGACGAACTGGCACGGCACTGGATCGAAGCCCTGGACATCCGTCCCGCCGACCCCGAAGCGCAGGTACGCCACCTCAGCGGAGGCAACCAGCAGAAAGTCCTCCTCGCGCGGTGGCTGCTGACCGCACCCCGGCTCCTGATCCTCGACGAACCCACCCGGGGCATCGACATCGGAGCCAAGGCGGAGATCCAGAAACTCGTGGCCCGCCTGGCGGGCGAAGGCACCGCCGTGCTGTTCATCTCGGCGGAACTCGAAGAGGTCCTGCGCCTGAGCCACCACATCGCCGTGCTCCGTGACCACCGCATGGTCGCCACCCTCAAGAACGACGAAAGCGTCACGCCCGAACGCATCCTCACGACCATCGCCACCGGAGCGGACTCATGACCACCCAGCCCGCCACGTCCGAGGCGGCCGGCGGAACCGCGAGACGACTGGCCGGCCACCGCCTGCTGTGGCCGGCGCTCATCCTGCTCGCCCTACTCCTCGGCAACCTCGTCTTCCAGCACGACTTCTTCTCCGTCCGGGTACGCGACGGCCACCTCTACGGCAGCCTCATCGACATCCTCCAGTTCGGGGCGCCCCTCATCCTGGTGGCGCTCGGCATGACCCTCGTCATCGCCACCCGCGGCATCGACCTCTCGGTGGGTTCCACCGTCGCCATCGCCGGCGCCCTCGCCTGCGCGCACATCTCCACCGCCGCGGATCCCGGCAGCGTCACCACCATGCTCACGGCCGTCGCCCTCGCGCTCGGCGTCGCCCTCGTACTGGGCCTCGCCAACGGCTTCCTGGTGTCCGGACTGGGCGTGCAGCCCATCGTGGCCACCTTGATCCTCATGGTCGCGGGCCGAGGCGTGGCACAGCTGATCACCGACGGCCAGATCATCACGGTGACCAGCGCCCCCTACAAGATGATCGGCGGCGGCTACTGGCTGACCTTCCCGTTCGCCGTCCTCCTGGCGGCCGCCCTCGTCGCGCTCACCGCGTTCCTCACCCGCCGCAGCGCACTCGGCATGCTGATCGAGTCCGTAGGCGGCAACCCCGCCGCCAGCCGCCTGGTCGGCATCCGCGCCGGCGGTCTGCTCGCCTTGGTCTACGTGTTCAGCGCGCTGTGCGCCGCCGTCGCCGGGCTGATGATCAGTTCCAACGTCTCCAGCGCCGACGGCAACAACGCGGGCCTGTGGATCGAACTCGACGCGATCCTCGCCGTCGTCGTCGGAGGCACCGCCCTGACCGGCGGACGCTTCTCCCTCGGCGGCACCGTGCTGGGCGCCCTGATCATCCAAACCCTGTCCACCACCGTCTACACCCTCGGCGTCCCGCCCGAGACCACCCTCGTCTTCAAGGCCTTCGTCGTCATCGTCGTCTGCCTCGTGCAGTCCCCGGTCTTCCGGGCCAAGGTCCTGCGCCGCCGCAGGACCACCCCTCCCCGATCGCACACCGCGGCGGCCCCCGCCCAGCAGCAGGAGGTACGCGCATGAGTACCGGCATCGCGAGCGCCGCCGCGCGACTCACCCGTCCCTTCGCGACCGTCTCCCCGCGCACCCGCACTCGCATCCCACTGATCGTCACGGCCGTCCTGCTGGCCGTCATGTTCAGCGTCGGATCGATGCGCTACGAGGGCTTCCTCTCCGCGCAGGTCGTGCTGAACCTGCTGATCGACAACGGATTCCTCCTGGTCGTCGCGGTCGGCGCGACCTTCGTCATCCTCACCGGCGGCATCGATCTGTCCGTCGGCTCCATGGTGGCCCTGTCCACCATGCTCACCGCCTGGCTGGTCGAATCGCACGGATGGCCCCTGGCCACCGTCATTCCACTGGTCCTGCTGGTCGGCGCCGCGAGCGGGGCGCTCATGGGCTGGATCATCCACACCTTCGAGATCCAGCCGTTCATCGTCACGCTGGCCGGCATGTTCCTCGCCCGCGGGCTCTGCTACACGATCAGCACCGAATCCATCACGATCAGCGACCCCACCACGACGGGCATCGCGCAGACCCGGCTGTACGGCCCGGGGGGCCTGTTCGTCTCGATCCCGGTGGTCATCGCCCTGGCCGTGCTGGTGATCGCCTTCGTCGTACTGCACCACACGCGCTTCGGCCGCAACGTGTACGCGCTGGGCGGCAACGAGTCCTCCGCACGCCTGATGGGCCTTCCGGTGGGCTCCACCAAGATCGCCGTGTACGCCGTCAGCGGTCTGTGCTCCGCACTCGGCGGCCTGCTGCTGACCTTCTACATGCTCTCCGGCTACGCCCTCCACGCCATGGGCATGGAACTCGACGCGATCGCCGCCACCGTGATCGGCGGCACGCTGCTGACGGGCGGCTCCGGCTTCGTCCTGGGCACCGCCCTCGGCGTGCTCGTCCTCGGCATGATCCAGACGGTCGTCAACTTCCAGGGCACGCTCAGCTCCTGGTGGACCCGGATCGTCATCGGCGCCCTGCTGCTCGTGTTCATCGTGCTGCAACGCCTGATGAGCGGACGCCGCCCCGCCGCCGACTGACTCCGAGCTTCCCGGCACGCCCTCCGACGGACCGACTTCCAGGGAACACCGCCATGGAACACGCATATGAATCCACCCACCAGGCCGCCGAGCCCGCGCAGACCGCCGCCTGTCCGCGGGCGGGCCGTCCCCTGCGCCTGGCCGGTGAAGGAACGGGGGAGAGGTGGCGTTTCGGATTCCCCGGCCGGGCCCGCGCGGAGGTGAACACGCACGGCGCCCGCCTCCATTCCCTGACTCTGCCGGACCGCTGGGGCCACATCGCCGATGTGGTGCTCGCCGCCCGCGACCCCGCCGCCGTCGAGGGCCCCGCACGCTACTTCGGTGCCACGGTGGGCCGTTACGCCAACCGCATCGCGGGCGGCCGGCTCGTCGTCGACGGCGTCACCCACCGGCTCGCCACCCAGGAGACCGGGCACACGCTGCACGGCGGTCCCGACGGGTTCGACCAGCGCGTGTGGCGGTGCGAACCCTTCCACTCCGCGCACCGCACCGGTGTCCGCCTGTTCCTGCACAGCCCCGACGGTGATCAGGGATTCCCCGGTGCCCTCGACGTCCGCGTCACCTACACGCTGGACCGGGACGACAACCTGACCCTGTCGTACCAGGCGGTCGCCGACGCGCCGACGATTCTCAACCTCACCAACCACGCCTACTGGAACCTCGAAGGAGAGGGGCGTGGAAACGTGCTGTCCCATCACCTCCAGGTAGAGGCCCCCCTCTACACCCCCGTTGACGCCGAGCTGATCCCTGACGGCCCTCACCGCTCGGTCAGCGGCACGCCGTTCGACCTCCGCCGGCCCCGGCGGCTCTCCGACGTCCTGACCCATACGGACGCGCAACTGGCTCTCGCCGGCGGCGGCTTCGACCACAACTGGGTCCTCGACGGCGCCCGGCGAGCCACTCCTCGGAAAGCCGCCGTACTGTACGCACCCGCATCCGGGCGCCGTATGGAGGTGCGCACCACGGAACCGGGCATCCAGGTCTACACCGCCCAAGGCCTGACCGGTGACATCACGGGCAAAGGTGGTGGGCCGTACCGTGCCTACGCGGGGGTCGCGCTGGAAACCCAGCACTTCCCGGACTCCCCGAACCGCCCCGACTACCCGACGGTCCTCCTGCGCCCGGGTGAGCTGTACCGGTCCACCACGATCCACAGTTTCACCACGGCCACCGCCTGAGAGGGGCGGCGGCGGCCGTGTCCACCGTCCGGGCAACGCCACCCCCGGGGAGAGGGAAGTCTCCGGGCGGTGGCGGTCATGCGCCGGCGGTCATGCGCCGGGGGGAGCGCTCCTGCGGGCCGTACTGGCGCGCACGATGAGCTCGGGCGCCACCACCAGGTGCGTCGACTCGTCGGTACGGCCTTCGATGTGGTCCAGGAGCAGTCCGATGCTGTCGCGGCCGATCGAGGCGAAGTCCTGACGGATCGTCGTCAGCGGGGGTGGGAAGAACTCCGCCTCGGGGATGTCGTCGAAGCCGGCCACCGCCACGTCCTCCGGCGTGCGCAGGCCCGCTTCCCGCAGGGCCCTCAGGACACCGAGGGCCATCTGGTCGTTGGCGACGAACACCGCGGTGAGGCCCGCTGCCTGCCCTCGTGACGCCCGGACCCGACCCGCGAGCTGCTGACCGGCCTGGTATCCCGACAGCGGACTCCAGTCGCCGCGCAGCAGGGGTGGCACCTCGGCGCCGGCATCGCGCAGCGCTTCCTCCCACCCCTGCGTGCGGGCCTCGCTCTCCAGCCAGTCGGGAGGGCCCGCGACGTGCCACACGGTGGAGTGGCCCGAGGCGAGGAGATGTTCCGTGATCATGCGAGCGCCGAGGTTCTGGTCCAGCGACACCCCTGGCAGGTCCAGCGTGTGGCCGCCTTCCACGGTGACCACCGGGCACGGTGCTTCCAAGGCCGCCAGGGCCCTCACCGCGTCGCGCTGGGGAGTGACGGCGACGATCCCCTCCACGCCCCACCCCGCGAGGTGCTGCATGGCTTCGGCGAGGGCTGTCCGCGTGGCGGTCCGCAGCGTGACGGCGGACGTCAGGTACCCGCGGTCCCGAGCTGCCTCCTGCACTCCCGCCACGGTGCTGGCCGGCCCGTGCAGCGTGGTGTTCACCGCGATGACGCCGAGCGTGTGGGTCCGGCGAGTGGCCAGTGCACGGGCTGCCGAGTTGCGGCGGTACCCCAGCTGCTCGATGACCTGGGTCACCGCGGCCCGGGTCTTGGCGCTGACGTTCGGGTGGTCGCTGAGCACGCGTGAAACGGTCTGGTGGGACACGCCGGCGACGCGTGCGACGTCCGTCATCGTGGGCGCTCGCGAGACGTCTGGGAGCTGGGTCAACTCTCTTCCTTTCCTCATCGAGCGGCCTTCCCTCACGGTACCGAACCGGCCGCGGCCCGCACACATCGCGGACCGGTCGGGAGATCGTCGGCCGGCTATCGATGTTTGCGTTCACATTATGCAGCGCTGACGGCGCCTTGTGGGGAGGAATCTTCTCGTAGCTCTTGAGATTGTTGCTTGTTAGCGCTCACAATTTGATCGGACAGTCCAGCATGTCGGAGAGACGGTGAGAGCGTAGTGAGCGTGACCCTCCTCAAGGACCTCCGTCGCGAGGTCCTCGCGGCCAATCTGCGCATCCCGCAGGCCGGTCTGGCGACCCTCACCTGGGGAAACGTCAGCGGAGTGGACCGGGACGCCGGCGTCTTCGTCATCAAGCCGTCCGGGGTCTCCTACGCCGACCTCACCGAGGAGGACCTGGTGGCGGTGGCGCTGGAGGACGGGCGGGTCGTCGACGGACACCTCAGGCCGTCCACCGACACCGAAACCCATCGGTGCCTCTACCGGGCCTTCCCCGCCATCGGCGGCGTGACCCACACGCACTCGACGCACGCCGTCGCCTTCGCCCAGGCCCGCCGCCCGATCCCCGTGCTCGGCACGACACACGCCGACACCTTCAACGGGCCCGTCCCCGTGACGGCGGACCTCACCGCCGAGCAGTGCGCGCGGGACTACGAGTACAACACCGGACAGGTGATCGTCGCCCGGCTCGACGGCGATCCCCGCCGGGCCGACGAGGTCCCCGGAGCGCTCGTATCACGGCACGGCCCCTTCACCTGGGGCGCCACCGCGAAGGCCGCGCTGGAGAACGCCATCGTTTGCGAGGCCGTGGCGGAGATGGCGCTGCACACGCTGGCGCTGGGGTCCCGCCTCGGGGACACCTCCGAACCACCGAGGCATCTGCTGGAGCGGCACTTCACCCGCAAGCACGGACCGGACGCCTATTACGGCAACACCCCTCACCCCCGAGGCGCCCGAGGCGCCGGCCGCCTCGGCGACGCGTGATCCGCACGGGCGCTCCGGCGGCCGTGCGCGTTCAGTGCCGCCGATGACAGCATCGCGGCGGCTCCACCCGGTCTCCCGGGTGGAGCCGCCGCGATATCCACCGACGGAACCCGTCCACCGCGGATCGGCCGGCTTCCCCGGGCTACGCGTTGCCGGGAGCGCGCAGCTCTCCCGTCCGGGCCAGGCGGGAGTACCAGCGCGCGCTCGATTTGGGTGTGCGCTTCAGGGTGTCGTAGTCGACGTGGATGGCGCCGAACCGTTTGGCGTAGCCGTACGCCCACTCGAAGTTGTCGAGCAGCGACCACAGGAAGTAGCCGCGCACGTCCGCCCCGTCCGTGATCGCCCGGTGCACGGCGTCGAGGTGCGCGTGGATGTAGGCGGCGCGCTGCGGGTCGTGGACCGTGCCGTCCCGCCCGACCTCGTCCTCGTACGCCGCGCCGTTCTCGCTGATGACCAGCGGCAGGCCCGGATAGCGGGCGGCGGTGCGCGTGAGCAGGTCGTAGAGCGCGCTCGGGTCGACCGGCCAGCCCATCGCGGTGCGTTCGCCCGGGGCGCGGTGGAAGGCGACCTCGTCCGCGCCCGGCCAGGGGGAGTGCTCGCTGTTGCCGTGACCGTCGTCCTGCGGCCGTGCCGCGCCCTTCGCGACGTGCGAAACCACCGTCGGCGTGTAGTAGTTGACGGCCAGCAGGTCCAGCGGCTGGTGGATCGCAGCGGTGTCGCCGTCCCTGACGAAGGTCCAGTCGGTCAGGTGCGCGGTGTCGGCGAGGAGGTCCTCGGGGTAGGCGCCCTCCAGCATCGGGCCCAGCCAGATCCGGTTGCCCACGGCGTCGATGCGGCGCGCCGCTTCCCGGTCCTCGGCCGAAGGGCTCAGCGGGCGGATCTCGTGGAGGTTGAGGGAGACCGCGAGTTGAGCGTCCGCGGGCAGGGCGGACCGCAGCGCCTGGACGGCGAGGCCGTGGCCGAGGTTGAGGTGGTGGGCGGCACGGAGGGCGGCGACCGGATCGGTGCGGCCCGGAGCGTGGACGCCGGAAGCGTAGCCGAGGAACGCGCTGCACCAAGGCTCGTTGAGCGTGATCCAGCGCTTGACCCGGTCTCCGAGGGCGTCGGCGACGAGGGCCGCGTACTCGGCGAACCGCTCGGCCGTCGAGCGTTCCGGCCAACCTCCCGCGTCCTCCAGGTCCTGGGGCAGGTCCCAGTGGTAGAGGGTGAGGGCGGGGTCGATGCCGGCGGTGAGCAGTTCGTCGACGAGCCGTCGGTAGAAGTCCAGGCCCTTCTGGACGGCGGGTCCCCGGCCGGTCGGCTGCACGCGTGACCAGGAGACGGAGAACCGGTAGGCGCTCAGGCCGAGTTCGGACATGAGTCGGACGTCCTCGGAATACCGGTGGTAGTGGTCCACCGCCACGTCGCCGGTATGGCCCTCGAAGACCTTGCCGGGCGTGTGCGAGAAGGTGTCCCAGATGGAGGGGGTCCGGCCGTCCTCGCGGGCGGCGCCCTCGATCTGGTACGCGGCCGTGGCCGTGCCCCACAGGAAATCGGGCGGGAAGGTGCGGGTGGCGGCGAGTGGCCGGGTCTCGGACGCGGTCATGGAAGAGCGCTCCCAACGCAGGTTCGGATGAAATCGTGCCGGATGAAGCCCGCATCGGAAGGACACGGTGCGGTGCCGGAAGGCGGTGCGCGAACAGACCGACCGGGTCGGCCGTTCCTCGACGAACGGCGCGTCAGTTCTTGACGGCGCCGGCGGTGATGCCGCCCACGACGTGCTTGCCGAGTACGGCGAAGACCAGGAGCAGCGGCAGCGTGGAGATGAGTGCGCCGGTCAGTACGACGGCCTGGTCGACGGTGTGATTGCCCGCGCCGAGGCCGGCCAGGGCGACCTGGAGAGTGGGGTTGCCGTCGGGGGTCAGTGCGATGAAGGGCCAGAAGAAGTCGTTCCAGGCCTGGACGAAGACGAGCATGCCGAGGACCGCCATCGCGGGCCGTGCCACGGGGAACACCACGTGCCAGATGATGCGCAGGCTGTGCGCCCCGTCCATCCTGGCCGCCTCCACGAGTTCTGTGGGGAGTGCCTCGATGAGGTACTGACGCATGAAGAACACGCCGAAGGCGGCGACCAGCGAGGGCAGGACGACCGACTGGAGCTGGTCGACCCAGCCGAGGTCGGTGATGATCTGGTACAGCGGGATCACGCTGAGCTGCGGCGGGATCGTCATGGTGGCCACCACGAGCGCCAGCAGGGCGCCGCGGCCCCTGAAGGGCAGCTTGGCGAAGGCGAAGCCGGCCAGGGTGGAGAACAGGACGGTGGACAGGGACACGAGCCCGGCCACGATCGTCGTGTTGACCAGCGCCTCGCCCATGTCGACCTGGTTCCAGGCGAAGGAGAGGTTGTCGAGGAGCCGGGGTCCGGGCAGGAGCGGGGCCGGGGCCTCCACCACGCGCTCGCCCGAATGGGAGGCGGCGACGAGGTTCCAGTACAGCGGGAAGAGGGAGACGAGGGCGGCCAGGCCGAGCAGGACGTAGGTCAGCGGCCCCGCGTGGTGCTGACGGCCGGCCGACGGGCGAAGACGCCTGGTGCGCGACGCCGCGGCGGGGGGCGTCGTGTCGAGTGTGCGGGCCATGAGGTCAGCTCCCGGCCTTCGTACGTTGGTTGCGGTTGCGGTTGCGGTTGCGGTTGCGGTTGCGGTTCGATCGGGAGATCAGGGCCTGGATCCCGCCGATGATCAGAAGGAGCAGGAGCATGACCCAGGCGATGGCGGAGGCCTGGCCCAGCGCGCCGGTGACCCAGCCCTTCTCGTACATGAGCAGGCTCAGGGTCTGGAACTGGTTCCCGCTGCCGCCGCTGATGCCGACGCTGCCGCCGAAGAGCATCGGCTCGCCGAAGAGCTGGGTGGCGCCGATGGTGGAGACGACGACGGTGAAGAGGATCGTCGGCCGGATGGAGGGGATGGTGACGCTGAGGAACTGCCGCAGTCGCGACGCCCCGTCCAGCGCTGCGGCCTCGTAGAGGTCCCGCGGTACGGCCTGCATCGCCGCCAGGTAGATGAGCGCGTTGTAGCCCGTCCAGCGCCACGTGACGATCACCGAGATCGCGATCTGCGCGGGCCACTTGGAGGACTCCCAGGAGACCGGGTCGAAGCCCAGCCAGCCGAGCACCGTGTTGATCAGACCGTAGTCGGTGTTGAAGAGCTGGGCGAAGACGAGCGTCGCGGCCGCGATGGAGGTGGCGTACGGGGCGAGGACGGCTACGCGGAAGAAGCCCCGGCCGCGAAGTTTGTAGTTGAGCAGATGAGCCAGGCAGAGCGCCATCAGCAGCTGGGGGACGGTCGAGATCACACCGATGGTGAAGGTGTTGGCGAGGGCGTTCCAGAAGAACTCGCTGGTCGCCAGCGCGCTGTAGTTCCCCATTCCCCTCCACTGCGCGCTGCCCCCGAGTTCGACCCGGTGGAGCGAGAGCCAGCCCGTGTAGATCAGGGGAAAGAGGCCGAAGGCCGCGAAGGTGAGGAAGAAGGGAGCGATGAAGACGTACGGGACCGCCTTCAGATCGAGGCGGTAGAGCGTGCTGCGCCAAGCGCTCCGGCCGGAGGGCCGCTGCCTGTGGGAGCCGGGGCCGGCGCCGGCGCCCGGGGCTTGTGCGGCGGGCGGCGCGGAGCCGTCGCCCGCCGCCCGTACGGAGGTGGCCACGGGGGGCTTCCTTCCAGGTCGATGCGTGCGGTGATGCGGTGGTGCGACGATCGACGGCCCGCCTCACCCGAGGGAGGCAACGGGTGGCGGCGGGCCGTCACACCCCCTACTGGTCGATCTTGTCGTCCACCAGCTTCTTGACGTTCTCCCAGGCCTTCGCCGGGTCGGTGCCGCGCTGCTCGATGTCGAGGATGCCGTTGTCGGTGAGGAAGGTCTTCACCTGGCCGTCCCAGCGGCTGATCGGGGCGGGCGTGATCCCGGCCGCGGCCTGCGAGTAGATCTTGCCGATCGGGGTGTCGCCGAAGTACGGCATCGTGGCGCCCTGAACCGCCGGGGAGGCGAGCGTGTCCTTGGAGGAGGGGATGTTGCCGTTCACCCCGAAGACCTTGGCGTGCTGGGCCGGGGCGGTGAGCCACGCGGCGAGCTCGGCCGCCTCCTTGGCGTGCTTGCCCGACTTCGGCACGGCGAGGAAGGAGCCGCCCCAGTTCCCGGCGACGGGCGGCGCGGCGATGTCCCACTTCCCCTGGTTCTCCGGGCCCGCCTGGTCCTTGATGATGCCCGTCATCCAGCTGGGGCAGGCGACGGTGGCGAACTTCGAGTTCTTGAAGGCCGCGTTCCAGGTGCCCTTCTCGTCGAACTGGCGCAGCTTCGCGGTCAGTTCGCCCTTGGCGGCCGTGACGGCGGTGTCCCAGGCCTTCTTCACGCCCGTGCTGTTCTCGTAGTCCAGCTCGCCCTTGGCGTTGGCGTACTGGACGGCCTCGCTGGAGATCACGGCGTTGAACAGGCCGCCGGCGGAGTCGTGGAAGGCGGTGCCGGCCGGGGCGTTCTTCCTGTACGTCTCACCGGCCGCTATGAACTTCGCCCAGTCGCCCGCCCAGAGCGCGGAGACCTCGGCGCGATCGGTCGGCAGCTTGGCCTGGGCGAAGAGGTCCTTGTTGTAGCAGATGGCCATCGGGCCGATGTCCGTGCCGAGGCCGATGACCTTGCCGTCGGCCGTGGTGGCCTGCTTGACCTTCCAGTCGAGGAACGCGCCGAGGTCCGCGCCGCCCGTCTTGCCCAGGTCGACCCACTTGTCCGCCATCGCGGGGCCGGTCGCCTCGGCGATGTAGCCCACCTCAAGGGCCTGGATGTCCGCGAGACCGCTGTCGCGGGAGAGGCGCAGCTTGAGCGTGTCCCAGTACTTCTGGCCGTCCGCGACGTTCGACTCTTCGATCTTGATGTTCGGGTGCGTCTTCATGTACTCGGCGTAGAGCTTGGCCCCGGTCGCGTCGTCGTAGCCGAAGGAACCGAAGGTACCGATCCGCAGCGTGATCTGCTCGCCGCCGGCCGCCCCGTCGCCCTTGCCGTTGTCGCTGTCACCGCCGCAGCCGGTGAGCAGGGCCGTGCCGGTCGACACCACGGCGACCACGCTGAGCACGGTGCGGCGTCCGCGTCCGCGTCTGCTGCTGGAAGTACGCATTCCACTCTCCTCGTCCAAGGTGCTGCTCGTGGTCCGCCATGGGGGACCGGCGGGCTGTTCGCGGCTCGGCCAGGGGCCCGCCCGGACCTGTTGTGAAAGCCGTTGTCGCACCCATGGATGGGAGCGCTCCCACGTCGTTGCCGGAAGGTTGCTGCCTGGCGGGTGTGGGTGTCAAGAGATGAACGCGAATTCAACTGGAAGGCGGGCGTGGCGGGTTCGAGGAATCAAGCGTAGTGTGGGAGCGCTCCCACACGGTTCTACGGCGTAACGTGTGCCGCGCGACGCGGTCGGGGTCCATCATCTTGCCTGGTTCACCGGATCGGTCGGCCGGGCCGGCGCGGAGTGCGATGCACGAGGGGAGTTCGAGGGGCGTGAGCGGACGGCGCAACGGCAGGCCCACCCTGGAGGAGGTCGCGGCCCTGGCCGGCGTCGGCCGGGGCACGGTGTCGCGGGTGATCAACGGTTCGCCGAGGGTGAGCGAGCAGGCCAGGGACGCGGTCGCCCGCGCCGTCGCCGAGCTGGGGTACGTGCCCAACCAGGCGGCCAGGGCCCTGGCCGGCAGCCGGACCGACGCGGTGGCCCTCGTGATCCCGGAGACCGAGGCCAGAGTGTTCTCGGAGCCGTACTTCCTCGATCTGATCCGCGGGGTCAGCGCCGAACTCGCCGAGGCGGACAAACAGCTGCTGCTCACCCTGGTCCGCACGGAGGCGGAGCGGCAGCGCTTCGAGCACTACCTGGCCGCCCGACGGGTCGACGGCGTACTGCTGGCATCCGTCCACGGGGACGACCCGCTGCCCGACCGGATCGCGGAGCTGGGGCTGCCCGTCGTCATGAACGGCCGCCGCTCCGAGGCCGAACCCGTCGCCTACGTGGACTCCGACAACATCGGCGCCGGCCGGGCGGCCGTGGCCCACCTCGCGGGGCGGGGCCGGAGCCGGATCGCCACCATCAGCGGGCCGCTGGACATGTACGTGGCCCGCGCGCGCCTGGGCGGCTACCGTGCGGGGCTCGCCGAGGCCGGCATCGCGCCCGACGAGTCGCTGGTGGCGACCGCGGACTTCACCGAGGAGGGCGGCCGACGGGCGATGCGCGAGCTTCTGGAGCGTGCGCCCGGCCTGGACGCGGTCTTCTCCGCCTCCGACGTGATGGCGGCAGGGGCGCGCGGGGTGCTGCGGGAGGCCGGGCGGCGGATCCCCGAGGACGTCGCCCTCGTAGGGGTGGACGACTCCGCGGTGGCCCGTCTGATGGACCCGCCTCTGACGAGCGTGCGCCAGCCGATCGAGGAGATGGGCCGCACGATGACCCGGCTGCTGCTCCAGAAGGTCGCGGAGGATCCCGGAGCCGGTCCTGCGGCGGGCGGGGAGCAGCGGCGGGTCCTTCCCACGGAGCTGATCGTGCGGCATTCCTCCTGAGCGGTGCCAGGCCCGAGCTGATTCTGGGGGTGCTGGGGCTGCCGAGGCCTGAGTGCGGCACGGCCCGGAGCCGTGCGGAATCGAGGCGGTTCCGTACGGCTCCGGGTCCTTCACCGGCGGTGTGTCACAGTGCCGGGTGGGCGTTCTTCATGAGCTCCTGGAACTGGGCGGAGAACCACTGTCCGGCGAGCGGCGCGTCCGGGAGCGAGCCCGACATGCTGTTGCCGTTGCGTACGTTGCCCGTGTACGTGGGGTCGCACATCCGGTCGAAGCCCTTGCCCTCGTTGTTCGGGATCTCCTTGCTGGCGCCGTCAGACTCGCCCGGCGGCTTGATCCACACGTAGGCGTCGATGCCCGCCGCGGGGGCGGCCTGGGGCCGTTCGCCGAGTCCGGCGCCCGACTGGTTGCACCAGTTGCCGAGGTGGATGCGCCGGTCGTAGCGGCCGCCGTTGACGTACGTGTCCACGCTGGTCAGCGCTCCGGGTCCGGTGGGCCGGGCCGCGCCGCCCCAGCCGTTGCGGGAGGTGTCGATCAGCATGCCGATCTTCGCGTCGAAGCCCAGCGACACCAGCTTGGTCCGCATGGCCTGGGCGTACGACAACTCGTCCGTGTAGCGGTTCCAGTCGACCCACTTCGACTGGCGTACGGGGGTGCCGTTCACGGAGTCCTCGATCTTGAAGTGGTCCTCCTTGAGGGCGCTGTAGTTGGCCGTGTTTACGATGAAGCCGTGCACGTGGGAGAGCGTGGAGCCCTCGGCCGTTGCCGCTTGCTTGAACATCTCCGCGGAGGCGCCGAAGTTGTCGTCCCAGCCGAGCCAGCCGTGGTGGCCCGCGTCCACGTAGTTGTAGACGTTGGCGATCGAACCCAGCTTGTTCAGGGCGTAGCCGACGCCCTTGACGTAGTTGCCGTTGGTCTTCATCACATCGCAGTTGGCGGTGGCCGTCGGGCGTCCGGAGACGTTGGTGACCAGGTTCGGAAGCGAGTCGATCTCGACGGTCGTGACGATCCGCAGTCCCGCGTACTTGGGGTCGGCGAGGGTCGCGGCGATCGGGTCGATGTACTGCGTCTTGTACTTGTCGATCTCGGTCGGGCCCAGTTCGCCGTTGGAGGCGAGCGCGGAGCAGTCCCGGCCGGGCAGGTTGTAGATCACCAGCTGGACGACGAGTTCGCCGCTGCCCTTCTGGGCCAGGGCCGCGTCCAGGTGGTCGCGCAGACCCATCTTGCCGCTCGTGCCGGTGACCAGGGCGATGCGGTCAAGCCAGACGGCGGTGGGCTGGTTGGACACCCTGCTGCCGCCCGGTTCGGCGGCGGCATGTGCGGACCACTCGGGGTTCACGTACATCTTGGCGCCGGCGTAGGGGTTGTCGACCTTGCCGCCGGGTGACGGAGGGGTGGTCGGCGGCGTCGTGGGCGGTGTTGTCGGGGGAGTGGTCGGGGGCTGGGTCGGGTCGGTGGCGCCGTTGCAGGTGACGCCGTTGAGCTTGAACGTCACCGGGACGGCGTTCGTGCCGGTGTGCGAACCGTTGAAGCCGAAGGACGTCGAACCGCCCGTGGCCAGCGCCCCGTTGTAGGACATGCTCTTCGCGGTTACCGCGGCCCCGGACTGGGTGATGGTGGCGTTCCAGCCCTGGGTGACCTGCTGGCCGTTCGCGTAGGACCATTCCAGGGTCCAGGCGGCGACAGGGTCACCGGTGTTGGTGACGATCACGTTCGCGCCGAACCCGTTGTTCCACTGGTTGGGGATCTGGTATTCGACCTTGCAGCCCGCGGGGGCGGCGCCGGCGGGGGTACCGAACACGGTGGCGGTGGCGCCGGCGGCCGTGACGAGACTCAGGGCTGCCAAGAGTGCGGTGCGGGGGATGGTGCGGCTCATGTCGTGGGATGCCTCTCAGTCGAGGGTGCGCGGGCGTCGCGCAGCCCGGTGCCGAATGCGGTGAGTGCCGTTGTGCGCAGAGGTGCGGTCGTACGGAGCGGGTGCAGTCGTACGGAGCGGGTGCGGTCGTCGGAACCGGGCCGTGGCGCGGTCGAAGAGTGAGTGTCCGCAGGTGTGCTCGCCGCTCTCGCCCGCGACCGGGGGCCCGATCCGCGACCGAGGCGAGGGTGGGGGAATCGGTGAGCCACTGGCTCGGGTCGGTGCAGGCTGCGCCCTCGGCGCGCCGACTGATGGAACCGCTCCCACTGGTTGGGGCCAGACCGTAGTGGCAACTGTCGTCAAGGAAAAGGGGAGTTGAGCAAATTTCTCGCAGATTGCTTTCGACTCTTCACACGTCTTGACGCCGTCACGCCGCCTCTGCACAGTGGGAGCGCTCCCACTGGTCGGAGCTCGTGCGTAATCGTTCTTCCGTTCCCGTCTCCCCGAGTCGCGAGGAGAACTATCCGCATGTCGGCACATCCCCCACCCAGACCGCATGTCCGGCGCAGGCTGCTGACCGCCTCGGCCGTGGCCGCCTCGCTGTCCCTCCCCCTCGGTCTCACGGCCGTCGGTGCCGGCACCGCCGCAGCCGCGGCCGTGCAGTGCAGCGTCGACTACAAGACCAACGACTGGGGCTCGGGCTTCACCGCCGAGCTCACCCTCACCAACCGGTCCGCGACCGCACTCGACGACTGGACCCTGACCTACGACCACTCCGGCAACCAGCGGCTGACCAACGGCTGGAACGGCACCTGGACCCAGTCCGGCAAGAGCGTCCGCGTCGCGGCGCCGGACTGGAACAAGACCGTCGCCGCCGGCGCGGCCGTCACCGCCGGAGCCCAGTTCTCCTACAGCGGGACCAACGCCGCCCCCACCTCTTTCGCCGTCAACGGCACCCCGTGCGCCGGGGTTCACCAGCCCCCGGTCGCCGTCCTGACCAGCCCCACCGCAGGCGCCGTCTACACGGCGGGCACTCCCGTCCCGCTCGCCGCCACCGCCGCCGCGGCCGACGGCGCCACCGTCGCCAAGGTCGAGTTCTACAGCGACACCACGCTCCTGGGCACGGACACCACGGCACCCTTCACCCTGGATGCCACCGGCCTCGCCGCTGGTGCCCACTCCCTCTACGCCAAGGCCTACGACAGCCTCGCCGCCTCCGCCGAGTCGGCCCCCGTCGGCATCACGGTCGCCGCCGGCCCCGCGCTCGTCGCCAGCCCCGCACAGCTCTCCGTACGCCGGGGGGAGACCGGTACCTTCGACCTGAAGCTGTCCAAGCAGCCCACCGCGAACGTCGTGGTGGGAGTGGCCCGCACGTCGGGCAACACCGACCTCACCGCGACGCCCGCCTCGCTCACCTTCACCCCGGCGAACTGGAACACCGCCCAGAAGGTGACGGTCACCGCCGGGTCCACCGGCAGCGGCTCCGCCGTCTTCACCGCGACCGCCCCGGGCCACGCGAAGGCCGAGGTCACGGTCTTCGAGCCGGCCGCCGACTCGACCTACGACGCTCGCTTCCTCGACCTCCACGGTAAGATCACCAACCCGGCGAGCGGCTACTTCTCGCCCGAGGGCATTCCGTACCACTCCGTCGAGACGCTGATCGTGGAGGCCCCGGACCACGGGCACGAGACGACCTCGGAGGCGTACAGCTACCTGATCTGGCTGCAGGCCATGTACGGGAAGATCACCGGGGACTGGACCAAGTTCAACGGCGCGTGGGAGATCATGGAGAAGTTCATGATCCCCACCCATGCCGACCAGCCGACGACCGGCTCGTACAACGCCTCCAAGCCGGCCACCTACGCCCCCGAGCACGACCTTCCCTCGCAGTATCCGGCCAGGCTCGACGGGGGAGTCGCCGCCGGCGCGGACCCGATCGCCGGCGAGCTGAAGAGCGCGTACGGCACGGACGACATCTACGGCATGCACTGGCTCCAGGACGTCGACAACGTCTACGGCTACGGCAACGAGCCCGGAAAGTGCTCCGCCGGACCGACCGCGACCGGACCTTCGTACATCAACACCTTCCAGCGCGGGCCCCAGGAATCGGTCTGGGAGACCGTTCCGCACCCCACCTGCGACAACTTCACCTTCGGTGGCAAGAACGGCTACCTCGACCTCTTCACCGGGGACTCCTCCTACGCCAAGCAGTGGAAGTTCACCAATGCCCCGGACGCCGATGCGCGTGCCATCCAGGCCGCCTACTGGGCCGACCTGTGGGCCAAGGAGCAGGGCAAGGGAAACCAGGTCACGGCGACCGTCGCCAAGGCGGCCAGGATGGGCGACTACCTGCGGTACTCCATGTTCGACAAGTACTTCAAGAAGGCCGGGAACTGTGTCGGCCCGACCGCCTGCCCCGCCGGCACCGGCAAGGACAGCGCGCACTACCTGATGTCCTGGTACTACGCCTGGGGCGGCGCCGCCGACACCTCGGCCGGCTGGTCCTGGCGGATCGGCTCCAGCCACGCGCACAGCGGTTACCAGAACCCCCTCGCCGCCTACGCGCTCAGCGAGTACGCCCCGCTGAAGCCCAAGTCGCCGACGGGCGCCGCGGACTGGGCGACCAGCCTCGACCGGCAGCTGGAGTTCTACCGATGGCTCCAGTCCGACGAGGGCGCCATCGCGGGCGGCGCCACCAACAGCTGGCAGGGGCGCTACGCACAGCCCCCGGCCGGGACCCCCACCTTCCACGGGCTGTTCTACGACGAGAAGCCGGTCTACCACGACCCTGCGTCCAACCAGTGGTTCGGCTTCCAGGCCTGGTCCATGGAGCGGGTCGCCGAGCTCTACCAGCAGACGGGTGACGCCGGCGCCAAGACGCTGCTCGACAAGTGGGTCGGCTGGGCCCTGTCGAAGACGACGATCAACCCCGACGGCACCTACCGCATCCCCTCCACCCTCAGGTGGTCCGGAGCCCCCGACACCTGGAACGCGTCGGCTCCCGGCGCCAACACCGGCCTGCACGTCACCGTCGTCGACTACACCGACGACGTGGGCGTGGCCGCCGCGTACGCCAAGACCCTGACCTACTACGCCGCGAAGTCCGGGAACGCCGAGGCCAAGCGGGTCGCCAAGGCCCTCCTCGACGGTATGTGGGCCCACCACCAGGACCCGCTGGGCGTCAGCGTCCAGGAGACGCGGACCGACTACAACCGATTCGACGACCCGGTGCACGTGCCCGGCGCGTGGACCGGCAGGATGCCGAACGGCGACACGGTGAACTCCTCGTCCACCTTCGCCTCGATCCGTACCTTCTACAAGGACGACCCGGCCTGGCCGAAGGTCGAGGCCTACCTCGCGGGCGGCGCCGCGCCCGTCTTCACGTACCACCGGTTCTGGGCCCAGGCGGACATCGCCCTGGCCATGGGCTCGTACGCGGAGCTGCTGGAGTAACGGCCCGCCCCGCCCGGAGCACAGCTCCGCGTACGACGAGGCCGGGCAGTCCGTGAGGACCTGCCCGGCCTCCGAGCGGTTCGTGAAAAAAGTTTCCGGCTCAAGGCAACCCTTTGCGGGGCCTGTGACCACAAGGAGTCGGATCCGGCCGTCCGGTAGCCGGATCCGCCTTTCCTCCGGTGGCATGCAAGGAGAACACCCCCCATGAAGAACCCCATGAACGGCGGGCGCCGCGGGCGTCACCGCCGTCGCTGGACCGCGACCGGTCTGCTGATCGGCGTGCCCGCCGTCCTCGTGCCGTATCTCCTGTTCGTGCAGGAGGACTCGCAGGCCGCGACGGTCGACGGCGATGCCTACTACCGGCTGATTTCCGTACGCAGCGGCAAGGCGCTGGACGTCAACGCCTTCTCCACCGCCGACGGCACCCGCATCCAGCAGTGGACCGACCAGAACACCGCCAACCAGCAGTGGAGGCTGAAGCCCACCGGGGACGGCTACTACGAGCTGGTGAACCGCAACAGCGGCAAAGTGCTGGGCATAGCGGGCGATTCGACCGCCCAAGGGGCCGCCGCCGAGCAGCAGAGCGACAGCGCCTCCACCTCCCAGGAGTGGCGGATCGACGACGTGAGTGGTTCCGGCGCCGTCGTCTTCACCTCCCGCAGGAGCGGCCAGGTCCTGGACGTCTTCGGTGGCTCCACGGCCGACGGCGCGGCAGTCATCCAGTACGGCGGCCATGGCAGCACCAACCAGCAGTGGAAGCTGGTGAAGACGGCCGAGACCCCGGCGCCCGGATCCGGACCGTACGCGTGGCGAAACGCCCAGGTGGTCGGCGGCGGTTACGTCTCCGGGCTGGTGTTCAACCCTCGGGAGAAGGGCCTGCTGTACGCGCGTACCGACATGGGCGGCGCCTACCGCTGGGACACCGGGGCCGAGCAGTGGATCCCGCTGACCGACTGGCTCGGCGAGAAGGACTGGAACCTGCTGGGCATCGACGCGCTGGCCACCGACCCGGTCGACCCGGGCCGGCTCTACCTCGCGGCGGGCACCTACACCAACAACTGGGCCGGCAACGGCGCGATCCTGCGCTCCAAGGACCGGGGCCGCACCTTCCAGCGCACCGATCTGCCCTTCAAGCTGGGCGGCAACGAGGACGGCCGCGGGGCCGGCGAACGGCTGGCGATCAACCCCGCGGACAACGCCACCCTGCTGCTGGGCACCCGCAAGAACGGCCTGTGGCGCAGCAGCGACCACGGCGCGACATGGAGCCAGGTCTCCTCGTTCCCCGTCAAGGACGGGGCGAGCAGCGGCGGGGGCATCTCCTTCGTGACGTACGGCCCGGCCGGCAGCAAGACGATCTACGTCGGCGTCGCCGACAGGTCCACCTCCCTCTACCGCTCCACCGACGGAGGCAGCACCTGGCAGGCCGTCCCCGGGCAGCCCACCGGACAGATGCCGCAGCACGGCGTGCTCTCCGGCGACGGCTCGCTGTACCTGACGTACACCAACGCCCTCGGCCCCAACGGCGTGACGGCGGGCTCGGTGTGGAAGCACACGCCGGCCGGCGGGGCGTGGAAGAACGTTTCCCCGTCCCAGGGCAACTACGGGTTCTCCGGTCTGGCCGTCGACCCGCGCAAGCCCTCCACGGTGATGGTCACCACCCTCGGCCGCTGGTGGCCGGAGGACGAGATCTACCGGACCACCGACGGCGGCACGACCTGGAAGGCCCTGGCCGACAAGTCGGTGCGGGACGCCTCCGCCGCTCCTTACGTGGGTACCGGAACCGGGCACTGGATGACCGCCCTGGCCATCGATCCCTTCGACTCCGGGCACGTGCTGTACGGCACCGGCAGCGGCATCCTGCGCAGCAAGGACGCCAACGCCTCCGACAGCGGCGCCACCAGCCACTGGAGCGTGGGGGCCCGAGGGCTGGAGGAGACCGCGCTGCTGGACGCGATCGCCCCGCCCGGCGGCGCCCACGTCATCACCGCCATGGGCGACCTGGGCGGTTTCCGCCACGATTCCCTGACCGAGGTGCCCGCCGGGCGACTGAAGAACCCGATGATGACCAACAGCACCGACATCGATTTCGCCCAGTCCAACCCCGCGGTGATGGTCCGCGTCGGTCGTGGCGGCGAGAAGGACGGCGCCTACTCCACCGACGGAGGCCGCAACTGGAACGGCTTCGCGTCGGAGCCGGTGGCCGGCGCCGACACCGGTCGGGTATCGCTGTCCGCCGACGGCTCGACCATCGTCTGGACGCAGGCCGGCCAGGCCCCGTACCGCTCGACCGACAGGGGAGCGAGCTGGTCGAAGGTCAGCGGCCTGGGCACCGACGCCGTCGTCGTCGCCGACCGTTCCTCGGCCGGGACGTTCTACTCACTGGCCGGCGGCACGCTCTACGCCAGCACCGACGGCGGGGCGACCTTCAGCGCCCGCGCCACCAACCTGCCCGACGGCCGGCTCACGGCCGTCCCCGGCATCGCCGGAGACCTGTGGATCGCAGGCAGCGCCAAGGGGCTGGCGCACTCCACCGACGGCGGCCGCACCTTCACCACGCTCAAAACGGTGCAATCCGCCTCCGCCCTCGGCTTCGGCAAGGCCGCACCGGGCGCCGACTATCAGGCCCTGTACCTGATCGGCACCGTCAAGGACGTCACCGGCGTCTTCCGCTCCACCGACAAGGGCGCCACCTGGCTCCGCGTCAACGACGACGCCCACCAGTGGGGCAGCATCGGCGGCACCGGCGTCATCACCGGCGACCCCGACACCTACGGGCGTGTCTACGTCGGCACCAACGGACGCGGCCTCCAGTACGGCGACCCGTCCTGACCCCAACGCCCGAGCGGGGCGGCAGGCTCAACGGCCTGCCGCCCCGCCACGGCCGAGGAACCCGGCCGTCGCCCCCGCCGGCTACTTCGTCATGCGGTTCGCGGAGAAGGCCGGCGCCTTCCCCAGCGCTTCGATCGCCTCTTCCATCTCGCGGACCCTACGGCGCAGTCGCACCAGTTCCTCGCGTTCGGCCGTGGTCAGCGCACCCGCCTGCCCTTCGCCCCGCTCCACCGCCAGCTCCTGCGCGATCGCCGCCGCGAACGCGTCCACGTCGTCCTCGGTGGTGTCGAAGGAGGTCATCCAGCGGACCTCGCCGGCCCGCTCGTCCCAGGTGTAGAAGCGGAAACGCTTCTGGAGACGCTCGGTGACGGCCGGAGGCAGGACGGCGAAGATCTGGTTGGCCTGCACCGGGCGGGCGATCTCCAGGCCCGGAAGTTCGCGCACCGCCTCGTACAGCCGCTGGGTCATCGCGTTGGAGCGAGCCGCCGAGCGAAGCCAGAGGTCGCCGCCGAGCAGCGCCTCGAACTGAACCGACATGAAACGCATCTTGGAGCCCAGCTGCATGCTCGTCTTGCGCAGGTGGGCCATGCCGCGCACCGCATCCTCGTTGAGCGCTATCACCAACTCGCCGAAGAGCAGCCCGTTCTTGGTGCCGCCGAGCGAGAGGACGTCCACGCCGGCGTCGGTGGTCATCTCGCGCAGGGACACGCCCAGGGTGGCGGCGGCGTTGGCGAGCCGGGCGCCGTCCAGGTACACGAGCATGCCGAGCTCGTGCGCGTGGTCGCAGATCGCACGGATCTCGTCCGGCGTGTAGCAGGTGCCGAGCTCGGTGGACTGGGCGATCGAGACGACCTTGGGCCGGGCCCGGTGCTCGTCCTCGAAGCCCCATGCCTGACGGTCAATCAGCTCGGGGGTGAGCTTGCCGTCCCATGTGGGCACCGTCAGGAGCTTGATCCCGGCGACCTTCTCGGGCGCACCGCCCTCGTCGACATTGATGTGGGCCGACTCGGCGCAGACCACGGCCTCCCAGCGGTCGAGCATGGTCTGGAGCGCGACCACGTTCGCGCCGGTGCCGTTGAAGACCGGGTACGCGTGCGCGGTGGGGCCGAAGTGGCCGCGCACCACTTCCTGGAGGCGCTCGGTGTAGACGTCGGCGCCGTAGCTGACCTGGTGGCCGCCGTTGGCCAGGGCGATCGCCGCAAGGATTTCGGGGTGCACACCCGCGTAGTTGTCGCTGGCGAAGCCGCGCTCGTCCGGGTCGTGTCGTCGCTGTACGGTCATGGTGCTCGCTTACTTGTTTCGGTGGTAGGGGTGTGACACATGTGGTCCGGACGGGCGCCGGCCGGTCCGCTCAGGCCGGGGCCGGCTCCGTCCGCGCGCGGGCCTTCTCCAGGCCGCGTACCAACGGCGGCGCGGCGAGCCCGAGCAGGGCGAAGAGCGCCGCGATGACCAGCCAGCCGGTTGCCGCCGCGCCGACGACCAGGGAGGTCATCAGCCACGGCCCGGCGAACTGCTGGAGCCCGCGCCCCAGGGAGAACACCGCCTGGTACTCCCCCTGCCGGCCCGCCGGGGCGAGCCCGAAGGACAGGCCCCAGCTCGCGGACGCCTGGTACAGCTCGCCGAGGACGAGCACCAGCGTGCCGCCCAGCAAGGCCGCGCTGTCCAGGAGCGCGCCGTGGCCCCCGCTCACCGCGAAGACCAGGCAGGACGCCCCCAGCGCCCACCCCGCCCAGCGCAGCATACGTGCCGCTCCCGCCGGGGTGCGCGCGCCCCTGCTGACCGCGACCTGGAACAACAGCACCAGGACGGTGTCCAGGATCAGCAGTCCCGACACCAGCATCGCCGGCGCGTCGGTGGCGGTGACGATCCACAGCGGCAGACCGACCGTCAGCAACGGGTGGTACAGCTCCAGGGCACCGCACACCAGCGCGACCGCCACATAGCGCACATCCCGCAGCGCGCCGCTGCGCAGTACCCCGCCCGGCGCCTCGGCGGCGGTGGCCCGGGGCCCGGCGCCCGCGGGCAGCCGCATCCCGAGCAGCACGGCGACGGAGACCAACTGGAGGGCGGCGTTGACGAGGACCGTGACGTACAGGGCGGTCGAGGTGCCGGCCGCGATGGCGGCTCCGGCCAGCGCGGCGCCGCCGAGGAAGCCCAGGTTGAACAGGCTGCGCATCTGCGCGCTCACCTTGACCCGATCCGCCTCGCCCACCAGCGCGTCGGTGAGCGACGCCTGGAGCGCGCCCGCCGAGGTCTCCAGGACCGCGATGGCGCAGGCGACCACGAGGAACGCGGCGAAGCCGTCCACCAGGCAGTACGCGGTGAAGCCGGCGGCCGCGAGCAGGAAGTTGACGGTGAGCACCCGGCCCGCGCCGAGCCGGTCCGCGAGTCGACCGATGGGCACGGTGCAGACCAGACCGCAGAGCCCGGCGACCGACAGGGCGAGGCCCACGCGCTGGGCGGGGATGCCGATGGTCCGGGTGAAGAACACGGCGCTGGAGGTGAGGAACACCCCGAGCCCCAGGGACTGGATGAGCGTGAGGACGCCGAGCCTGCGCGCGTTCCCGGCGGCCGGAAGGGTCTCCCGGAACCACTCGCGCAGCACGGCGTCGTGCCGGCGTGCCTCAGCCACGCGGCTCGGCTCCCTCGGCCCGCTCGGCTTCCCCGGCCCGCTCGGTCCGCAGCCCGTACACCTCCATCGCGGTGTGCACGGCGGCGCGTACCCCGGCGGCGCTCCGCCCCCGGAAACGGAAGATCCCGCAGCCCTCGTCATAACTGCCGGGCCCGGTCATGATCTGCCCGATCGCGGGCAGTTCCTCGTGGTAGACCTCGGGGACGGCCGACCGGGGCGAGGTGCGCGCGACGACCCGTCCGGGCAGCTCGCGCGGAGCGGGGTAGATGAGCCAGCCGCCGGCCCGGGGCCCGACCGGTTCGGACGGCTGCCACAGCGGGGGCAGGCCCAGGGCCGCCCGGAACGCCTCGGCGAACAGGTCGATGCCGTAGAGGTCGACGTGCAGGAACGGCACCTGCGCGCCGCCCGGCCGCAGCCCGACCTCCAGGAACACCAGCTCGCCTCCCGGACGCCGGATCGCCTCCAGGTGGAACGCGCCGTCGCGCAGCCCGAGCGCCCGCAGACAGCGGTCGGCGAACGTGGTGAGCTCGTCGCGCTCGGGTCCCGGGTCGAGCAGGACGGAGCCGAGCGGGCGGCCGTGCGCGTAGTCCAGGCAGGTGTGGACGTACTGGGAAGCGGTGACGAAGTGGAGGCGGCCGGAGCGGCGGACGCCGTCGACGTGGAAGATGTCCCCCTCGACGTACTCCTCGCACTCGTACGCCTCGGGGTCGACGCCCCCCAGCGCGTCGCGCAGTTCGTCGGCGCTGTGGACGACCGTGACTCCCTGGGAGCCCGCCGCGGCGCGCGGCTTGAGGACCAGGGGCAGACCGCCTAGGGCGTCGACGACCGCCTCCGCCGAGGGAGCGTCGTCGAGGCGCAGGAACCGGGGAACCCGCAATCCGGCCGCGCCCACCGCGCTCTTCATGGCGGGCTTGTCCTTGAACCGCTCGACGAGGCCGAGACCGTAGCCGCCGCAGACGCCGAGCGCGGCCGAGAGCCGGGCGGCCGTCAGGATGTCGTACTCGGACTGGCCGAAGACGGCCTCGGGCGTGCCGTGCCGGTCCGCGATCTCCCGTACGAGGGGCAGCAGGTCGTCGTGGGCGAGGCTGTCGCGCACATGGACCTCGGTCGCCCCGTCCTGGTCGAGCGCGGGCAGTCCCCCGGGCGTGGTGAGGTACACCGTTCGGCAGGGGTGGCCGTCGAGGAAACGGTGGTATTCGCCGAACTCGTCACCGGAACGGTTGAGGACGATGTACAGCGGTGTGGTCCGGTCGCTCACGCGCCCACTCCCGGTCGCAGGGTGTCGGGCAGGCAGACGTCGAGATCGGCGGCGCTCACCCGGCCGAAGCCGGGCGCGGGCCGGTCCCGGTGGGCCGGGGTCCTGGCGAGGAAGGCCGCCGCGCGAGGCTCTCCGGCGCCGCCCAGGCGCTGCCAGACGAGCTCGGCGAGGTCCGGCATCACCGGGAACGCCAGCAGGGACAGGCCCTTGAGCCACCAATAGGCGCCGTCCTCGGCCGCGTGGGCGACCGCGTCGTCGGCGCACCAGCGGTCGAGCGCCGCGACCGCCCGCCGGGTCGAGACACGGGCGCCGTCGAGCGCCGCGGACTGCTCGGCGAGCAGGGATTCCAGGAGGTCGGCGACGGCCGGGGCGGGCGCCTGCGGCGGCCCCTCGGGCAGCCGGCTCCAGGCGGCGTCGATCCGCTTGCCGAGGCCGTCGGCGAGCGTGGCGTTCGCCGTCCGGAGGAAGTCCGCCGTCTCGAAGCTCGCCGCCCCGGACTCCAGATCGGCCCCGGCGAGGTAGTACCGGACGGTGTCCACGCCGATGGCGGGCGACGCGGCGATGTCCGCCGCCCAGATGGCGTGCCGGGCGCTGGTGGAGAACTTCCGCCCGGCCAGTTGGTAGAAGTGGTTGATCAGGCACCGGTCGTACGGCTTCATGTCGCCGTGCAGCAGGCTGGTGCCGACGATCGAGACCAGGGTGGGGATCACGTTGTCGATCCCCAGGGTGGTGATGGTGGTGACCCCGGAGCCCGGATCGAAGGCGTTCACGCCGGTGCCGGAGAGCCGGCCGTGGACGGCGCCGGCGAGGCGGGCGAACATGAAGATCCCGGCGTACGGGAAGAGGGCGCGCGGCACGTCCGGTTCGGCCGCGGGCAGCGGAAGTCCCCACGTCTGCGGGGCGCTCAGCCGTACGGTCAGGCCGTCGCGCTCCAGGAAGCGCGCCACGGTCGCCCGGTAGCGGTCGGCGACGCCCAGGTCCACGAGCGTGCTGTCCAGGAGGTCGCGGTCCGGCAGCCGCAGGAAGAGGCTGGAGATCTCCCGCCAGGTCAGCGGTCCCTCGTCGAGCAGGGGGCGCGGCTCGACGACCGACTCGGGCAGGAAGTGCGCACTGCACTCCTCGCAGAAGTAACTGGCGATGCCCGCACCGCACTCGGGGCAGCGGCCCTGGAGCCAGCCGCCCACCACCCAGCGGTCCGACGCCGGGCAGTGGGGTACGCGCTCGGTGCGCGTCAGCACCGCGCCCCGGGCCGTCAGCCGCTCGATCGAGGCGGCGACCTCCTGCTCGAACTGCTCTCGCCAGGGCTCCTGATCGGGGACGATGAACGCGTCGACGTCGATGCGCAGCGCGGCCAGGTCGTCCTGGATGCGCTGTCCGTAGCGGGCGGCGACCTCGCCGGGCGTGGAGTCCTCGGCGTGAGCCCTGAGCCCCACGTACGACTCGTACACATCGCTGCCGGTGATCACCAACGGCAGGTCGCCCCGGACCCGCAGATGGCGCGCGATCATGTCCGACCACAGGAAGGGGCCGCCGATGTGGCCGAGGTGCAGGGGGCCGTTGGGCGTGGCCTCGGGCGGCACCAGGAGGTAGTGCCGGGGGGTGTGCGTGTTCCCGGTCAGCAGGCTCATGTTCGGGTTCTCCTGTCGAGCAGGTTCAGTGCGTCCTCGGCCATGGCCGGGGCGAGTCGGTATCCGGAGCCGGAGCCGCCGATGGCCATGACCACGTCGTCGTCGCCGACCGTGTCCACGATCGGCAGGTGGCCGGGGGTGAAGCAGTCGCTGAAGACCCGGCCGCCGAGCAGGTGCGGCAGGAATCCCGGTACGTACCGGGCGAGCAGGGCGCGGGCGAGCTCCCGGTCGCGGGCGTCGATGGCGAGCGGTTCGTCGGGGCCGCGGTCCCAGTCGGGCGAGGTGATGCTGAAGATCCAGTGGCCGCCGGGGCGATGCGGCAGCAGGAAGGCGTCGGCGTCCTCCAGGACGAGTGCCATGGCGTCCGGCGGGGGCGGCGTCATGATGTGGAACGCCACCACCTTCTTGACCCGGGCCCCGCGCTCGCGGGCCGCCGCCGCCACCGGGCCGTCGAGGACCCAGGGGCCGGGCGCGAGCACCACCTTGTCGGCGGTGATCCGGCTGCCGTCGGCGGCGACCAGTTCGGCGCGACCGCCCGTACGACGGACTTGGGTGACCCGGAAGCCCTCCAGGAGGGTGGTGTCCGGGCGGCCGAGGACCTCGCCGAGAAGCCGGTCGGTGAGCCATTGAGGCTGACCCACCGTCATGGGGTCGGTCGCCAGCAGGACTTCGTCGCCGCCGTGGGCGAGCCCGGGGAACGTCCGGTCGAGCAGGGCCCGCTGCTCCCCGGTGACCGGGCGGGTGCGGCCGCCGTCGGCCATGGTCGCGTCGAGCGCGGCCGTGTTCTCTCGCGCCACCAGCCAGCGGACGTCGACCGGAGCGCGGCCGGCGTCACCGAGTCCGGCGGCGAGCTCGTCGAAGAGCGCGGTGCTGCGGGCGGCCAGGGCGCGCTGGGCCGGGTTGTGCCCCGTGGGCGTGTCGAACCCGGCCGAGAGGCGGGTCGCGCCCGTCCCCCGTCCGGCGTGCGTGATCACGGCGACGCGGCGACCCGGGTCCCGGCGCACGGCGTAGTACGCGGCGAGGGCGCCGACCACGCCCGCGCCGACGACGGCGAGGTCGTAGTGGGGCGCCCCACCGGTCCCGGTGGTGCGCTCACTCATCGGGCGCCGACCACCAGAAGGAGTAGATGACCAGTTCCTCGCCCTGGTCGGCGAAGATTTCGTGGACGGCCTGTGAGGCGAAGCCCACCACGGAGCCGGGGCCGACGAGCGACCGTTCGCCGTCCACCTCCAGGGTGCCGGAGCCGGCGTGGAGGACCCAGATCTCCTGGACCGCGTGCTGGTCGGGCGAGCTGGTCCCGCCCGGCGGCACGGTGAAGCGGGCCGCCTTGAACGGCACGCGGGGGAAGACCGAGCGGGCGAAGTCCGCCTCGGCGACGGTGACTCCGTCGGCTTCCACCTCGGTCGGGCCGAAGGGGACCAGGACGCCGACCGCCTCGGGCTGGAACTGCGAGACCTGACGAGCGGTCATACCGCGTACCTCGTCTCACCCAGAATGCTGTTGAGGATGACCGCGCTGCGCCAGGCGAGCAGGCTGAGATTGGGATCGGCGACGCCCCAGGAGTGCCGGGCGCCGTTCTGGAGGTAGATCCGGTTCTCCGCGGGTCCGTCCCATGCGACCGAGAAGTCGTCGCCGACGACGAGCATCCCGTCGTCCCGCCGCAGCCGCGCGTCCAGCGGAGCCATGAAGTCCGGCAGCGCGTAGGCGTATCCGGTGCTCAGGATCACGATGTCGGCGGCGAGCACGGCGGGTGCGTCCGGGTACGGGCCCGAGGAGTCGACGACGAGCTTCCATTCGTCGGGGCCGCCCTCGATCGCGGTGACCGCGCAGTCCGCCATGAAGCGCAGCCTGCCGGGGTTGTTCTCGATGAACTCGTCGCGGTAGCTCAACCGATATATGTCCTGGAGGACTTGGAGGTCGATGCCGTCGCTGGTGTACTTCTGCCGTTCCAGGAGTCGGGCCTTGTGGTCGGCGGGCAGCGCGTGGAAGCGGCGTACGTAGTGCGGCGTGTAGAGGTCGTTGGCGAACGGCGAGTCGTCCATCGGCAGGAACGACGAGCGCCGGCTGACCCAGGTGATGCTCTCGGGGGCCGCGCCGGCCGCCAGGTGGCGCACGATCTCCGCGCCGCTCTGGCCGCCGCCGACCACGACGACCCGCCGGCCGGTCACCTCGGGGGCCCGCAGCAGGAACTCCCCGGAGTGGAAGACGGTGGGGCCGAGGAACGGGCGGAACGGCTCGGGGACCGACGGGGTGAGCCCGGTGCCGAGCACGAGATGACGAGCCGTCACTTCTCGGTCGACGGTGCGGAGATGGAAGGCCCCGTCGTGGAAGTCCACGCCGCGTACGTCCGCCCCGAACGTCAGGCTCGGCAGCCGCCCGGCCACCCACTGGAGGTACTGGTTGAACTCGGCCCGCAGGACGGCCGGGAAATCCGCGGCCAGGAAGCGGTAGAGCCGGCCCTCACTCGCGAGGAACGACAGGAACGAGAAGGGACTGCACGGATCGACCAGCGTCACCAGGTCCTTGAGCAGCGAGACCTGGAGCGTGGCCTCGGGCAGCAGGAGTCCGGGGTGCCAGGAGAAGCTCTCACGGCGTTCCAGGTGGGCGCCGCGCAGCCCTTCGACCGGATGCGCGAGCGCGGCGAGGCTCATGTTCGCGGGGCCGATGCCGACGGCCGCGTAATCGAGTATGTGTGCGTTCATGGTGGGATCCGCCGGGTCAGGCCGGGACGACGAGGTCGCCGAGTGCCTGCCAGCGGTCGAGGGCGCCCTGCGGCGAGTCGGCGGTGAACAGGGCGTGGCCGAGGCGCGAGCGGCAGTCCTCGACCCCGGGGATGGTCTCGCCCGGCGCGAAGTACACGGCGGTCTCGGTGACTTCGGGCAGTGCCTCCAGCTCCGGCCACCCGGAGAGCTCCCGGTACGAGGAGCGGCCCGCGGCGGAGAAGAAGCGGATGCCGGCGCTCTCGGCCTGCGGCCGTGCGAAGGCCCCGACCGCCTCCAGGTCGACGCCGAGCGCGGTGGCGACGGCCACCCGGGGCAGGCTGACGCCGGTCACGAGCCGCAGCAGCTCCACGATCCGGTCGCCGGGCAGCCGGGCGCCGATCTCGATGAGCACCGGACCGTCGGCGGACAGGCGCAGTTCGCAGTGGAAGGGGCCGCTGGTGATGCCGACGGCGCGGACGACGTCGCCGACGTACGCCTCGACGCTCTTCAGGGTGGCGTCGTCGACGAGGGCCGGGGTGAGGTGGCCCAGCTCCACGAAGTCGGGCTCGGGGCCGAGCAGCGTGCGACTGAGGGCGACGACGGTGATCTCGCCGCTCTCCAGGACGTAGCCGTCGGCGCTGAACTCGGGGCCCTGGACGTACTCTTCGATGAGCACCCGGTGCTCGTGCAGCTTGCCCATGTCGGGCTCCGGGTCGGTCACGAGCCGCTGGAACGCGGCGGTGAGCTGGTCGAGGTCGTCGGCGCGGCTGACGTGGATGCTGCCGGAGCAGGCGACCGGCTTCAGCACGCAGGGGAAGCCGACCCGTTCGGCCGCGGCGCGCAGTTCGGCGTCGGTGGTCGCCTGGGCGAAGCGCGGGGTGCGCAGCCCGGCCTGCGCCACGGCGGCCCGCATGACGCTCTTGTCCCGGACCCGGTCGACGGTCGCCACGGGCAGGCCGGGCAGGTCCAGTGCCGCGGCGACGCGAGCGGTCGCCGTCACGTAGATGTCGGAGCCCGGCAGCACCGCCTCGAACGGCTCGGCCCGGTGCAGTGCGAGCACGGCCGCTTCGAGGGCGGCCTGGTCGTTGGTCTCCACCGTCAGCACCGAGTCGGCCGCCGCGCGCACGGCGTCGGAGAGCCGGCGGTCGCCGGAGTCGGCGGTGGCGACGACGACCCGCAGTCCCATCTCGGCCGCGACGCTGATCAGGGTGGCGCCCCCGGAGGAAGCGGGTTCGACCACGAGGATGCGGGCAGGACGAAGTGCGTCTGTGTGCGGCAAAGCGAAATCCCCCGGGACAGAGCTGTGTGGACCGGAGTCGTGATCACGGTCCTGATCGCGATCTTTCTATCCGGGCGCCTCGGCCCCGGTCAATGGATCACCGCAAAAATATCTGCGAGAGCGCACCCGAGCCGCATATTTTCCGGAGCGAGAGCCGCCGTCAGGCTCCGCCCTTCCGCTCTGTCGTGTACTGCCGCCCCGGGGCGAGGGCCGCTCAGGGCCTGTGCGAGACCGCAGCCAGGGCGTCCTTGACCTCCCGCGCCACGCGGGCGGCGTCCTCGGGGTTGTTCACCACGTCGGTGTGGTTCATGTCGATGACGAGGACCTCGCTGGCCGAGTAGTGCTTGTGCACCCAGTCGTCGTAGCCGGACCACAGGGTCCGGTAGTACTCGACGAGGCCGGCGTCCTGTTCGAAGTCGCGGCCGCGCAGCCCGATGCGGTGCAGCACCGTCTCGAAGTCCGCCTTGAGGTAGACCATGAGATCGGGTGCCTTGCGGTAGGGCAGGCCGTCGATCTCCCGCATCATCTCGTTGAGCAGGCCCTCGTACACCCGCATCTCCAGGGAGCTGATCCGGCCCAGGTCGTGGTTGATCTTGGCGAAGTACCAGTCCTCGTAGATGGACCGGTCGAGGACGTTGTCGCCCTGCTTGTACGCCTCCTTGATCGAGGCGAACCGCGTCTGGAGGAAGTAGAGCTGGAGGAGGAAGGGGTAGCGCTTCGCCTGGATCTCTTCGGGGCTCGCCGTGTAGAAGAGCGGAAGGATCGGGTTGTCTTCCACGCTCTCGTAGAAGACGGTGCTGCCCAGCTCCTTGGCGAGAAGCTCGGCCACACTCGTCTTGCCGATCCCGATCATGCCTCCGACGCAGATCACTGACATACCTCACTTCTCCCTGGGGAATTCTGTTCGTGGGCCGGTGAGCGGTGCGCTGCGCTCCCACACGGAGTCATGAGGTCCCTGTCCGGACCAAGGCCCCGACCGTTCCGCAGCCGCCGCGCACAGCGACGAGCCGCGGCGTCACGGCCGACCGTTATCTTAAATGACGATTTGCCCACTGGTCGGCGTGCAGGCACCCGCCTCACCGTCCCCGGAGACGAACGATGCGCCCGAAACGGCCTGTGACGCCGAGGTGCACATGAACTCACCGGGCCCACGACCCGGTTCGACGCCGGCTGCCGGGGGAGCACGCACCGTCGTCCGGGCGTGCCCATGACTGCCCTGGTGTGCACGGTCGCCACGGGGAGGGGGAGCGGGGAACGCGTCCGGCCGGTGCGGCGCTGCACGCGGAGAACAGATCCGTGCACGCAGGGGCCACGCGCGCCGCTTGATCGCGTCTAGGTTTCGGAACGGCTCCCGCGAGTTCCGGTGCGGGAGCCGTGCCCGGCGGTGTCCTCGCCCCGCCCCGCTCGCCCCGAGATCCCCTCCGAAGGAGACCGCTCCCGATGACCACACACTCCGCCCCCTCCCGTCGCACCGCCCTGGCCGCGGCGGCCGCCGGCGCCGCCGGACTGACCGTGGGCACAGCCACCCCCGCCGCCTCCGCGGACACCGCGAGCGCCACCGAGCGGGAAGGCGCGCAGCCGACGATCGTGCTCGTGCACGGCGCCTTCGCCGACGCCTCCAGCTGGGACCCCGTCACCGAGCGCCTCCAGCGTGCCGGCCACCAGGTGATCGCCGCCCCGAACCCCCTGCGCGGCCTGGCCCACGATGCCGCCCAGGTCGCCGCCCGGCTCACCGCCGTCACCGGCCCGGTGGTACTGGTCGGCCACTCCTACGGCGGCGCGGTCATCACCCAGGCCGCGGCGGCGGCGGCCAACGTCAAGGCCCTGGTCTACATCTCGGCGTTCATGCCCGACGCCGGGGAAGTGCTGGGCGAGCTCGCCGGCCGCTTCCCCGGCTCCGAGCTGGAGCCGGCGCTGACCCAGGTCCCCGTCCCGGGCCTCGACGGCGGCCCGGCGGTCGACCTCTACATCCGGTCCGACCGCTACCACGACGTCTTCGCCCAGGACGTCCCGCAGTCCGTCACCCGCATCCTGGAGGCGGGCCAGCGCCCGCTCAACGCGTCGGTGTTCGCCGACCGTTGCACCGCGGCCGCGTGGCGCACGCTGCCCTCCTGGTCCCTGATCTCCGGCCGCGACCGGGGGATCCCGGCGGAACTCCAGCGCTTCCAGGCCCGGCGGGCGGGTTCGCGTACGGCCGAGGTCTCCTCCTCCCACCTGCCGATGCACAGCCGGCCCGACGCCGTCGTCTCGTTGATCCGCTCCGCCGCCCGGACCGTCTGACGCCCCGATCCGTCAGGCGCCCGTCCCGCCCGCATTGCGGATCAGCTGCTGGAGCACCTTCACCGTGGTGACGTAGTCCGCATCGTCGATGCCCTGGTGGAGGGCGGCGCGGATGGCGGGGGCGTTGCGCGCGAGGTCGACGCGGGCCTGTTCTCCCTCCTCGGTGAGCCACAGCCGGTTCTGGGTGTCCCGGGTCAGCCGGCCACGGTCCAGGAGCACTTCGGCCTCTACCGCCAGATCGTCCTCGGGGCGGATGTAGGAGGCCATGGCCTCCCGCAGTTCAGGCAGGGTCATTCCCTGGCCGTCGGGCGAGATGTCGTTCACTGACAGGTTCCGCAGCAGCCAGAACTGAGGCTGGGTGTAACCCTTTTCGACCTGCCGGGCTCGGGTGTACGCGATGAGCGCCTCGTAGGCGACACCGGTCCAATACGCGGCGGGCTGTCCGGCCAGTTCGACATCGGACATCTGCTGGGTCGTCATGTCGTGTCCCCCTCTTGGTGCTTCTGCGTGGAGCCTGCACTTCGTGCAGGTCATGTGAGACGGTAGGACCTCAAGTGCGGTTGAGGGCAAGGCATTGATCTTCAGGGCGCTCGGTATGAAAACGAAGAGCTCCGCCCCAACCTCCGCACGCGGACTGCCGGCGTTTCCGCGTCCTCACCGTGGGCAGGCGGGCAGGTATGGATCAGTCGAGGACGCCCGTACTGGACGCGCTGGCCGCCTACCACGCGTCCTGCCAGACGCCGTTCACTCCGCCCGGACACAAGCAGGGGCGGGGGGTGGACCCCCGGGTGCGCGCCGTGCTCGGTGACGAGGTCTTCCGGGCCGACGTCCTGGCCACCAGTGGTCTGGACGACCGTACCTCCTCCCAAGGGATCATCGAGGAAGCACAGGCGCTCATGGCCGAGGCCGTCGGCGCCGATCACGCCTTCTTCTCCACCTGCGGCAGCTCGCTGTCCGTGAAGTCCGCCATGCTTTCGGTCGCCGGGCCGCACGAGGAGCTGGTGGTCGGACGGGACGCGCACAAGTCGGTGGTCTCGGGGCTGATCCTGTCCGGCATCCGGCCCGTCTGGGTCGATCCGCAGTGGGACGCCGACCGCCACCTGGCCCATCCTCCCTCCGCCGACGCGTTCGAGGAAGCGCTGTCCGCGCACCCCGACGCACGCGGCGCACTGGTCACCACCCCTACCCCCTACGGGACTTGCTCGGACCTCGCCGCCATCGCCGAGGTCTGCCACCGGCGCGGCGTCCCCCTCATCGTCGACGAGGCGTGGGGCGCCCACCTGCCCTTCCACCCCGACCTGCCGACGTGGGCGATGGACGCCGGCGCGGACGTGTGCGTCACCTCGGTGCACAAGATGGGCTCCGGCCTCGAACAGAGTTCGGTCTTCCACCTCCAGGGCGATCTGGTCGCCCCTGAAGTGCTGAAGGGCCGTGAGGACCTGTTGGGTACCACCAGCCCCTCAGTGCTCGTGTACGCGGCCCTCGACGGCTGGCGGCGTCAGATGGTCGAACACGGCAAGGCGCTCTACGGCGACGCGCTCGCCCTCGCCGGCCGGGTCCGTGCCGGCATCTCCCGCATCGACGGCCTCCACGTCCACGACCGCGCCGACTTCTGCGGCCCCGGAAAGGCCAGTGACCTGGACCCGCTCCAGGTCATCATCGACATCAGCGCCTGGCAGGTCACCGGCTACCGGGCCGCCGACTGGCTGCGCCGAAACCATCGCGTCAACCTCCACGTCTGCGACCACCGCCGCATCAGCGCCCAGCTCACGCACGCCGACGACGACGAGACCGCCGACACCCTGATCGCCGCACTCGCGGACTTCGCCGCCCACGCCCCCCAACTGCGCACCGGCCGGCCCGTGTACATCCCCTCACCCGCCGGACTCCGCCTGGAGCAGGCGGCATTGCCGCGTGACGCGTTCTTCGGGCGCACCGAGCAACTCCCTTGGGAACAGGCCGAAGGACGCATCGCCGCCGAGATGCTGACCCCTTATCCGCCGGGCATCCCCGCGGCGCTGCCCGGTGAACGCCTGACCGCGGACGTCTTGCGCTACCTTCGCACCGGCGTCGAGGCCGGCATGGTCGTGCCCGATGCCGTCGACACCGACCTGGCCGGCATCAGGGTCCTGCGCGGGGAGAGCTGAACGGCCCTGCCGCCACCGTCCCCATCCGCCACCCTCCCTATCGCAGAGCGGCGTTCTCGGTGTCCAGCAGGTCCAGCAGCTGTTCCCGGTGGAGGGCGGCGACGGGTTCGAGCAGGTCGGGGTGGCGCAGCAGGGGCGCGGCGGCGTGTTCGTGGTTGCCGGGGCGGGTGAGGCGGCTGACCTCGCCGGTTTGGGCGCGGTCGACGAGCCGGTGGGCGTCCACGGCGAGGGCGGGGTTCGCGAGGAGGCAGGCGGCCCAGCTGACGACGGTTTCGTCCACCCACGTCCGCCAGCCGGCATCGGCGTCGGCGTCGTGGTCCGCCTCGTGGTCGTGGTCGTGGTCGGCGCCGGTCAGCCAGTCCAGGCGGGCGCTCCCGCCCGGACCGAGGAGGTGCAGAAGCTGCGCGTCGAGCGGCGTCGGGTACCGCAGGGCGGCGGCGAGGGCGACGGCCTGCCGGGCCTGCGCTTCGGCCAGGGCCTGACTGAAGGCGCCCGGTGAAGGGGGGAAGGCGGTCAGCAGCCAGCGGGTGCCGGCGGCTATGACGGGTGCGAGATCGGCGGACACGGCGGCTTCCTCGGGGTGTGCTCGCCCGGCCCGTGCCGGGCCCGCGAGCTGCGGCGCGAAGCAGCGCCGCTCCGCTCGTGGGCGACCAGCGTAGCCGCAAGCGGTGGGCGCGCGGCATGACGCACGTCACCGTCCGTCCGGGGCGGCGGGCCCGGACATGCATCCGGGCCCGCCGCCCCGGACGGGATCAGGACTTGCCGCGGCCGGTCACGAAGTCGCGCGCCCGGTCCACCAGGCCGGCGCCCGGCGCCAGGAGCTTGCTGGCGGTGGGGCTGCTCGGTGCGGCCGGGTGCGGGCGGGTGGGCGCCATGGCCTTGGCACGGCGGATCTTGTCACCGAGATCGTCCAGCTGCTGCGGGGTGCAGGCTCGCCTCAGCATGGGGAAGAGGTTGCTCTCCTCGTCCTCGACGTGGGCGGCGACCTCGTCCATGAGCTGCTGCAGGAGCGGGCTGATCTGCGCGTCGTCGGTCTTCGTCTTCTCCAGGCGCTTGAGGATCTTCTCGACGCGGCTGTGGTCCTCGATCTCCTTGTCCGCCATCCGGTCGCCACCTTCGACGTGCTCGCGCACCGCCGGGTACAGATACTGCTCCTCGGCGACCGAGTGCCGCACCAGCTCGATGGTGATCTCGTCGATGAGATCACGGAGCTCCTGTCCGGTGCCGCTCATGGCCTGGAGCCGGCCGAACATCTCCTCGACCTCCCGGTGGTCGGTCATCAGCTCGTCGATCACGTTCCCGCCGTGTCCCATGTCGCCTCCATGCGTATCGGGGGTCGGGCCGCTCCCGGCCCGATCCATCGGTTCCCCGCCGAGCCCGGAGGAGCCCCGTGGGGCGGGGAGTCTCACCCGCATGGAGGGGGCACGGTCGGTCCGCGGTCACGGCAAGGGGGTTCCGCCGGTGGCGTTGACGATCTCGCCGGTGATGTAGGAGGCCTGGTCGGAGGCGAGGAAGACGTACGCGGGTGCCATTTCCGCCGGCTGTGCGGGCCGGCCCAGGGGGGACTGCTCGCCGAACTTCGACGGGTCGGGCATGGTCGCGGGGATCAGCGGGGTCCACACCGGTCCGGGGGCCACGGCGTTGGCCCGGATACCGCGCTCGGCGAGCATCTGGGCGAGGCTGTGGGTGAAGGAGATGATCGCGGACTTGGTCATGGCGTAGTCGAGGAGGTGCGGGCTGGGCTTGTAGCCCTGCACGGAGGCGGTGTTGATCACCGAGGCGCCGCGCGGCATGTGGGCCAGCGCGGCCTTGGTGAGCCAGAACATCCCGTACAGGTTGGTCTTCATCACCCGGTCGAACTGCTCGGTGGTGATCGCCTCGATCCCGTCCGGCTGCGCCATCTGGTAGGCGGCGTTGTTGACGAGCAGGTCGATGCCGCCCAGCTCGCCCACCGCCTTGTCGACGAGGGCGGTGCACTCGGCTTCGTGCCGGATGTCGCAGGCGACGGCCACCGCCGTGCGGCCGGCCTCGCGGATCAGGCGGGCGGTCTCGTCGGCCTCCTCGGATTCCTCCGGCAGGTGGGCGAAGACGACGTCGGCTCCCTCCCGCGCGAAGGCCAGGCAGACGGCCCGGCCGATTCCGGAGTCCCCTCCGGTGACCAGCGCCTTGCGGCCGGGCAGCAGGTCGTGGCCCCGGTAGGTGTCCTCACCGTGGTCGGGGCGGGGGTCCATCGCCTCGGTCGAGCCGGGGTGATCTTGATCCTGCTCGGGGAACGGGGGACGGGGGTGTAGTGCCTGCGGATCGCTGAGGTGGGCTTGCTCGTGGGCGGGCATCGCGGTCTCCTTCCGGCTCGGCCGGGGTGTGGCGGCGGTCAGGAAGAGGGCGGGTAGGGGGCTGCCTTGAGGCGGCGCGCGAGGTGCGCGGTGTTCGCGGCGAGGGTCCTGGTCGTCGCGGCGGTCTTCTCGGGGGTCTTGTCGAGGTCCTGGTAGTCGGTGCCCTGCATGGCTTCGCCGACCCAGTAGGTGACGGCGTTCGCGGCGAGGGAGAATCCGACGTCGTTCAGGCCCTGGAAGAGTTCGGCGCTGACGTGGTGGGCGCCGTCCTCGTTGCCGACCACGCACACCGCGGCGGCCTTGCCGTAGGTGAGCATGCGGCCCTCGTCGTCGCTCTCGCCGAGCTCCGCGTCCAAGCGCTCCAGGACCCGCTGGGCGAGGCTGGAGGGGTGGCCGAGCCAGATCGGCGTGGACAGGACCAGAATGTCGCAGCCCAGGATCGTGTCTCGAATCTCCGGCCAGGCGTCCCCCTCACCCATGTCGACCTCGACGCCCGGTTTGACGTCGTGGTCGGCGATCCGGATCACCTTTCCGGTCACACCGTGCTCGGAGAGAGCCGCCATCGTCTGCTCCGCCAGTAACTGCGAGCTGGACCGCTTCGGCGACGGCGAAAGGGTGCAGACCAGCGCGACAGCGCGCAGCGGTGTGGTGTCGATCGTTGTCTCCATAGGGTCCGGCTACCCCGATGGTCGTGCGGTATCCCGCCCTTTCACACCCGCGCACACCCGCTGTCCGCGTCACCGGGCCGCGTCATCCGGCCAGCCGTAGCCGGTGCGCGGCGGTTCGGGTACGGCGCCCACCTCCGCGAGGTCGCGGTCGGCGGCGCGCATCAGCTGACCGGCCAGGTCGCGCATCGCCCGGCTCGCCGCGAGCTCGTCACCGATCGCCGGGATGTCCACGTCCTGCGGATTGCACCGCGCCGTGCCGCGGCCGACCATCTTCGTCTTCCCGGTGTCGAGTACCGCGCGGGCCTTGGTCGTGCCGTCCTCCTCGTTCAGGTAGACGCCGACCTTCCACTCTTCGGCGTGTGCCATGACGCACCTCCTCGGGCCGAGTGGGCCATCTGCCTACAGGTCCCTACAGGTCCCTACGGGTCACTATGGATCCCCATGGGGGGATATACCCATTTCCTCAGACGCCGAAGGTGAGCGTGCCGTCCGGGTCCTGGACGGGGGGCGAGCCGAAGCCGCGGCTGATCCGCCCCAGGACGTCCCGCAGCCACCGGCAGTCCCGCGCCGCCGCCCGCCACAGCCGCATCCGCCGCGCCTGGAGGGGCGTGACGCGCAGTTCGAGAAGTCGGCCGGTGTCGGGCTCGACCGACGGGAAGTAGAGCAGTCGCAGGTCGTCGCGGTAGTCGTCGTGGCCGCTGATGCCCTCGTAGTCGTTGACGAGGTCGCCGCAGCCGTAGGCGATGAGCCGTCCCCGGTACAGTTCGAGCGGCCGGGGATGGTGCGAGGAGTGGCCGTGGACGACGTCCGCGCCTCCGTCGACGAGGGCGTGCGCGAAGCGGATCTGCTCGCGGGGCACGACGTAACCCCAGTTCGAACCCCAGTGGATCGAGGTGACGACGATGTCACCCGGTCGCTTCGCCTCCCGGATCCGGGCGACCACCGCGGCCGCCGCGGTGTCCGAGGCTTCGGCGACGTAATCGATCCCGCTGCGGTCCGTCGTGGCCGCCCAGCTCGACGGGATTCCGCTGGACGGCATGCCGAAGCCGAGGACCACGATCCGCCCGCCGCCCTGGACGGGGACGATCGCCGCCCGACGGGCCTCCGCCCCATCGCGACCCGCTCCCGCCGTGGCGAGCCCGGCGTCCGCCAGCGCGTCGAGGGTTTCCGCGAGCCCCCGGCGGCCGAAGTCGAGGACGTGGTTGTTCGCCAGGACGCAGACATCGGGACGGGCCGCCGCCAGGCACGGCAGGTTGGCGGGGTGCATGCGGTAGTGGACCGCCTTGTCGGGCGCGAAGTCGTCGCTCCGGGTGACGCTGGTCTCCAGGTTGAGCACGACGGCGTCCGGCGCGGCCGCGTCGAGGATCCCCAGGGTGTCGCCCCAGGGCCAGGGAAAATCGACCGGTCGCGGAATCGGGCCGTTCACCGCCTCCGCCAGCTCGACGTAGGTGCGGGCGTCCCGGACGTACGCCTCCTCCAGCGCCGGATCACCGGGGTGCGGCAGCACCTGGTCGACGCCCCGCCCGAGCATCACGTCGCCGGCGAGGCACAGCGTGATCAGGGCACCCGACATCCGGCTCACATCGTCCAGCGCAGCACCGCCCCCAGGCCGCCCGCCGGTCCGGGCATGTCCGCCGGTACGACGAGGACCTCGCTGCCGGCGCTCACCGCGGACCGCAGCAGGGCGTCGTCCGCCCGCGCCCGTACGGGCTTGTCGACGCCCATCGCCTGCGCCTGGCCGCGCTGCACCGCGACCTCGTCCACCCCGGGACCGATCCACACCTCGCGCCCCGGGTCGGAGCCGTCGGAGCCGAGCAGCAGCGTGGCCACCTGGTGGGTGCGTACGGCGTCCACCACGGCCGGCATGCCCTCGGCGGCCTCACCCGGTCCGGTGTCCACGGTCGACGCACGGTGCTCCCCGGGCCGACCCCGGCCCATGCGGAAGCGCTCCAAGGCGCTTTCGAGCCGCTCGCGGGCGAACCTCTCGCGCACCCGCGCGATCTCGCGGTCAAGGGCGTCCTTCGAGGCGCCGGGCGATCTGCCGCCGCTGTCGACCTCGGTGGTCACCGCCCGCATCTGCTCGGGCAGCCGGTCGCGGACGGCCCTGCGCTCGCGGGGATCGCCGGTCAGCACCACCAGATCGGCGCCGCTGTCGGGCCACTGCCGGGCCAGTTCCGCCGCGATGATGCCCGCCGTCTCGTTCCAGGCGTTCTCGACCTTGTTCCGGTAGTGCCACTCGTACCGGTCCGTCGGGATGCTGCGGTGCCCGCGGCCCTGCCATTCGCGGCCCTGGGCCTGACCCACGGCCTCGCGGTGGTGCGTGTCGCGCATCTCCAGATCGGCGCCCGTGCGGTCGATGTACGCCACCAGGCAGCTCGGCTCGTCGCCGCGCAGGCCGGCCAGCGGGGCGATGTGCGGCAGGATCGACCAGGTCGCCTCGGTGGCGACGGGGGGCTTGCCGAGCGGGACGTCGAGTACGACCTCGGCGCCCGCGGCAAACAGCGCGCGGCCGGGCGGCGCACCACTGACGGGTTCCCCGGCGAGCCGGTTCATCACGGCCCGCACGGTGTAGGCGTCGGCGCCCGCGTCGATCAACTGCGACGCGACCGCACGCTCACGAAGTGCCTGTATCCGCTGCGCGTCCTCGGTCGCGCGCGTGGTCTCGATGTACACCGAGGCCCACGGGCCCGGTCGGGCGAAGAGCGGCTTGAGAAAGCCGAGTTCCATGATGTCCCCCAGGGGGTTCAGGAAGGCTTGCCGGGGCGCGGGGGCGAGTGGCGCGACGACGCACCCCTTTCCAGGGTGCCCCGCCGACCGCACGCCTGCCCACCGAGCGGCGGCCCGGTCGGGTGGATTCCGGGCAGGAGCGGTACGGGGAGGGCGGCGGCGGGGAAGACGGCGCCGTGAC